>DATBOX010000191.1:0-19505 GCA_036561685.1 Candidatus Limnocylindrales bacterium | reverse complement strand
GTGTCACCGCTCAGCAGCAACCCCTCGTCGCGCGCCAGCAGGCAGACCGAGCCCGGCGTGTGACCGGGCGTGTGGAGGACTTCCAGCCGCAGGTCGCCGAACGTGATGTGGTCGCCCTCGGCGAGCTCCAGCGCCGGCACGCTGGGCAGGATGGGGAACGGGGCGCCCATGCTGCGCGGCTCGCGGATGCCGGGCGCGTCGAGGACGTGGGCAGCCAGGGCCGCGTCGGTGGCAGCCATGACGGCGGCGTTGTCGCCGATATGGTCCCAATGGCGGTGCGAGCTGACGATCAGCTTCAGCGTCCAGCCGCGGGCCGCCAGGCGCTCGGTCACCCAGGCCACGCACGGGGTGGCGGTGTCGATGGCGATCGCCTCGCGTGTGCCCTCGTCACCGAGCACGTAGACGTTGGTGGCGATCGGCCCGACGACGGTGTGGAGGAACTCCATCAGGCGGCCGCCTCGTCCCGCTCGAGCCGGTAGTAGCGTCCGACGGCCATGACGTGCCGCCGCGCGGCCCGATAGAGGAGGTCGCCGGGGAAGGGATGCTGCCAGGTGGCCAGGATGGCCCGCTCGCGTTCCGGGCCGCTGGGCAGGAGCCGGGCCATGAACGGCGCGGCCTCCAGGCCGGGCCAGCAGACGAGCAGCCGCCCGGCCGCGGCGTCCAGGTTGCGTGTCCAGGCGGCCGACCCGTCGGGGTGGCCCAGGTACCACCGCCCGTCGGTCGTGAGCAGGCCCAGCAGCACGTCGCGCGGGCGCGCGCTGCGCCGCCCGGTCGTGGTCACCAGCACGACGTTGCCCAGCCCGAAACGCCGCCACCAGGCCCGCAGCAGCGGGTCCATCCAGCCCAGCGCGCGGTACAGCCCCCGGAAGGCGAGGCTCCAGCCGCCGTGGTGCTCGAGGGGAGGATCGACCACGCTCATCGCGCGCGTCGGCGCGGCCGGGCGGGCGCAGGGCCCTCGATGACCGAACCGGCGCCCGGCTCGTAGCGGCCCAGGGCGGCGCTGCGTGAATCGACCGCGCGCGGGTCGACCGCGCGGCGCAGCTCCTCGACGTCCTCCAGCCCGGCGACCCTGGCGGCCTCGCCGAGGGAGCGGATCTTGGCCAGGGCCTGCGCATGGGTCAGGGCGCCCAGGCCGGCCGACGGGGCGATGCCCACACGCTCCAGGCCCCGCCGCCCCAGCGCGGCGGCGTAGCGCGCCCCCCACACCAGGATCTCCTTGCTGTCGAGGCGCGCGACGCGGGCGTCGGCGACACCGGCGATGATGCCGCGGTCCTGGGGAGCCCGGCTGATGAGGCGCCAGTTGTCCGACCCGGCACACAGGTCGAAGAAGTAGCTCCGGAACGGCGCATCGAAGAGGAGCGGCGCCCCGGCGCCTTCGGCCGCGCCACCCATGATCGCCAGCGTCAGGTGCAGGTCTGGCGAAGCGGCCGCGGCGAGGCGCTGCCAGGCCTCGGCCGCCATGGCGCCCTGCGAGGCATCGGTGGGCCCGATCTCCACGAGCGCCGGCTCGTCGACCTGCACCAGCACGGCCCCGGCATCGGCCAGCGCGGCGAGCTCGGCGGCGAGCGCCTCGGCGAAGGCCAGGGTGACGCGGCGCCGGCCGAGCCGGCCACGGTCCGCCAGGCGGCCCAGGGTGTACGGACCAAGCACCTGGGCCCGCACCGGACGCGGCTCTTCTCCCCGCTCGGCGGCGAGGGCCTGGGCCAGGCTCGTGGCGGCCTGCCAGCGGGCCACCAGCGTCGCCGCCCGCCAGGTCGGCAGGCGCCGCACCACCGGCTGGGCGGCCGACCAGCCGCCGGCCAGGACCGACCGCGCCAGGCCCGCCGTCACCCCGTCCATGCCGGCCATCGCCGCGCGGACGGGATCGGGCGCGCCGATCTCGCCGTCACCCAGGAGCTCCAGGCCTGCCTCGAGCTGGTCGAGCAGGACGCCCCGCAGCGCCGACCCGACGGAGTCGGCCGTTCCCGGCGGCGCTGGATAGACTCCGGCGAGCGTGGCGAACACGACCGCAGCTTAGCGCCGGCGGTCGGCGGCGGACGTTCGGCGGCGTTTACATGCCCCTTACGTAGCCTTCCGGTCGGCATGTGGACGCGGCGTATCCTGCCGCCGTGAAGACGATCCTGGTGGTCGATGACGAGCGCCACATCCTGGATCTCGTGCGGCTGTACCTGGACAAGGAAGGCTTCGCCGTGGTCACCGGGCGCGACGGCCGGGAGGCCCTCCAGCTCGCCGCGCGGCACGACCCGGACCTCATCGTGCTGGACCTGATGCTGCCCGAGATGGACGGCCTGGAGGTCACCCGCGAGCTGCGCCGCGGCAGCGACGTGCCCATCCTCATGCTCACGGCGCGCGCCGACGACGTCGACCGCATCGTCGGCCTGGAGCTCGGCGCGGACGACTACCTGACCAAGCCCTTCAACCCCCGCGAGCTCGTCGCGCGGGTCAAGGCGATCCTCCGCCGCACGGACGTGACGACGCGCGGAGGTCGGCCCGTGGAGGTCGGCCAGCTGCGGCTGGACCCCCGCCGCCGCGAGGTCTACGTCGGCGCCCGCCGGCTGGACCTCCGGCCGCGCGAGTTCGACCTGCTGGCCGCCTTGGCCCGCGACCCGGGCGTGGTGCTGACGCGGGACGGGTTGCTGGAGTCGGTCTGGGGCACCGACTTCCCCGGTGAGACGCGGACGGTCGATGTCCACATCGCGGCGGTCCGGGCCAAGCTGGGCGACGACGGGCCGGATATCGAGACGATCCGCGGCGTCGGCTACCGCCTGGTGCCACCGGCGCGCGAGCCCCTCCCCGCCGTCAGCGCGTCATGATCCGCTCCCTCCGGGCGCGGGTCCTGGCCGCCTTCGCCCTCCTGGGGCTGGCCTTCCTGCTGAGCGTCGGCGGCGCCCTGTTCGTCGTCCTTCGCGACCTCAACCAGCAGTCGCAGGAGGCGGCCCTCACCGAGGCCCTGGTGCCATTCGTGGTCCAGGTCCGCCTGCGCCTGGTCGCGGGCACCACCCCAAGCCAGGTCGTGGCCGCCCTCACGCCGTTCACCCAGGGCAGCGACGTGAGCGTCTTCCTGACCGACAACAACGGCCAGGTCCTCAACACCGGCAGTGACATCGCGCCGGGGCACCTCGTCATCCCGGGGCCGCAGCGCAGGGGCGACGTCACCAACGGCACCTACCAGCTCGGCGGCCGGACCTACCAGTACGTGGCCGCCACGCTGTTCGCCGACGCCACGCCGGGCGGGGCCCGTGCGCTCGTGCTGGCCCACCCGGACACGGCCACGGCCCAGGCGCTCGGCGACCTCGTGAAAGGCCTGCTGCTGGCGCTCCTTGCGCTCCTCATCGTGGGCGTGCTCTTGGCGACGCTCCTGGCCCGCCAGGTCTCGCGGCCCCTGGAGCGCCTGGCCGTGGCCGCGCGGCACGTCGGCCAGGGCAGCCTGCCGCCGCCGCTGCCGGCTGACGGGCCCCAGGAGGTCCAGGATGCCAGCCTCGCCTTCAACACGATGACCGCGGAGGTGGAGCACGCGCGGCGCGCCCAGGCCGACATGCTGGCCGGCCTGCGCCATGACCTGCGCACCCCGCTGACCGTCATCGGCGGGTTCGCCCAGGCCCTCCAGGACGGCACGGCCAGCGGTGAGGAGGCCGGCCGGGCAGCCGCGGCCATCGCCGATGAGGCATCACGCCTGGACCGCATGGTCACCGACCTGGGCGCGCTGGCGGACCTGGAGACCGGCGTCCGGCCGCTGCAGCTCGAGCAGCTCGATGCCGGCCTGCTCGCCCGCGATGCCGCCGAGCGCTTCGCGCCGGGCGCCGCGGCCGACGGCCAGGAGGTGACGGCCGCCACCGAGACCGTGCCGCTGCCGCTGGCCGGCGATCGCGTCGCGGTCGAGCGGATCCTGGGCAACCTCGTGCGCAACGCCCTGGCGGCCGCACCTCGTCCCGGCGGGCACGTGCGGGTGGAGGTCGTGCCGCTGCCCGGGGAAGCGGTGATGCTGGCCGTCCGCGACGACGGCCCAGGCATCCCCTCCGCGGCCCTGCCGCGCGTCTTCGAGCGCTTCTACCGCGCCGATCCGGCCCGCGCCGGACAGGGGTCGGGCCTTGGCCTGTCCATCGTCGACGAGCTGGCCCGCGCCCACGGCGGCCGGGCCTTCGCCGAGAACATGCCCGACGGCGGCGCTCGCGTGGGGGTCATCCTGCCCGCGCTCCCCTCCGCGGCCGGATCGTGGATGCCGGTGTCGGCCGCGGCCGCCATCTCGCCGCCAGCCTGACCCGGTCTGGAGGGCTCGCCGAGCGCGTGGTAGGGGGCGCTATACTCTCGCCTCGGCCGGTCGCGCCGCGCTCACGACCTCCGCGGCTGGCCGCCTCCCTGCCCCCAGGATGGCCCCGCCGGGGCCGAGCCGCGAGCCCGCCATGAGGGTCCCGTGAGTTCCAACGTCGGCCAGAACTACCCCTACGCCAGCGAGTCCGAGACGCAGCGAGCGGCCGCCGTGGCCGCGGCCATCGAGCGCTTCCCGGGACTCGGCGACCGGATCGCGGCGGAGGCCAGTCCGCTCGGGGCGGTCGAGCCGGACGAGCGGTGGTGGGTGTGGGTCTGCCCCGTCGGGGACCTGAGCGGGCGCCTGCATGTCGCCGGCTACGCCCTCGAGCGGCACGGGCTCTACACCGCGTGCGACACCTGCGGGCAGACGTTCCTGCGCTGACCGAGTAACCCTCGTAACCAACATAGACGGTTACGGAGCCGGCGGGTACCATGCGCCGATGGCCACCGCCGACGCTGCGCCCGACCTCCCGGCCGGCCCCACCGACCTTGCCGCATCCCGCCGCCGCATCGTGGTGGACGCCGTCGGGGTGACCGTCTCGGCCAGCGCGTTCGGGGTGGTCTACGGCCTGGCCACCCGCAGCGCCGGCTTCTCGCTCGTCGATGCGATGGCCATGAGCACCCTCGTCCTGGCCGGCGCTTCCCAGTTCGCCGCCGTGGGCCTCCTCGTCGCCGGCGCTGCCTGGCCGGCGATCGTGCTGCTGACGTTCCTCCTCAACACGCGGCACCTGCTGTACTCGGCCGCCCTTGCGCCCTGGTTCCACGGACGCCCGCTGGTCGAACGCGCGGCCGCGGCGCACGTCCTGACCGACGAGACGTTCGCCCTGGCGCTGACCCACTTCCGGCGGCTCGGCCGGTTCGATGGGCCCGGCTACTGGCTGGCCTCGTCCTTCGTCGTCGTGCCCTGGATCGGCGCCACCGCCGTCGGCTACCTGGGTGGCCAGGTCATCCCGGACCCGGCCCGGCTCGGCCTCGACGTCGTCTTTCCGGCGGCCATGGGCGGCCTGGCCGTGGGGCTCGTCACCGGGCGGCGCGAGATGGTGGCGGCCCTCGCCGGCCTGCTCATCGGCGTGGTCGTCGCGCTTGCCGCCCAGCCCTCGGTGGGGGTCGTGGCGGGGGGTCTGCTCGGGCCGCTGGCGGGCCTGTTGACGCCCGACCGGGAGCGGCTAGAGCAGATCGGGGCGTACCCGCTGTGAGCGTCGGCTTCGTCGGCCTGGCCGTCCTCATGGCCGCGGTGACCTACCCCTCGCGCGCCGTGGCGCTGCTGGCGCCCGGCATCGAGCGCCTGCCCGGGTGGGCCCTGGCCTATCTGCGCCTGGTCGGGCCGGCCGTGCTGGCGGCCCTTGCCGCGGTCAACGCGCTCGTCGTGACCGGCGCCGACGGCCGGCTCAGCCTCCACGTCGGCCTGGAGCCCGCCGCCGTCGTGGTGGGCGTCGTGATCGTCGCCTGGCGGCGCAACCTCTTCCTGGGCATCCTCGCCGCGGTCGTCGTCACCGCGGTGGCTCGCGCGCTGGGACTCTCGCCGCTGCCGTAGCTCCGGTCGCGCGGGCCCGGCCGCGCGAGTCGCCCTCGTCGATCCAGCCTAGTTCGTCAGCGGCTCAGGCCGTGACCAGGTGGCGCCCGCTGGATCACATCCCGCGTGCGAACGCTCACCGGATGAAGGTGTGAAACCCAGAGGTTGCGCACCACCAAGGCAGCCGGTGACGTTGCGTCTGACGGCGACAACGACGGAGGAACACCGTACGGACGGCCGAAAACGGCCTCTCCACCGCCATTCGTTGCACGGGGGGCAAGGATCGGCGCTCGAGAGGGGCCTCCTCCGACGGTGTCGCGGCTGGATGCAAGAAGTGCGCCCGCGGGGGACGCGGCCAAGGTGCGGCCGGGGGTACGCAGCGGCGCGTCCGGGCCTCAGGATGCCCGGCCCAGGCGGGGGTCGCGGGCGGTGGCCAGCAGGAGCGCGGCGAGCAGCGTCACCCGGGGCACGACCGAATCAAGCTCCAGGTACTCGCCGGGGGCGTGATCCAGGCCGCCGATCGGACCAAGGCCGTCGAGTGAGGGCACGCCCATGCCGGCGGTGGTGTTGGCGTCCGAGGCCCCGCCCGTGGCGCAGTCGGTGAGGGCGAACCCCAGCCGGCCGGCGAGGGCCACGGCGTGGTCGACGAGGCGGCCGCTCGCGGCGAGCTTCTCCATCGGCCAGTGGCGACCGGTCTCGGCCACCTCGCATGTCACGTCCGCCACGGCCGTGGTCGCGGCGATGGCCCGGACGGCCGCCTCGGCCGCCTCGAGCGAGGCGCGGCTCGTGGCCCGGAGGTCCACCTCCAGCACGGCCTGCTCGGCCACCACGTTGGGGCGCGTCCCGCCGCGCACCACGCCCACGTTGCAGGTCACGCCGGGCCAGCGGCCATTGAGCGCCTGCAGGGCGATCGTCTTGTGGGCCGCCTCCAGGATGGCGCTGCGGCCCTTCTCCGGCTCCACCCCGGCGTGCGCCGCGCGCCCGGCGATCGTCAGGCGCAGGTCCACGGTGCCCTTGCGCGAACTGACGATGTCGCCGTTGGCACGGGCGCATTCCAGGACCAGGGCCAGGTCGCTCGCGGCGGCGGCGTCGCGAATCACCGCCGAGCTCTCGGGCGACCCGATCTCCTCGTCGGGGTTGGCCACGAAGACGAGCCGCGCGAAGGGCAGCCAGGCGGTGGCGTCGGCGGCCTCCTCGGCCCCCACGCCCGCCAGCCCGCGCAGCGCGGCCAGCGCATAGAGGCCGGCCAGCAGCCCGCCCTTCATATCGGTGACGCCCGGCCCGTAGGCCCGCCCCGCCTCGGTCCGGAACGGCCGGGCGGCGGCCGTGCCGGGGTCGAAGACGGTGTCCATATGGCCGATGAGCAGGGCCCGCGGCGAGCCTTCGCCGCGCAGCGCGCCGACGACCGTGTCGCCGAGCTCGCGCGACGGATGGACCGTCACGTCCGCCCCCAGGCGCGCCAGCTGGTCGGCGACGAAGCGCCCGACCTCATCCACGCCGGCCTTGGTGTAGCTGCCGCAATCGATCCTGACGAGCCGTTCCAGGTCGGCCAGGTAGGCCGCCTGCGAGGCTTCGACGAGGGCGCGCAGGGCCGCCAGCTCGTCGTCGGTCACGATCGGATCGGGCACCGGGGGCAGTGGCAGGGCGGGCATCGGGCCGCAGTCTAGCGGGCCCGGCCCGACCCTATACTCGGGCCATCGTGCGACTCGTCGAAGTGCGGCTGCTGGAGGGCCCCAACCTGTACCGGCTGGAGCCGACGGTCAAGATCGAGGTGACCGTCGGCCGCCTTCGCACCTGGTACGGGCAACGGACACCGGGCGCCTACGCCATCGTCCGCCTGGGCCGGCCGGTCGCGCGCACCACCGCCCCGCCGCCGGTGCGCGATCTGGCCGGCTGGGTGACGCGCCTCCATCGGCTCAGCGGCACGCGCGCGGGCCGGCCGGCCGGCACCCCGGTGCCGGTCACGGTCCACCGCAGCGGCGAGCCGGGCCACTGGATCGTGGCGTTCCCCTGGCGCGAGCGGGAGCGGGCGCAGGAGATCGCCGATGGCGCCTGGCGGCTGGCCGATGCGGAGATCGGCTCGCACGCCACGCCGCACAGCAGCCGGACCCTCGAGCGCGTCCTGCGGCGGGTCACGGCCGCGGCCGGGCCGGGTCCCGCCTGGATCACCGACGCCGAGCGCCGCATCCCGACGGTCAGCATCAGCGGCACCAACGGCAAGAGCACCACGACCCGCATGCTCACCCACATCCTGCGCCGGGCCGGCCGGCACGTGGGCACGACCACCTCCGACGGCGTGCTCATCGATGAGCGCCTCATCGAGCCGGGCGACTGGACCGGGCCGGGCGGCGCCGGCCAGGTGCTGGGCCGCAGCGACATCGAGGTGGCCGTGCTCGAGACGGCGCGCGGCGGGATCCTGCTCAAGGGCATCGGCTACGAGTCGAACGACGTGGCCGTCCTGACCAACGTCAGCTCCGACCACCTGGACCTCCAGGGCATCCATACCCTGCCCGAGCTGGCCGAGGTCAAGGCCGTCATCGCCCGCATCACCCGCCCGGACGGCATGGTCGTCCTCAACGCCGACGACCCGCTGGTGGCGGAACAGGCCCGCCGCGTGCGCGCCCCGGTCTGCCTCTTCTCGCTGGAGGCCGCCTCACCACGGGTGGCGCGCCACGTGCGCCGCGGTGGCTCGGCCGTGGTCCTCGAGGAAGGGTGGCTCGTCCGGGTCGCTGGCTCGACCCGCGAGCGCCTGGTGGCGGTCAGCGAGATCCCGGCCGCGCTCTTCGGGCTGGCCCGCCACAACGTCGCCAACGCCCTCGCCGCCGCGGGCGCCGCCCTGGCCCTGGGTACCTCGGCCGACGCCGTCGCCGACGGCCTGCGCGACTTCCGATCGACCATCGAGCAGGCCCCGGGGCGCCTCAACCTCTACCGCCTGGGGGCCCGGGTCGTCATCGTCGACTTCGCCCACAACGAGGCTGGTGTCGCGGTCCTGCTCGACGTGGCCGAGGCCATCGCCGGCGGCGCCGCCGGCCGCCGCCGGCCGGTGACCATCATCATCGGCACGGCCGGCGACCGGCCCGACGACACGTTGCGCGGCATCGGCCGCATCGCGGCCAGCCGGGCCGATCGCGTCGTCATCAAGGAGACGCTGAACTACCTGCGCGGGCGCAGCCGCGAGTCGGCCGTCGGCGAGTTCCGGGCCGGGCTTCGCGAGGGCGGCTGGACGATCGAGGCGCCGGCCTATCCGTCCGAGACGGCGGCGCTGCGGGCCGTGCTGGGCAACGGCGCGGGGGCGGCCGCGCACGCCAACGAACCCGGCGTCATCGCCCTGATGTGCCACGAGGACCGCGACGGCGTGGTCGGGCTGCTTGGCGAACTCGGGGCGCGGCCGCTGGCCGATCAGCGCGAGCTGCTCGAACTGATGCCGCGGCTGCAGGCACGTCGGTGACCGATCCGGCCGGGACCTCGACGCCGGACCGCCCACGACGCGCCGCCAGCCTTGGCGCGGTCGGCGTATGGGGCCATCTCGATACGCTCACGGCCGCCCAGGCGCGGGGCTATGCCGCGCGCGTCGAGGCCCTCGGCTTCGGGACGCTGTGGGTGCCCGAGACCGTGGGGCGCGACCCGTTCACCCTGCTGGGCCTGCTGGCGGCGGAGACCGGCCGCATGGCGCTCGGCACGAGCATCGCCTCCATCTGGGCCCGCGACGCCCAGACGACCCGCATGGCAGCCCACACCATCGACGAGGCGACCGGCGGCCGCTTCGTGCTGGGCCTTGGCGTGTCGCACCCGCACCTCGCGGAGCGCCTCCGCGGCCATGTCTACGAGCGGCCGCTGGCCCACATGCGCGACTACCTGGCGGCCTACGGGCGCGCCGTCTACAAGGGCCCGACGCCAGCCGACGGCGCCGACCCGCCGATCCTGCTGGCCGCGCTGCGGGAACACATGCTGGCCCTGGCGGCGACCGAGACGGACGGCGCGTTCCCCTACCTCGTGACGCCCGAACGAGTGGCGTGGATCCGGCAGCACCTTGACGCGGCCGCCGAAGCCGCCGCGGGCGCGGCCGGCACCCCGTCGGCTCGCCCCCTCCTGGCCGTGACCATGCCGGTGGTCACCGAAGTGGCGCCGCAGACGGCGCGGGCCGCCGGCCGTGCCTACCTGGCCGCGTATCTGCGCCCGCCGGCCTACCAGGCTTCGTGGGGCCTCCAGGGATTCGGGGCCGACGATCGTGAGAAGCCGGGCAGCGACCGGCTCGTCGACGCCATGATCGCCTGGGGCGCCATGCCCGCCATCTGGCACCGCTGGCGCGCCCTCCGTGACGCCGGCGCGGACCACGTGGCGATCATCCCCCTGTCGGCCGACGGCACGACCGAGGATCTGGCGACCCTGGAGGCCCTTGCCGAGGCCGGCCTGACCGCCTGAGGGGCGGGACGCCTCGGCCTAGCCCTCCGGGACGGACATCTCGCCGGGGTCGGAGATGGCCCGTCCGCGGCCCGTCCGGCCGTGGGCCATGGCCAGCTGGTAGATGCCCGGCGCGTCGTCGGCGCAAACGACCACGAGGTCGCCCGGCTGGGCCTCGTCGAGGGCGGCCACCGATGCATCGTGCTCGTCGAGCACGGCCCGCGCGCCACTCGTCCGGGCGCCCGCCTTGCGCGCGGCCTCGATGCCCTCGAGCACGTGGCCCGCGCTCTCGCCCGGCTTGCGCCCGCGCAGGTTGACGTCCTCGCGGACGTAGAGGCTGTCGAAGGCCGAGGCGGCCAGGGCGCCGTACTCACGCTGGTCGGCGTCGCGACGGTCGCCCGGGACGCCGATGACCCCGATGGCCCGCCCCTGGCGGGGGGGTGCAGCGGCCGCGCCATCGGCCCCGGCGGCCGCCCGGGCCCCGCGGCGTCGCGCGGCCGGCGACGCACCGTCGGCCATCGTCAGGTTGACGAACTCGGCCAGGCGCCGCATGCCGTCGACGTTGTGGCAGTAGTCGATGATCAGCTTGCGGCCATTGACCTCGAGCAGGTTCAGGCGGCCGGGGGCCTGGAAGAAGGACGTCGTGAACGTCCGCAGGCCCTGGCGGATGTCGTGCAGGTGCGCGCCGGCGGCCCACGAGGCGGCGGCCGCGGCGAGTGCGTTCTGCACGTTCATGCGGGCGTGCCCGTGGAACGTCGCCGGGATGAGGTGGGTGTAGAGGATCGGCATGGTGCGCGGCCCGTGCCGCAGCACGATCAGCTCACCCTCATCGGTCTCCTGGATGACCATCGCCGCGCCGCCCCGGCCGCAGTGGACGTCGACCCGGTCGAAGCCGCCCTCCCCTGCCTGGGTGGCCATCGAGAAGTACACGATGGACCCGCGGCAGTCGCTGGCCATGTGCGCCACGAGCGGATCGTCGGCATTGAGGACGGCCGTGCCCGAACGTGGCACCGCCTCCACCACCACGGCCTTGACGGCCGCCAGCTGGCGCAGGGTCGTGATGCCGGCGAGGCCCAGGTGGTCCTCCGTCACGTTGGTCACGACGGCCACGTCGTTGCGGTCGTAACCCAGGCCCTCGCGCAGGATGCCGCCGCGGGCGACCTCGAAGACGGCCGTGTCCACCGACGGGTTCTGCAGCACCATCTGGGCCGACCGCGGGCCCGACATGTCGCCCTTCTTGATCATGCGGCCGTCGATGACGATGCCGTCGGTCGTGGTCATGCCGACCCGCCGGCCCATCAGCTTCAGGACGTGGCTGATCATGCGGACGGTGGTCGTCTTGCCGTTCGTGCCGGTCACGGCCACGATCGGGATGCGGGCCGTGTTGCCGGCCGGGAACAGCAGGTCCAGCACGGGCTTGGCCACGTACTGCGGGTCGCCGACCGTGGGGTGGGTGTGCATGCGGAAGCCCGGCGCGGCATTCACCTCGACGATCGCCCCGCCCTGCTCGCGCACCGGGACGGCGATGTCGGGCACGATGAAGTCGATGCCGGCCACGTCCAGGCCCACCACCTGGGCCGCGGTCTCGGCGATCTCGACGTTGTCGGGGTGCGCCTCCAGGGTCCGGTCGATGGACGTGCCGCCGGTCGACATGTTGCCGGTGAGGGCCAGCTTGAGCCAGGTGCCCGCGGGCGGCACCTCGTCGAGGCCGTAACCCTGGGCCCGGACCAGCGCCTCGGCCGCGTCGTCGACGGTGATCTTGGTGAGGACCTTCTCGTGGCCGATGCCGCGCCGCGGGTCGGCGTTCTCCCGCTCGACCAGCTCGCGGACGGTGTGACTGCCGTCGGCGGTGACGCTGGCCGGGACGCGCTCGGCGATGGCCGCGATGCGCCCGCCGATGACCAGGCAGCGGTAGTCGTTGCCGTGCACGTACGTCTCCACGACGACGTCGCCGCCACGGGACTGGCCCTGTGCCCGGGGGAAGGCCGCCCGTACGGCGGCTTCGTCGCGTAGGTCCAGGTTGACGCCGCGGCCGTGGTTGCCGTCGAGCGGCTTCAACACGCAGGGATAGCCCACGGCACGCGCGGCGGCGACGGCGGCATCGACGTCCATGACCACCTCCGCGCGTGGCACGGGCAGCCCGGCCGCACTCAGGAGGGCGTTCGTGAGGCCCTTGTCCGAGGCGATGTCGACCGCGATGGCCGCCGTCCGCGAGGTCATGGTGGCCCGGATGCGCTGCTGGTGGATGCCCTGGCCGAGCTGGATCAGGCTGTGGCGGTCCAGCCGGATCCAGGGGATATCGCGCTGCGCGGCCTCGTCGATGAGGGCCTGCGTGGAGGGCCCGAAGGCCTGGCGCTCGGCGATCCGGATGAGCTTTTCCAGCTCCAGCGGGTAGTCGAGGGCGACGGTCGGGTCATCCGGCACCACGAGGTGGTTGACCAGGGCCACGGCGAGCCGTCCCGCCGCCAGGCCGACCTGCTCTTCCACGTACTGGTAGATGACGTTGTAGTGGCCGTGCGTACCGGCGGACCGGGTCTTGCCGTGGCGCGCCTCTGTCCCGGCCAGGGTCTGGAGCTCCAGGGCGACGTGCTCCGCGATGTGGCCCATCCACGTCCCATCGCGCAGCCGCGACACGAACCCCCCGCGGCGGCCCAGCGAGCAGGCGTGCTCGGTGAGGGTGGGCATCAGGGCGAGGAGCCGGTCGGTGAAGCCGGGGATGCGGTTCGAGGGGTAGGCCTCCAGGCTGCCCAGGTCGACCAGCATGCGGATCACGGGCTCGCGCGCCCAGTAGTTGGCCCCGCGCATGACGCGGGTCTCCAGCACGCGCAGATCCGGCCGCGGCCCGCCGGCATCCACCTCCACCGCCGTCGCCGCCGTGTCCGACATGGCCG
Organism: Candidatus Limnocylindrales bacterium; assembly: GCA_036561685.1. Lineage (GTDB taxonomy): Bacteria > Chloroflexota > Limnocylindria > Limnocylindrales > CSP1-4 > DASPUH01. The sequence goes on along the minus strand of DATBOX010000191.1, from coordinate 6,392 downwards.
CCCTCCCCCCGACCGCTAGCTGGAGGCGACCGCCTCCCCGCCCTCGATGGCCCGCAGGCGTGGCGTCGCAAGGCGTTCGCGACGGCGCAGGTCGAAGCGGTACCCATTGGGCAGGGAGTGCAGCACGACGTTGCTGATCATGATGGGGCGGTGGGCCGGCACCTCCCATGCGTCGGTGTCGGAGCGGCCGCCGTCCACGATCGTGATGCTTCGCCGGCCGATGATCTCCATGACGTGGTCCGGCCCCACGACGCCGGCGGTGTCCTCGTCGATGCCGATGCCGAGCAGGGCCGGGTTCTGGGCGATGATCGACAGCAGGCGTCCCAGCCGGTTGCGCTGCTGGAAGTGCTGGTCGACGATGACGTCCGGCAGGACCCCCAGGCCGGCCGCCAGCTGGGCCATGCGCTGCCGCGGCGACGCGCCGCTGGCCCCGAAGGCGACCATATGGGTGCTCATCGCAGAAGCGCCTGCGCTCGTCCCGGCGATCACCGCCCCGGCCGCGTGGCGCTCCTGGATGATGTGGGCCATCAAGGTCCCGCCGATCGTCGAGCTCAGGCGCAGCTGGTTGCCGCCGGTCAGGAAGATGCCGGTCGCGTCCCGCAGGGCCTGGGCCCTGGCCTCGTCGTTGGCCTCCGCACGGGTCACCGTGTGGATGGGCCGGACGTGGTGGCAGCCGATCTCAGCGAAGACGCGCTCGTACAACTGGCCGGCCGCCGCCCCGAGCGATGAGGCGGTGCTGATGACCGCGAGGCGCGCGTCGGGGCCACCGGCCAGCTCGACGAAGCGGCTCAGGATGACCCGCTCGCGGACCTTGTCCTCGGCGCCGCCGATGACCATCACGTGACCCTTGGGCATCGTCCGAGTATACCGGCGCTCCAGGGCCATCCGACTGCTACCATCCATGCGGTACCGCACATGACCGCCACCACGACCCCCAGCACGTCGCCCGCAGCCCGCCGGACCGCGTCACTGCTCCGGACCGAGGTGCGGCCGGGGGCCAGGTCGCGCCTTCTGCGGCGCTCTGCCCGCGCCCAGTGGCAGCGGCTGCACGAGCCCCGCCGGCTCCTGGCGATCATCCTGCTCGGGGTGGCCGGGGCCGCGGCGGTCGTCTGGCTGGTCTCCCGTGGCGACCTCGTGGGCGCCGACGCCCGGGCCTACTGGGTGGGCGTGCGCACGTGGCTGGACGGCGGCGACCCGTACCACCCCACGGGCCCGTTCCTGCCCTATGTCTACGCCCCGTGGCTGCTGCCGCTCTTCGTGCCCTGGGCCCTCCTCCCGTGGGGCGTGGCCTGGTTCGTCTGGAGCGGCCTCAACGTGCTGCTCTTCCTGTGGACGGCCGAATGGGCCTATCGGCGCCATCCGCTCGCCACGGCCCTCATCGTGTGGCTGCTGCTCCTGCCGCTCATCGCCACGGTCGACACGGGCAACGTGACGCTGCTGCTGGCGCTCGCGGTGTGGGCCGCCCAGTTCGTGGGGCCGCGCCTGAGCGCCTCGTTGTGGGTCGTCGCCGCCTCCATGAAGTGGTTCCCGGTCGTGCTCTTCTTCTTCCTGCCGCCCCGGGCACGCCTGTGGGGCCTGGCCGCCGCGGCCGTGGCGCTGCTGCTGACGCTGGCGACCTGGCCCCAGACGCTCGTGCAGATCGACCTCGCCATCAACTTCCCGCGGCCGCTGCGCCTGGACTATCTGCTCCTGCTATGGGCCACCGTGCCCTGGTTCTGGCGCCACGCCGACCCGCTGTGGTGGGTCAACCGGCGCGACCTCCCCCGGGTCGCCGGCGCCGCGGCCGGACGGGTCGAGGGGCTGCTCCGTCGATGGCGCACCGATCCCGAGCGCGCCACGGTCGTGGCCGGCCAGGCCGCCCGGGTGCGTCTGCGGGCCTTCTTCGGCCTGGGCTGAGTGTGATCCCCAGCTAGGACAGGACGGCGCTGCGGCCCAGGCGCACGAGGCGGCGCGCCGTGGCGCCCGGGGCGGCCAGGCGGAAGAACGAGCGATCCAGCGAGTAGAGGCCGGTCGCGGCGACCTCCAGCTGGCCCAGGCGGAAGGCGAAGACCGGGTTCTCCGTGTTGCCGGCGTACATCACGGCCGATCCGTCGGGCCGGAGCAGACCCAGGTTCGCCTGGCCGCCGAAGGCCCGGTGCAGCGATGCCAGGAGCTCCCCGGTGGCGGGATCCGCAGCAGGATCCGAGCCGTAGTGATCCTCCAGCCAGCGCGCGCCGACCTCCGAGTCGGCCCGGCCGCGGATCCGACCCTGGGCCACGTACGCCTCACGGGCCGCGCGATAGTCGCGGAAGTCGCCGTTGTGGCCCAGCGCGAAGCGGCCGGCGGGGTCCAGGAACGGTTGCGTGTCGGGCAGCGCATGTGTCGAGAGTCGGGATGGACGCCGCAGGTGGATCAGGGCGGCCGTCGTCCGCTCCGCGCCCAGGCGCTCCGCACGCGGATCCTGGCGGAAGGCGGCCACCGAATGGTGCACCTGGAGCCCGCCGTCCCGGCCGATCCAGGCCGCGCCCCAGCCGTAGCCGGCCAGCCCGTCCCGCTCCATCCGCGCCGCGACCGGCCACAGGTCGCCGAGCGCGAAGGACTGTGCCGCGCGGGCGACGAGGAGCTCACACATCGGCGCGATGGTAGCGGGCGCCCGCGGCCTGCCGCGACGGCGGGAGCCAGCCGCGGTAGGCTGCCCGCCAGCCGACCGCTTCGAGACGTCCACGCCAGGGCGTGTCGGCGGGCGACAGGCCGTCCACCCGGCCGATCTCCAACGCCCGCATCCGGCCGTCGGCGACGAGCCCGGCGAGGGCCTCCAGCCCCGCCTCGAAGGCCCCGGGCGCGGCCGCGTCGGGCAGGGTATGGAGCGACCGTCCGCCGCGTTCCAGGTAGAGGATCGGCCGACCGTCGAGGAGGGCGACGTGGGCCCCGGCCGCGCGGGCCAGCGTGGCCCCGTCGGTCGCCGCCGGCCATGCCAGGGCGGCCCCGTACGGGTTGGCGGGGTCCGTCGCGGCCAGCACGACGATCCCAGGGCTCGGCGAACCGTCGAGCCTGTCGGAAGCGTCGCCGCGTGCCGCCCGGAGGCGATCGACCACGCCGGGCAGGGCGAACTGGGCCCCGCCAAGGCCCTCGACGAAGTAGCCGCGCCGGACCCGCCCGTGATCCTCCAGCTCACGCAGGATCGGGTAGACCGTGCCGAAGCCGCCGACGGTGCCCTCGGCCGCCACGCCGTCGCGGGTCACGACACCCTGCCGTTCGAGCAGGAGGCTCGCCAGGGCGTGACGCCGCGTGGTTTCGGACGGCGGCTCGCCGCCCAGCGCGACGGCCGTCGCGACCGCCTCGCTCACCAGTGACCATCGGCCGGCGGCTTCCGGCGGGCCCATGCGGAGCGTGCCGGGGCGCGGCCGCCCGGCGGGGCGGTCGCGGCGCTTCCAGCGCAGGGCGCGCAGCGGGGCGAACGTGTCGTTGGTGATCCGGCCGCTCCACACCAGCTGCCAGATGGCATCCAGAAGCTCGCGTGCGTCCGGCGCCCGCCGACCTCCGGCGGCCGCCTCCCGCAGCGCCGCGGCGAGGAGATCGCGGTAGAAGGAGGCGCCGCGCGCTTCCAGGTGCGCCAGGACCACGGCGGCCAGCCACCCACCCTCCTCCGGCACGGGAGCCGGCGGCAGGAGCAGTGCGAGCCGGTCCGGCCGATACAGCGCGATCCTGCCGTCGTCCTGGCCCAGACTCCCCTGGCCGACCCACAGCACCTCGCCGGCCGCGCCCAGCTCGTCGAGCAGCCGCGGCGCGTAGTCACGCACGCGAGCGGGCAGGATCTCGCGTTCCAGCACGCTGGCCGGCAGCGGCAGGCCTTCCAGCTGGGCGACGACCTCGGCCAGGCGACTCGTGCCGCCGGCCGATCCGCCGATGCCGTGCCAGCCGGCCAGGAAGCGGGCCAGGGCGGCGGGTTCGACCGGCTCGACCTCGCGGCGCAGGCGGGCCAGCGAGCGCCGCCGCAGCATCCGCAGGACCTCCGGGTCGCACCACTCCCGTTCGGTGCCACCGGGCCGGAACTCGCCGCGGACGATGGTGCCGGCCGCGAGCAGGCTCTCCAGGGCCGGCTCGACGGCCCCCACCGGCAGGCCCCAGCGGCTCGCCGGCGCATCGCTGAGGAACGGGCCGTGGCGCCGGGCGAAACGGATGAGGAGCGCCGCCAGCGGGTCCATGCCCGATCCCAGGAACGCGGCGGCGACGCCCACCGGCAGCGTCACGCCAAGCGCATCGCGGAAGCGGCCGGCGTCCTCGGCCGCGATCCAGCGCTCGTCGCCGGCCACCCGCACGCGGATGGCCCGTCGGTCGGCTTCCAGGTGGGCCAGCCAGGCGGCCGCGGTCGGTCCGCGCTCTGCTCCGTCGGGCGGCCCGATGCGTACTGCGACCTCGTCCGGGCCGAGGTCACCCAGGCGGCGCAGCAGGTCGTGCACCTGGTCGGCGGAGGTGGCGGCCCGCTCCGACGTGAGCGCCTGCAGTTCCAGCTCCAGGTCGGCCAGGGCCCCGGCGTCGAGCAACTCACGCAGCTCGTCCGCCCCCAGCAGCTCCCGCAGGAGGTCGCGGTCCAGCGCCAGCGCCTGCGCCCGGCGGTCGGCCAGCGGCGAGTCGCCCTCGTACATGTAGGCCGCGATGTAGTCGAAGAGGAGCGAGCTGGCGAATGGCGAGGCGCGCGGCAGCTCGACGCTGACGAGGCGGATCTCGCGCCGCTCGAGCGCCCCCAGCAGGGCCTTGAGCGCCGGCAGGTCGAAGACGTCCTGGAGGCATTCGCGGTAGGTCTCGAGGATGATCGGGAAGCTGCCGTACCGGCTGGCCACGGCCAGGAGCTGCGCGGCCCGCTGCCGCATCTGCCACAGCGGCGTGCGTGCGCCGGGCCGCCGTCGGGGCAGCAGGAGCGCCCGGGCGGCGTTCTCGCGGAAGCGGCTGGCGAAAAGTGCCGATCCGCCGAGGATGCCCACGACCAGCTCTTCCACCTCGTCCGAGGCGATGCGCACGGCGGCCTCGGCCGCGGCGGCCCCGCGCTGCCCGTCGAAGTCCATCGGGCCGGCGGACGCGTCGTCGGACGCATCACGAGCCCCCTCGGCGGCGTACCCGTCGGTCGCCGGCAGGCGGATGACGATGCCGTCGTCGGACCACATGGGCTGGACCTCCAGGCCCAGCTGCTCCCGCAGGCGCGCCTCGATGGCCAGCGCCCACGGCGCGTGCACCCGCGCCCCGAACGGCGTCAGCAGGCAGATCCGCCAGTCACCCAGCTCGTCGCGGAACCGCTCCAGCACGAGGGTCCGGTCGGTGGGCAGCGTGCCGGTCGCCTCCTGCTCCTCGGCCAGGTAGCCCAGCACGTTGTCGGCCGCCCGTTCGTCCAGGTCATGGTCGGCCCGCAGGCGCGTCACGGCGGCCGCCCGCTGGCGCGTCGTGCCACGGGCGGCCTCGCCGAAGTCGCGCGTGAAGGCGCCGATGGCCCGCCCCAGCTCGACCGGCCGCCCGGCCGTGTCCCCCTTCCAGAAGGGGACCCTGCCCGGCTCGCCGGGGGCCGGGCTGACCAGCACGCGATCGTGGGTGATGCGCTCGATGCGCCAGGCCGAGGCACCGAGCAGGATCACCTCTCCGGGTCGCGCCTCATAGACCATCTCCTCATCGAGCTCGCCGACCCGCCGACCGCCGGCCCGGCCGGACCGGGCGGCAGCAGGCAGCCCCTGCGGCCCTTCCATCCCGTCGTCCAGGAAGACGCCGAACAGGCCCCGGTCGGGGATCGTGCCGCCGGAGATGAGCGCCACCGTCCGCGCGTCGCGCCGGGTGGCCACGGTCCCGGCCACGCGGTCCCACACGACACGCGGCTTGAGGTCGGCGAATTCGTCGGACGGGTACTGGCCGGCGAGCATGCCGAGCGTGGCATCGAAGACGTCGCGGCCCAGGTCGGCGAAGTTCTCGGCCCGCCGGACGAGGGCGAAGAGCTCGTCGGCCGGCCAGGGCCGGTCGGCGGCGATGGCCACCAGCTGCTGGGCCAGCACATCGAGCGGATTGCGGGGCACGACCGTGGGTTCGATAGCCCCCTCGTGCATGGCCCGCGTGACGACCGCGACCTCCAGCAGGTCGCCGCGGTACTTGGGGAAGATGACGCCGCGGCTGGGCTCATCGACCTGGTGGCCGGCCCGGCCGATGCGCTGGAGCCCGCGTGCCACGGAGAGCGGCGACTCGACCTGGATGACCAAGTCCACGGCGCCCATATCGATGCCCAGTTCGAGCGAGCTGGTCGCGACCAGCGCCGGCAGGCGTCCGGCCTTGAGCGCCTCCTCGATCTCCAGCCGCTGCTCGCGCGCCAGCGAGCCGTGGTGGGCCCGCACCAGCTCCTCACCTGCCAGCTCGTTGAGGCGCTGGGCGAGACGTTCGGC
>DATBOX010000190.1:0-1995 GCA_036561685.1 Candidatus Limnocylindrales bacterium | reverse complement strand
ACCGGCAGGTCCCAGGGCAGGATGACGTCGCGGACGTTCGCCTTCGCCGTGGCCTGGCCGATGAGCAGCAGGTCGTAGAGCGCGTCGTTGACGAAATCGAGGTACCGCTTGATGTCGTCCCGGTCGACGTCGACGCCGCCGGCGGCACGGAAGAAGCGCTCGAACTTGGTAAAGCCCATCACGGGCATCGCCGTTACCTCCTAGGTGGGGCGTGTTCGTTCGAAAGCAAGCCGGATCGCCATCGCGCCCTCGCCTACGGCCGTGGCGACTCGTTTGGCCGAGCCGGCGCGCACGTCGCCGACCGCGAAGATGCCGGGCTGGCTGGTCTCCAGCAGCGAGCGCTCGGCTCCGTCCGAACCTGGCCCGGTGCGGACGAATCCGTGGTCATCGAGGTCGACCAGCCCGCCGAGCCAGCCCGTGCACGGGGCCATGCCGATGAAGACGAACAGCGCCCGGGCGTCGATGGTGCGCCGCGTGCCGGTCCGGTTGTCGGTGACGGTAACGGCCTCCAGCGCCGCCTCGCCGTGCAGTTCCCGGACCTCGGTGCTGGTCATGACATGCACGTTCGGGATCCGCGCGATCCGGTCGACGAGGTAGCGGGACATGTGCTCGCCCAGGTCACCTTCGCGGACGATGAGCGTGACCTCGGTAGCGTGCGCGGATAGGAAGACCGCCGCCTGCCCGGCCGAGTTGCCGCCGCCGACGATGGCCACCGGGTCCCCGGCGCACAGCAGCGCCTCGGCCTGCGACGCCGCGTAGTAGATGCTCATCTTCTCGAAGTAGTCCGCGCGCGGCACGTCGAGCCTGCGGTACCTGACCCCGGTGGCCAGGACCACCAGGGCGCTGGTCAGGCTGGTCCCGTCGCCGAGGCGCACCCGGTAGTGACCGTCGTCCTGCTCGATGGAGGTGGCCTCGGCCGGGACGGCGAACCGAGCGCCGAACTTCTGCGCCTGGAGCAGTGCCCGCTCCGCGAGTTCGGCGCCGGAGATGCCCGACGGGAAGCCGAGGTAGTTCTCGATCTGCGACGAGGTCCCGGCCTGGCCCCCGGCGGCGGTGGTGTCCAGGACGATGACCCGCATCCCTTCCGAGGCCCCGTACACCGCGGCGGACAGGCCCGCGGGCCCGGACCCGACCACGAGCATGTCGCAGCTGGCCTGCGGCTCACTCGGCGCCGAGAGCCCGATCGCGGCGGCCAGCTCGGCGTTGCTGGGGTTGCGGAGCAGCCGCCCGTGCACGATCACCACCGGGGTGTCCTGCGGCGTCACACCGAACTGGGCCGCCACGGCCTCGGCGGACGGGTCGGCCTCCAGATCCAGCCAGCGGTACGGGAGCCGGTTCCGGGCCGCGAAGTCCCGGACCCGCCGGGTGTCCGGGGAGTACTTCGAGCCGACGATCCGCAGGCCGGCCCCGAGCCCGATGAGGATCGAGCGGCGCAGCAAGTAGGCACGCAGGATCAAGTCGCCGAACGCGGGATCGCGGGCCACCAGCTCCCGGAGTCGCCCGACCGGCACCGCGAGCACCTCGCCCGCATCGACGGCCACCGCGGAATACCAGGCGCACTCGCCGGTCAGCAAGCTGAGCTCGCCGAGGAACCGGCCACGGCCGTGAACGGCGATCACCCGCTCCTCGGGTGTCCCTTTCCCCTCGACCGAGGCCACCTTCCCGGCGAGGATGACGAAGAAGTCGCTCTCCCGGTCTCCCTCGGCGAACAGGACGTCGCCCGGCTGGAAAGGCCGGCGCTGGCCCTCCGCGTCCAGTGCGGCGATCTGGGCGTCACTCAGCCGCGGGAACGCCCCCTGCAGGTCGGGGGTTTCCTCAGACGAAGGTTTCGTCGACATAGCACCAGCGCCAATCCTCGCCCGGCTCGAACGACTGGACAATTGGGTGCCCGACGGCGAAGGCGTGGGCGCGCGCGTGCCGCAGCGGCGAAGAGTCGCAGCAGCCCACGTGCCCGCAGGTCAGGCACAGGCGCAGGTGCACCCACGCGGACCCCAG
>DATBOX010000189.1:0-5295 GCA_036561685.1 Candidatus Limnocylindrales bacterium | reverse complement strand
GTGGCTCCGGCGGTAGGACTCGAACCTACGACCAAGCGGTTAACAGCCGCCCGCTCTACCACTGAGCTACGCCGGAGCGAAGGGCCGCCCATGGCGGCCGGCGGCTCTCATGGCCGCGCGGCGGAAGGATAGCATCCGGCCCCGGCCGTGCCCCGACCGGACAAGCCCGTCACCGCCGTTCGAAGGCCGCAAGGGGCTCGTGGCGTCACGTCCGACCGTCGCGCTTTCGTCGTGCCCCGCGCCCGCATCCTGCAGACGTGCGCGGGTGCCAGGGGCCACGCCCCGTCGACAGTCGTCGACGCGGTGGACTATGCCGATCGACGCAACGGGCGCGGGACCGCCCCCATCAGCTAGAAGACGGCGTGGGGCTCACTGGCGCGGACGCGGCGGGCGAGGGCCTGCAGGACTTGGAGCTCGATCGACGGATGCTTCTCCAGGAGAGAGTGGAATTCACGGTGGCCGATCACGAGCAGACGCGAGGGAACGTCCGCGATGACCGTCGCGGTCCGCGGCCCGCCGTCCACCAGGGCGATCTCGCCCGCGAAATCGCCGGGTCCGAGGCGACGTATGACGCTCCCAAGGCGCTCGACCCGAAGCGCGCCATCGATGACGATGATGAACTCGTGGGCTGTCGTGCCCTCGCGAAAGAGGACATGGTCAGCGGCGACGTCGACCTCGTCCGCGAGTCCGCCGATCCACTCGATGTCGCCGGTGCCGCAGCCACCGAAGAGCGGCACCCGACTGATCAGTTCGAGCTTCAGGTCCTTGGTCATGCCTTCGCCCACTCCCTCGCCGTGTCCCCGACAGCCGCCAGGTGCCTCCCGCCGTGGCTGGCTCGCCGCGAGTCCGTCGGTGCACGATACTCCCGCGACGGCCGCGTGGTACACCTCAGATCGACTGGTCCTCGAGATTGGCCAGTCGAGCGTCCACGACACGCGCGGCGGATACCGCCGCCTCCCGGTCGCCGCACACGGCGGCGACGAAGCTCGGCGAGTCCAGGCCGAAGGCGCTCGTTTCCGTCACGGCCCGGACGGTCGCGGTGCGTGGGATGTTGCGCAGCAGGGCGACCTCGCCGACATGACCGCCGGCGCCGATCGTGCGGAGGGTCGAGCCGGCCTGCTCGACCTCGACTGTGCCAGCATCGATGAGGATGAACCGATCACCCGGATCGCCCGCGCGTATGAGTACTTCGCCCGGAGCGAAATGGAGCGCGGTCAGGCTGCCGGCCAGCTGTTCGACGGTCGAGACGGAAAGGGGTGCGAACATCGAGATGCCGCGCAGGAGGCGGAGCTGGTGTTCCGGGACGAGCGCCACGTCATCGGCCCGGACGACGCCGCGGAGCGAGACGGCGGCGACGACCGGGAGGATCGCACCGGTCACCAGGAAAGCGCCTTGCACGCCGACTACGGCCAGGAGCAGCGGCGCCACCATCCCGCCGAGCCCGGCCGTCGCTGCGATGTAACCCTCGAACAGGCCCATGACGCTCGCCCGCACCTCGTTCGGGATCGTTCGCTGGAAGAGCGTGAACCCGGCCACGTCGAGGATCGCGTTTGATGCGCCGACGACCCCCATCGCGGCGACCGCGACGCCGACGACCGGCAGCAGGCCGGCGACCGAGATCGGTGCGCCCCAGAAGACCAGGCCCAGGACGAAGAACGGTGCGAGGCGTCGTCGTCCGACGAGCAGGACGCTCCCCAGGCCACCGATGATGCCGCCGGCCCCGATCGCCGAGTTCAACAGGCCGACCCCCGACTCGCCGACGCCCAGGATCCCGGTCGCGGCCACGACGATCAGGACGGTGAGCATCCCGCGAACGAAGGGCTGCACCCCGAACACGACGATGATCAGGAAGGGTGTCGGCAAGCTCCGGAGCGACCTGAACCCGTCAAGGGATCCTGCTCGCGGTCGCCCAGCATGTGCTTGCCGCGCGGCGGAGGCCGCGCCCGGCAACCGGATCAGCGGGCGGACCCCGGAGAACACGAGCGTGGCCAAAGCGAGCCCCAGTGCCCCCGCGGTCGCGGCCGCGGCCGGGCTGACAACAAGCAGGATGCCGCCCAGCGCTGGCCCGACGAGGAGACCCAGCCCCTCGCCCGTGCTGGTGACGACGTTGGCGGCGACGAGCTCCTCGGGCGACCGGGCGAGTCCCGGGATGAGCGTGTTCTGGAGCGGACGGACGGCAGCCGATGCCACAGCGTTGACGGCCGCGATGACAAGGACCAGGACGAACGGCGATCCCAGGGCGAGGGCAACGGCGGCGGCGATCGCGGTCGCCAGGGCGGCCGTGTACATCGCCAGGAGCACTCGTGTCCCTGAGTGTCGGTCGCCAAGGGTCGACGCGAGCGGCACCCCGACCAGCGTCGGCAGCGTCCGGGCGAGACCGAGGATCCCCACGACCACGGCCCCGCCGTCCTGGTAGGCGAAGACGAGGAGCGCGACGATCAGGGCCCACTGGGCGGCGATGAACAGGGTCCAGGCGGTCTCGAGCCGACGAAGGTCGGGGTTCTGCAGGACCCGGCGGAACGCGTGCAGCGAGGCCGCGAGCTGCAGCCGGATCTCACGCACTGGTCCAGACAGTACCGGTGGTCAGCCACGGCTACAAGAGGTCAGCGGGGCCGGCCGCGCCCGGATGTGCCCCCGGCACGCGACACAAAGCGTCCCTAACGGCCGACCAAGCCTCGTCTCCGTGGTCGGTATGGGCCGTTGGTGTCCTCTCCGGCCACGGCGCGGGCGAAAAAGGGCGCTGCCGGGTCCTTCGGTGCCCGATATGCGCATCTGATGTCGCATCGCTCGACCATCCGGCGGCCGGTCAGCGGGGCCGGCCCTCCGTGAGGATGTCGATCGACTTGGCGATCCGGCGCGCCCGCGTCTCGTCGGTCTTGGCGCCTTCGATCTGCAGGGTGTGCCAGGACTTGTTGCTGTAGGAGAGGCCGTCGAAGGTCTTCCGGGCAGCCGGCGCGGCGTCGAGCGCGGCCGCGAAGTCGGCGGGGACGGCCAGCTCGCGGGGGGCGGTGTCGAGCTCGATGTCGATGTCCATGACGTCGCCACCTGCGACCCGCGCCGCCGCGCGGCGTTCGCCGCTCAGGCCGACCATGTATTCGCCGCCCATGACCGCCACGGTCGTGCGATACGTGAAGCCGTTGAGGGTGACGGTCACCGGCGGACGCTTCCCCGCCCCAAGCGCGTCGATGACACTCGGCGGTACCTGGATCCCGGCCGTGTTCTTGCCGGTCTGCAGGATGGTGGTGCGGAACCGCATCTGCTCCTCCCGTGGCTTCGCGTCAGGCCGGCGTGGGGTCGCCGACCGGGGCGGCGTCGCGGTCGGCGATGGGGGTCGCGGACAGCTCGTGGCCGGCCGACGTGAGGCAGCGCCCCGTGGCCAGCTCCCACTGCCAGCCGTGCTGGTGGCAGGTCAGGATCCCGTCCTCGCAGACGCCGAAGCGGCTCAGGTCGGCCTTCATGTGGGGACAGCGCTTCTGCACGTCGTAGCCGCACATCTCGATCGTGCCGGCCTCCGGCCCCTGCTCGATGTAATAGCCCTCGGCGTACTGCAGCCGCTCCTCCGTCAGGGCCTTGAACCAGGTGTAGACGAAGTCGTTGTAGGCACCGCGCCGCCACGCCCGGAAGCGCATCGACAGGAACAGGAGGTTGACCCAGTCGGGCTCGTGGCGGCGGACGCACGTCTCCACCAGGTCGCGGTCGATCGTGAAGCGGTAGCCGAAGTCGTAGACCCCGGGCGCCTGCGCACTCACGGTGCGGGAGCGGAAGTCGAGGCGGATGCGCTCGTCGCCCACGTCCAGGACGACCGCATCGTCGATCCCCGCGGCGATGAGGTCCGCCTCCGCCATGAGCGGCTCGAACCAGGCCTTGAGCTCCGCGACGAGGTCCACGCGCGGGCCGACCCAGGAGCGATGCTCGGCGGTCAGCCGCGGCCGGACGTCGGCCTGGTAGCGACGGAGGTAGGCCTCACGGTCACTGAAGATCGCCGCGACATCGGCGTCGGGCACGGGATGGGTGACCGTGAAGTCACGCTTCGTCAGCGTCCCGACACTACCGGGGATCATCAGCCGCGCATCGAACCGGCCTTGCTGCGCGATGTGGTCCAGGAAGACGGGCTGCGTCGGGAAGATGTTGTCGGGATCGTCGTGCAGGTCGTTGAACTCGAACAGGTCGTCATCGAGGAAGCAGGGCGGACCGGCCGACGGGATCGTGACCCGCGGGTTCATCAACTCGATGTAGCGATAGGCCCGGGCCAGCTGGGCGATCCGCTTCTTGTGTGCCAGGGCCACCTTCGCGCGTGGCGGCAGGTCGTACACCATGGGGTACCAGATGGCGCCCGAGAACTGCAGGAAGAGGATATCGATGGGCCCCAGCGCCAGCAGGTGGTCGGGGTCCGGGGGCCGCGAGTCGTTCATGTTGAGCAGACGGCTTGTGCCGTCATCGACGATCAGGGCCGAGTCGCCGATCGGTCCGTCCGTGGGGGCGACCAGGGCCTCCACCTGGAGCGTCAGGCCGTCGGCCGTCTGGATCGGGCGGCCGTTCTCGGTCTCCAGGAAGCGGTGGAAGCCCAGCGCCTCGAGCTCCTTGCGCAGGGTGTCGAGCGGGTAGGCCGGCAGGATGACCGTGGCGTCCTTGTCGCAGTGCGCCGCCAGCCACTCCGGGTCGAAGTGGTCATGGTGCAGGTGCGACACGTAGAGGTAAGTCGGGTGGCCGATCGCCTCGGGGTCGATCCCGTCGTTGCGCGGGAAGGGGAACCACGACGCGAAGAACGCCGGGTTGAACCACGGATCGCACAGGATGGACGCGCGGGCCGTCTCGATGTGCAGGCCTGCCTGGCCCAGAAATGTCACGCGCATGTGGCTGGATTATCGCTGGTCGTGGCGGGTCGGCGATCGGCTGCGGGATGGTCTTGACGCCGTTCGTATCTTCAGCGTAAGCACGGAGAGGCCCATCGCCCAATGCGGCCCAGGATCCTGCTCACGATCGCCCTTGCGGCCTTCCTCTTGAACTGCGCTCCGGGCGTGGTCGACACCTCGCTCGAGCCGGATGAGTCCGGCGCGACTCGCACCGCGGCCGGCCCCACCGCCGGTACGTCGGCCGTATCGAGCGCGGCACCGGCCGAAGGTGCCTGGAGCGGTACGTGGACCAAGCCGGCGGGGGGCGGGTCGATGACGCTCGAGCTCAAACAATCGGGTACGGCGGTCGGGGGCCTCGTGACCATGGTCGGATCCGCCTGCGTCCCGCCCGGCACGACCTTCACGGGGACGCTCACGGGGCCGAACATCGTCTTCACGGCCA
>DATBOX010000188.1:0-1990 GCA_036561685.1 Candidatus Limnocylindrales bacterium | reverse complement strand
CGCGTGTTCTCCGCCACCTGGCGCGCCCCGACGTTGCCGCTGACGCACGTCACCGCGACGAGCTCCACCTCCGGCGAGCCACAGGCGTAGAGAAGGGCCATGGCGTCATCGATCCCGGTGTCGACGTCGAGGATGATCGGCATGCGGTCCGTCACGCCACGATGCTACCGGCTGGCCGGGCCCGCCGACGCTAGGATTAGGCCGTGCCCCCGACCGCCTTCGCCAGCCACCGCGTGACCGTCATCCCTGGCGACGGCGTGGGGCCGGAGATCGTCCGTGCCGCGATGCGCATCATCGGGGCCGCGGGCGTGGCCATTACCTGGGAGGAGGCTGCCGCCGGGGCGGCCGTGTTCCGCGCCGGGGACACCTCGGGCGTGCCACGCGAGACGCGGGACTCGATCGAACGGACCCGGGTCGCGCTGAAAGGGCCCCTCGAGACACCGGTGGGCTTCGGCGAGAAGAGCGCCAACGTCACCTTGCGCAAGCTCTTCGAGACGTACGCCAACGTGCGGCCCGCGCGCGAGCTGCCGGGTGTGCCCACCCGCTACGCGGGCGAGGGCATCGACATGGTCATCGTGCGCGAGAACATCGAGGACCTCTACGCCGGCATCGAGCACCTCGAGACGCCCGACGTGGCCCAGGGCCTCAAGCTGATCACCCGTAAGGGGTCGGAGAAGATCATCCGCTACGCCTTCGAGCTGGCGCGGCGCGAAGGCCGCACCAAGGTCACGGCGGCCACCAAGGCCAACATCATGAAGCTGACCGAGGGGCTCTTCAAACGCGTCTTCGAGCAGCTGGCGACGGAGTACCCGGGCATCCGCGCCGAGCACCTGATCATCGACAACGTGGCCCACCAGCTGGTCAAGGAACCGGCCCAGTTCGACATCGTGGTGACGACGAACCTCAACGGCGACATCATCAGCGACCTGGCCTCCGGCCTGGTGGGCGGCCTGGGCTTCGCCTCATCCGGCAACTACGGCGACGACGTGGCCATCTTCGAGGCGGTCCACGGCTCGGCGCCCAAGTACGCCGGCAAGGACGTCATCAACCCCACGGCCCTGATCCTCAGTTCCGTGATGCTGCTCCGCCACATCGGTGAGCCGGCCGCCGCCGACCTGGTCGAGAACGCAGTGCTGGCGACCCTGGAGAGCGGCACGGCCGTGACCCAGGACCTCGCGCGCCAGACCGGTGGCGACGTGGAGCAGGCCACGTCCACCAGCGGCTTCACCGATGCCGTCATCGGCAACCTGGGCAGGGCGCCCCAGGCGACGCTCGCCCGCCGTGCCCGCACGCCCGACCCTGACGTGTCGCCGCTGCCGCGCTGGGACTACAGCACCGCTCATTACGCGGCCATCCCGCGAGTGCTGGTGGGCCTGGACGTGATGGTGGAGAGCGACCTGCCGATCGAGGAACTCGGGCCGTCGCTGGCGGCCGTGGCCGGCGACGTCTTCCGCCTGGAGGGCGTGGCCAGCCGAGGCACCCATGTCTACCCCGGTGAGGCCGTTGGTGACAGCGTGCGCTGGTACACGGCGCGGTACGTCGCTGCGGACGG
Source organism: Candidatus Limnocylindrales bacterium (assembly GCA_036561685.1). Lineage (GTDB taxonomy): Bacteria > Chloroflexota > Limnocylindria > Limnocylindrales > CSP1-4 > DASPUH01. The sequence goes on along the minus strand of DATBOX010000188.1, from coordinate 438 downwards.
CCGCGAGCCCCGCGGGCGGGACCTGCTGGACCTGCTCGGCCGGGTCGCCGAGCACCATCGCTGGACCCACGTGGAACGGCTCCAGTCGTTCGACGGCGAGCTGGGCTATACCGCGTCGCAGGGAGGCTGACAGATGCCGGCCGGGGACGGGATGGGGACCGCGGGCGGTCCACGGGTCGGTATCGTGTGCGGCAGCCGCTCGGACTTCCCGATCATGGAGACGGCGGTGGCCCTCCTGGGCGAGCTCGGCGTGGCGAGCGAGTTGCGCGTGATGTCGGCCCACCGAACACCCGAGCTGGCCACGCGCTACGCGGAGACGGCCGCCCAGCGGGGGATCGAGGTCCTCATCGCCGGCGCGGGCGGCGCGGCCCACCTGGCCGGCGTGCTCGCCTCCAAGACGCTCCTGCCGATCATCGGCGTGCCCATCCCGACCCAGGT
>DATBOX010000187.1:0-6920 GCA_036561685.1 Candidatus Limnocylindrales bacterium | reverse complement strand
GCATCGCGCCCTGCGCCACCAGTTCGGCGCGCTCGGTGTCGCCCAGGCGCAGCACGACGTGGTCGCGATGCAGGCTGCAGCACATGTTGCCGTTCACGAAGGCGGCCGGCCAGCCGAACATCTTGCGGCGCGTGATGTCCGGGCCGGCCGGGGCGACCCGCTCGAACAGGGCCACCAGGTCGGCAGGAGAGGCGCTGAAGTCCATGACTTCAGGGTAGCGCCCTTTCGACGCTTCGGCCCCTACAATGCCGCCGTTCATGAGCAAACGGCGCAAGCGCTACCGCAGCCTGGGACGGGTCACCCCGGCCGGCACCTCAGCCGCTGGGGCTGCGCGCAGGCGGCGACGGGTGACGGTGGCGATGGCGGGCGTGGCCGTGGCCGTCGTGCTGATCCTCTCCGCGATGGCGGGCCCGTCGTTGCTCTTCGGCAGTGGCACCGCGGGCGCCACCGACGCTCCCGTGACCGACGCGCCGCTGCTGGTGCTCCCCAGCGGTCAGCCCTTCGCCACCATTCCCCCGATCCCCTAGTGATGGCAGGCTAGACCGTGCCGTCCAACGCCTGGCTGCAGCGTGTGCCCGCGATCCACGGGGCGAACGTCGCCGCGCCAGCCCACGGGGCATCGCCGCTGGAAAGCGCCACCCGGCGCGCGGGAACCGGCCGCTCAGATCCCGTCGTGGTCGATGGTCCGGCCCGGCCCGTCCCGACCGCGCGGGTCGTGGTGGCCGGCCGACCGGCCGTCCGGGTCGGCCGGCGGGAGTCCTAGTCGGCGAGGACCAGGCAGCCCTCGGCCGGGAAGCCGATCGTGATCGCCGAGCCAAGGGCCGGCACGACGGCGTGGGGATCGTTGAACGTGTCGAAGTTGAGGGTCGTCCCGCCGGGCAGCTTGACGCGGGTCCGGACCACGGCGCCCAGGAAGGTCACTTCATCGACCGCGGCGTGGAGCCGGTTGGCGGTGCGACTGCTGGCCGCTTCGCCCTCGCCCACGATCGTCACGACTTCCGGCCGGAGGGCGAGGACCACGTCCGAGCCCACAGCAGCCTGGAATGGGGTGACGGTCCGGACGGGCAGGCCGTCGATGGTGACCGTGCCCGCCGCCCCGTCCACGGTCTTGGCCGTGACGACGTTGAGCGAGCCCACGAACTTGGCCACGAACGTGGTCGCCGGGAAGTTGTAGATCTGCGCCGGAGTGCCGATCTGCTCGATGCGGCCCTCGCTCATCACGACGATGCGGTCGGAGAGCGAGAGCGCCTCTTCCTGGTCATGCGTGACGTAGATCGTGGTGATACCCAGCTGGCGCTGGATCGTCCGGATCTGCTCGCGCAGCTGGACCCGGATCTTGGCGTCAAGCGCTGACAGAGGTTCGTCCAGGAGCAGGACGTGCGGCTCGATGGCGAGGGCCCTGGCCAGGGCCACGCGCTGCTGCTGGCCGCCCGACAGCTGCCACGGGTAGCGGTCGCCGCGACCGCCCAGGTTGATGAGCTCGAGCAGCTCGCCGACGCGCTTCTTGATCTGGTCGGCCGGTCGCTTGCGGATGCGCAGGCCGTACCCGATGTTGCCGGCCACGGTCATGTTGGGGAACAGGGCGTACGACTGGAAGACCATCCCCACGTTGCGCAGGTGGGGCGCCTTGTCGGTGATGTCCGCGCTGTCGACGGTGATGGACCCGGAGCTCGGTCGCTCGAAGCCGGCGATCATGCGGAGGGTCGTCGTCTTGCCGCAGCCGCTGGGGCCCAGGAACGAGACGAACTCGCCCTTCTCCGCCTTGAGGTTGAAGCCCTCGACGGCGACGGTACCGCCGGTGAACTCCTTGCGGACGTCGGTCAGGTCGAGGAAGCCCATCGGGAGTGTCGCTCCGTTCTTCAGTGCGCGCCGACGACGCGGATGCGCGTCCGCGAGCCGCGTCCGATCACGGCGATGACACCCATCGCCAGCCAGGTCAGGCCGAAGCTGATGATCGCCACAGCGGCCGGCCGGTAGGCCTCGTTGCGTCCGATGAGGGCGATGAACGGCCCGAAGGCCGGCCGGGCGAGGAACGAGGCGATGGTGTACTCGCCGACGACGATGGCCAGGGTCAGGAAGGCGCCGCTCAGGAGCGAGACCCGGAGGTTGGGCAGGATGATCTGGACGAGGATCCGGCCCCAGCCTGCCCCCATGCTCTGGGCCGCCTCGGTGAGGGTGAGGATGTCGAGCGTGCGGAGCCCAGCATCGATGGAGCGGTACATGTAGGGCAATGACAGGACCACATAGGCCCCGATGAGAAGGAGGTCGCTACCGTACGGCGCCGTCGTCAGGGAGAGTGGCTTGTTGGCGTACATCTGGAGCAGCCCGAAGACGATCACCACGGGCGGGATGACGAACGGCAGGAGGGTGATGAACTCCACGAATGGCCGGGCGCGGGGGACGCGCAGGCGGACCCAGAAGGCGGTCGGCAGGATGAGGACGACGCTGATGATGATGGTGATGATGCCGATGACGAACGAATAGCCCAGGGCCGACCAGAAGTCGCTCGCGGTGAGCGTGTCGGTGAAGGCGGAGAGGAACGGCTGCGAGCGGAGGGCGAAGAGGAGCGTCGCCAGGAGGGGCAGGAAGAAGTACAGGACCCCGAGGATGAAGACGACCCACCAGAAGAACCGGGCGGGGCTGGGCCTGCTCCGGCTGGGCTTGGTGGCAGCGACGGCGCCCGACGAGGTCACCGCAACCACCGCTCCGATCGCCGCTGGAGGAGGGTGTAGAAGAAGATCGCCACGGCCATGATGGCGATCATGCCCACGGCCAGGCTGTAGCCCAGGCCGACGTTGTGGAGCACGTCACCGCTCATCTGGGCACTGATGACGAGGGTCACCAGGTTGACCTGGCCGGCCGTCAGCACATAGGCCGTGGCCTGGGCCCCGAAGGAGTTGCCGAAGAGCAGGATCATCGTCCCCAGCAGGGTCGGGGTGAGGATCGGCAGGGCGATATGGCGCCAGTACTCGGCCGGCGTCGCCCCCAGGTTGGCCGAGGCCTCGCGCCAGTCCTGGCGCAGGCCGTCGATGGCCGGGGCCATGATCAGCACCATGAGCGGGAACTGGAAGTACATGTACACGACGTCCAGTCCGACCTCGCTGTAGAGGTTGAACCCGCCGCCGTAGATGTCGATGCCGAACGAGTCCAGGAGGAACTTCGTGACCAGTCCGACGTGGCCGAGGGTGAAGATGAAGGCCAGGGCGAGGGGGACCCCCGCGAAGTTCGACGCCACCCCGGAGAAGGTCATCAGCGCCGGGCGCAGGAATGAGGGCAGCCCGCCGAGGATCACGGCGTAGGCGAGAAGGAAGCCGAACAGCCCGCCGGCGATCGCCGTCAAGAGGCTTACGCGGATGCTCGTGACGTACGCGTCGATGATGAAGTTCTGCGACAGGTCGCCGTAGTTGGCGAGGGTCGGGTTGCCCTGCGCGTCCTGGAGGCTCCCCACGACGAGGAACACGACGGGGATGAGCAGGAAGAGCGCGGCGAAGATGAAGAAGGGCGCGAGGCCGAGGAAATTCAGGTTGCGACGCCGGCCAGGGCGCGCCTCGGGCGCGCCCTGGACCAGCGTCTGGGCGGGGGCCGTCATGACGGTCCCGCGTCCTGAGTCGCGATGGTGGTTACGGCTTGGCGGTGGCGACCGAGACGCCCACCTGGGACTTCCAGTTGCCCGTGATCAGGGTCTTGGAAGCCGTGAGCTGGTCGGCGCTTGGGAAGACCACGCCGGTGTCATCCGGCAGCTTGGCCTTGAGGGGGGCCGGGATGGCGTTGCGGCTCACGAGGTCCGCGAAGCGGGTGGTGTAGCAGTAGCCCGTCAGCCAGCCGATCTGGCCGGCGTCGGAGTACAGGTACTCCTCCCACAGCTTGGCGGCATTGGGATGCGGGGCGTAGGCACTGATGCCCTGGACGTAGATGCCACCGAAGCGGCCCGTCTTGGGGATGACGACCTGCACCGCCGGGTTGCCCTTGAGGGCATCGCTATAGCTCTGGGCGAGGTAATTCCAGGTGATGAGGATGGGCGTCTCGCCCGAGGCGAGGGTGCCCTGACCACCGACGGTCGGCACGAAGTTACCGGCCTGCTGGAGCTTCTTGAAGAAGTCGAGTCCGGCCTGCGCGTTGTCGAGCGTGCCACCGTTGCCGAGGGCGGATGCCTCGACCGACTGGATGGCCTGGTTGGACGCGGTCGGGTCACCGGCGAGAGCGATCTGATGCGCGTACTCAGGCTTCAGCAAGTCAGACCAGTCCTGGGGAACGTCCTTGACGACCTGCGTGTTGACGGCGAAGGAGAGGACGCCGTAGTAGTCCCCGTACCACATGCCGTTCGGATCGACCGTCTTGGGGTCGATCGTGCTCCAGGTGCTGACCTTGTAGGCCTGGAGCAGGCCCTGCTGGACGGCCTGGGCGCCGAAGGAGTAGCCGACGTCAATGACGTCAGGCGCCTGCGGACCGGCGTTCGTCTTGTTGGACGTGATGGCGGTCAGCTCGTCGCCGGAGCCGGCGTCGGGCGTGATGCTGTTGACCTTGAGCCCGGTCGCGCCGGCGAAGGCGGTGATCATCGGGCCGTAGTTGCACCAGTCGGGCGGCAGGGCGATGACGTTCAGGGTGCCTTCCTTCTGCGCCGCCGCCAGCAGGGTCGCGTCAGGGGTGAAGCCCGTGACGGGCACGATGGACACTGCGGGTGTCCCGCTGCCGCACGCGGAAGCCAGCAACGCCACCAAGGGCACGAGGGCGGCAAGGCTTCGGGTGCGTGTTCGTGTAGTCCTCAACTTCGCTTCTCCATCCTCACATGTACTGGGGACATGTCTGGTCGAGCGGGCCCAGCGGACGCCGCCCCGATGAGCATCCGCGAGCCTGGACGCGCGCATCTTGCGCGGCCCGGTCAACGTTTGTTAACGCACCGGACCGCGGCATCATAGGGCTCCGCGCAAGCCCCGGGAAGGAGTCTCTGACACCCCTCCGCTAGGCTGCCCCTGTGCAGCTCATCGACGGGCGCCCCGTCTATTCGGCCACTGATCTGGTCGGCTTCCTGGCCTGTGAGCACCTGACGAACCTGGAGCGGGCCGCGCTGGCGGGCCTGGTGACGCGCCCGATGCGGGTGGACCCCGAGCTCGACCGGGTCGTCAAGCGGGGCTTCCAGCACGAACAGCGCTTCCTCGACGGCCTGCGCGCGGAGGGGCTCGGGGTCGAGGAGATCCACGTCCCCGAGGGCGATCGCGGGGCGGGCTATCGGGCCGCCGCGGAGGCGACCGTGGCGGCGCTGCGCGCCGGCGCCGCGGTCATCTACCAGGCCGCCTTCTTCGACGGCCGGTGGCTGGGTTTCGCCGACTTCCTGCGCCGCGTCGAGACGCCGAGCGCCCTGGGCTCGTGGAGCTACGAGGTCTGGGACACGAAGCTGGCGCGGCACACGAAGGGCTCGGCCGTGCTGCAGCTGAGCCTGTACTCGGAGCAGCTCGCCGCTCTCCAGGGCCTGCGCCCGGAGCTGATGCACGTGGCGCTCGGTGGCAGCGCCCGGGACGTGGATCACCTGCGCGTCGCCGACTATGCCGCCTACGTCCGGACGGTCAAGCGACAGTTCGAGGCCTTCACGGAGGGCGCCGCTACCCCCGAGTACCCGCCGCCCACGCGGCCGGATCCGGTCGAGCACTGCGAGATCTGTCGCTGGCGCCCGGAATGTGAGGCACGGCGCCGCGAGACCGACGACCTTTCCCTGGTGGCCGGCATCTCGGCCCATCAGCGGACGGCCCTGCGGACGCGCGACGTGCCCACCCGCACCGCGCTGGGCCGGCTGGCCCTGCCGATGGCTCCGCCCCTCGAGGGCACGACCGCCACGAGCCTCGCGCGCGTGCGAGAGCAGGCGCGTATCCAGGTGGAGGGCGACGCCGTCCGGCCGCTCGTCCTGTCCGAGCGCCTCGCGCCGAGCCGCCTCCGTGACGGCAGCCTCGAACCCGACCGCGGACTGCTGAGCCTGCCAGCCCCGTCGCGAGGCGACCTGTTCTTCGACATCGAGGGCGATCCGTTCGCCCTGGATGATGGGATCGACTACCTCTTCGGGGTGCTCGAGCCGGGGCTCCTGGGGTCGGATGGCGAGCCGACCTTCCACGCCTGGTGGTCGATCGAGGAGGACGACGTCACGCTGGACGCCGAACGCCGGGCCTTCGAGGCCCTCATCGACTTCTTCATGGCGCGCCTGGAGGCCGACCCGGACCTCCACATCTACCACTACGCGCCGTACGAGCCCAGTGCGATGGGCCGCCTGATGGGCCGCTACGGGACGCGCGAACTGCAGGTGGACCGGCTGCTGCGCGAGGGCATCTTCGTGGACCTCTTCCGCGCCGTGCGGCAGGGCGTGCGTGCTTCGGTGGAGAGCTACTCGATCAAGCGCCTGGAGCCGCTGTATGGGTTCAAGCGCGAGGTGGACCTGCGAGACGCTGGGTCCAGCATCGCCGCCTTCGAGGAATGGCTGGAGCTGGGGACCGCGGGAAGCGAGGCTCGGGGCCGGGACCCCGAGATCCTGGAGCGGATCCGACGCTACAACCGCGACGACTGTGTGAGCAACCTGCTGCTGCGGGACTGGCTGGAGGGCCAGCGGGTCGCGCTGGCGGCCGACCTCGCTCTCGCCGCTGACGAGTCGCTGCCACGGCCCAAGCCCGGCCAGCCCCCAGCGGAGAACCTCGCCGAGGCCCTGCGGCGGGTCGCCGAGGTCGCCGACCGGCTGACCGCCGGCGTGCCGGAGGCCGTGAGCGAGCGGACACCGGAGCAGCACGCGTCATGGCTGCTGAGCCAGCTGCTGAGCTGGCATCGCCGCGAGGAGAAGTCCGGGTGGTGGCGCTTCTTCTTCCTCATGACCGAATGCACCGACGACGACCGGGTGACGGAACCCGACGCCATCGGCGGCCTGGAGCACGTCGCCGAGCTCGGGC
>DATBOX010000186.1:0-1996 GCA_036561685.1 Candidatus Limnocylindrales bacterium | reverse complement strand
CTCGGGTGCGAACGTGCCGCGGATGCGGTACAGGTTCAGCGATCCGATGACGCCGCCCGGACTGTGGAGCGGGGCGACGATGATGGCCTCCTCCTCGTCCTGCGGGGTGCCGGGTACGTGGCGGACGCGCGGGTCGCGGTTAGGATCGTTGATCAGCTCGGCCTCGCCGGTCATCACGACGGACCCGGTGATCCCCTGGCCCAGGTCGAGTCGCGCCTGGAGGACCTGGTCGGCGTACTGGTCGCGCGCGAGCACCGGCACGAGCTGACCGGCCGCCTGGTCGATGAGGTAGATGGTGAGGGTGTCGTGAGGCACGACCTCGGCCAGGGTGTCGGCCATGGCCGCCAATGTCTGGTCGTGGTCGCGAGTCTTCAGCAATCGCTCGGTGATGGCCAGCAGCTGGTGCTGGTTGGCCAGCTGACGTTCCAGCCGATCACCCCGCCGCTGCAACTCCTCCACCTGTCGCGCGTTGACGATGGCCACGGCTGCCTGCGCGCCCAGGATCTGGGCCAGGCGCAGCTCACCCGGCTCGAAGGCGTCGAAGCCCAGGCGGGAGATCTCCAGCACGCCCTGCACTTCCTGCTCGAAGCGCAGGGGCACCACGATCATGGACTCGTCGCACTCGGGCGAGCCGGGGACGTCGACCGTCCGTGGGTCGGCCATGACGTTGCCGATGATCTCGGCCTCGCCGGTCACGGCGATGATGCCGCCGAGCCCCTCGCCGAGGACGAGCCGCGTGGTCTCCGCGGTCTCGTCGGCGTACTCCGGCACGCTGGTCCTGAGGGTCACCGCCTCCAGCGTCCGGCCATCCGGCTCGAGCACGTAGAAACGGAGGCCGTCATACGGCATGAGGCTCTCCAGCTCGCGTGCCACGGCCTCGCCGACGCCGGCCACCTCGCGGGAGCGGTTGAGCTGGCGCGACAGGGCCTCGATGCCCTCGAGCTGCTTCGCCCAGCGGCGGGCCTCGGCCATCAGGCGGGCGTTGGTGATAGCCGTGCCCGCCTGCGCGGCGACGGCCATGATGCGCTCGACCTCGAGGGCGGAGAAGCGTCGCGGCGTCGTGGTGAGCACGGCGAGGAGCCCCCACACCGCATCCGCATCCATGACCGGCGCGAGGACACCGGCCCGGATGCCGAGGCCGGCGATGAGGTCCCGGGCCACGGCGACCTGGGCGGGCAGGTCGTCGAGCACGACCGGCATCCGTTCGATGACGACGTGCTGCAGGATCGCCGACGCATCGATCGGGATCCGCACGTCGGGCGGGACCGCGAGCGACCCGGCGCCGACGGGTGTGCTCAGGACCAGGCCTTCCGACCCGTGCTCCAGCCGCATGAAGCCGGCCTGGTCGACGGCGAAGATCTCGAAGAGGCGCTGGCTGACGAAGGCCATGATCTCGCCCGCGTCGCCCAGGGCCGAAAGGCGGACGGACAGGTCGGCCAACCCGGCCAGTTCGCTCAGCAGGCCGCCCTGCTCCGCCACGAGACGTTCGAGCTGGCGGGTGTCGCCCCGGCCGCTGGCGTCCGAGTCGGCGTGCCCCAGGTGCTCGTCGAGGCGAGACCGCTTGAACCGCCACGTCCGCCCCACCTTCGTGGCCGGCAGCCGTCCCTGCTGGGCGTGGAGGTACAGGGTGCGCACGGGGATGGCCAGGTATGCGGCAGCCTCGTCGATGCCGATCCAATCGTCGAACGCATCCGGGCCGCCCGGCGGCTTCATCCCTCGTGGCTCCGTGACTTGCGTGTTGTTACCGGTTGCTGCAGCCTATGGAGCGGTCAGGACACCGTCGATAGGACGTTCGTCCGGGGGCCTCAGGGTCCGGCCGCCCGCATCGCGAGGTTCCGGAGGGCCCCCCTATACTTCCCGCTCACGTGGACGCCCCCTTCCACCTCGCCGACGGGCGCCTCCAGGCTCGCCTGCTCGCGTGCGTCGACGTCGAGGACAAGATCCCGCGCACCCTGGCGACGCTCGGCTCGATGGCGGGGCGGCGCACCTTGCTGCT
>DATBOX010000185.1:0-4344 GCA_036561685.1 Candidatus Limnocylindrales bacterium | reverse complement strand
GCTCGCCCAGGCGGACGTGGGCCTGGCCATGAACAGCGGCACCTCGGCAGCCAAGGAAGCGGCCAACATGGTCGACCTGGACTCCGACCCGACGAAGCTGCTCGAGGTCATCGCCATCGGCAAGCAGCTGCTCATCACGCGCGGCTCGATCACGACCTTCTCCATCGCCAACGACGTCGCCAAGTACTTCGCGATCCTGCCGGCGATGTTCGTGAGCGTCTATCCGGAGCTGGGGGCCCTCAACATCATGGGCCTGGCCACGCCCCAGAGCGCGATCCTCTCGGCCGTCATCTTCAACGCCCTGATCATCATCGCGCTCATCCCCCTGGCCCTCCGCGGCGTCGGCTTCCGCCCGGCTCCGGCCAGTGAGCTCCTGCAGCGCAACCTGCTGATCTACGGCCTCGGTGGCATCGCGGCGCCCTTCCTGGGCATCAAGGCCATCGACCTGGTCGTCTCAGCCCTTCATCTCGCCTAGGGGTCGTCAGATGTCGCACTTCCTCCGCCAGGTCCTGGGTCCGGCGATCGCCCTGCTGGTGGCCATGACCGTCATCACCGGCGCGGCCTACCCGACCGTGGTGACCCTCATCGCCCAGGTCGCCTTCCCGAGCCAGGCCAACGGCTCCTTCATCACCGTCAACGGGCAGGCCGTCGGCTCGAGCCTGATCGGTCAAGCGTTCGACCAGCCCAAGTACTTCTGGGGACGGCCCTCCGCGGCCGGCGTGACCGCCAGCAACCCTGCCGGCTACGACGGCACGTCGAGCGCCGGGTCCAACCTGGGCCCGACCAGCCAGGCCCTCATCGACCGCATCACCGCTGCCGTGGACCAGATGCGGGCCGCCAACGGCGGTGGCCCGGTCCCGGTGGACCTCGTCACGACCTCCGCTTCCGGCCTGGATCCCGACATCAGCCCGGCCGCGGCGGAGTACCAGGTGGCCCGTGTCGCGGCGGCCAGGGGGATGACCCCGGACGCGGTCCGGGCGATCGTCGCCCGGCACACGGCGCAGCCCCTGCTGGGCTTCATCGGCGAACCGGCGGTCAACGTCCTCGAACTGAACCTCGATCTCGACGGCCTGCTGGACACCACGCAGTAGCGGACATACTTCGGCCATGACCCACGTGGACGACCGGCGACCCACGGGCGACGAGATGCTCGCCCGGGTGAGCGCCGAGGAGCGGGCGGCACGCGGTCGGCTGCGGCTCTACATGGGCATGGCGCCGGGCGTCGGCAAGACCTATCGCATGCTCGAGGAGGGCCACCGCCGCCTCGAGCGCGGCACGGACGTGGTCGTGGGGTACGTGGAGGTCCACGGCCGGCCCCGCACCCAGGCCCTCCTCGAGGGCCTCGAGATCGTGCCCCGTCTCCACGTCGACTACCGCGGCGTGACCGTCGAGGAGATGGACACCGACGCGATCATCGCGCGCCATCCGGCCGTGGCCCTGATCGACGAACTGGCCCACACGAATGTGCCGGGGTCACCGCGCGAGAAGCGCTGGGAGGACGTGGAGCTCATCCGCGATGCCGGCATCGACGTCATCAGCACCTGCAACGTGCAGCACCTGGAGTCGGTCGCCGACGCGGTCGCCACGATCGTGGGCGCGCCGGTCAACGAGCGCCTGCCGGACCGCTTCGTGGAGGAGGCCGACGAGGTCGAGCTGGTCGACATGAGCCCCCATGCGCTGCGCCAGCGCATCCGGCACGGCAACGTCTACCCGCCTGAGCGCGCGCGTGTGGCCCTGGATCGCTTCTTCACCGAACCCAACCTGACCGCGCTCCGTGAGCTGTCCCTGCGCTTCGTCACCCGCGCGGTCGACGAGCAGCTGGAAGGCATCGTCAGCGAGCAAGGCATGGGGCGGCTCCGGCCGGTCAGCGAGCGGGTGCTCGTCGTCGTGGACGAGCGACCGGTGAGCCGGCGGGCGCTGCACCGCGGCGCGGCCCTCGCCACCGCGCTCGGCACGCGCATGACGGCCGCCGTGATCGAGACGCCGGCCGTGGAGCGGCTGCCCTTCGATCAGGCGCGCAACCTCCAGGAGCACCTGGACTATGCCACGGACCTTGGAGCGGACGTCGTCCGCCAGCCCGCGCGCGACCTCGTCACGGGCCTGGTCGGGCTGGCGCGGGCGCAGCGGATCACCCACCTCATGCTGGGCCGCGGGGTGCGGCGGGGCATCGCCAGCAGGTTCACGCCCGACATCGCCGAGCAGGTGCTTCGCCAGCTGCCGGAGATCGAGATCCATCTCGTGGGCGCCGGGCCCGATCCAGCCGGCGGTGAGGGTACCGAGCGGCCGGCCTGACGTTCGTCAGGCCGCGGCGAAGCGCTCCAGGGCCGTGTCGGCCAGCATCCTGCCGATGGCCAGGGAACTGGTGGCCGCAGGTGACGGGGCGTTGCGGACGTGGAGGATACGGCCCCGCCCGCCGAGCCGGAAGTCATCCACCAGCGTGCCGTCGCGGTCGAGCGCCTGCGCCCGGACGCCGGAGGGCCCGAACCGGAGCTGGTCGCCCCGCAGCTCCGGCACGTAGCGCTGCAGGGCCTGCAGGAAGGCCCGCTTGGACACGTCGCGCCACATCTCCGCCGCTCCCATCCGCACGTGCCGGGCGGCCAGGCGCAGGAAGCCCGGGTACGTGACGGTCGCGGCGAGATCGCGGACCGACACGTCGCGCCGCCGGTAGCCGGTGCGGGCCAGGGCCAGGATCGCGTTGGGACCCGCCCACACCTCGCCGTCGATGCGGGTCGTGAGGTGGACACCCAGGAAAGGGAACGCCGGGTCCGGCACCGGGTAGATCAGGCCGCGCACCAGGGAACGGGCGTCGGCGGTGATGGTGTAGTAGTCGCCGCGAAAGGGCACGATGCGCGGCTCGACAGGCTCGCCGGTCCGGGCCGCGACCTCGTCGGCCCACAGGCCGGCGCAGACGACCAGGCCATCGGTGACGATATCGCCGGCGCTGGTGTGGGCGATGACCTGGGCGCCCCGTACGGTCGAACCGGTGAGCGTGCGGCCCAGCTCGATGGTGCCCCCGTGGCTCGTGATCTCCTCGGCGAGCGCGAGGCAGATCGCGCGGTAGTCGATGATCCCGGTGGTCGGGCTCCACAGACCGCGCAGCCCCCGGGTGTGGGGTTCGATCTCGCGCATGCGCTCCGGGCCCACGACCTCCAGCCCGGGCACGCCGTTGGCCTCCGCCCGGGTCCGCAGCGCCTCGAAGCGCGGAAGCTCCGGCTCGTCAACGGCCACGACGAGCTTGCCGGTGTGGCGGAACGGGATGGCATGGGCCAGGGCGAATGCTTCGAGTTCGGCCTTGCCCTCGCGGCACAACCGCGCCTTGAGCGATCCGGGCGCGTAGTACAGGCCGGCGTGGAGGACGCCGCTGTTGTGGCCCGACTGGTGGGTCGCCAGGGCCGGTTCGCGCTCGATCAGGGCGAGGCGCACGTCCGGCGTGCGCCGCAGCAGCTGGTACGCGGTGGCCAGCCCCACGATGCCGCCACCGACCACCAGGACGTCGGCGCGGTCGACGGTCATCAGCCCCCGGCCGGCGGGCGGTCGAGGCGACAGGTGTTGCTGAGCTCGCCGATCCCCTCGATCGCGACGCTGACCACGTCCCCCTCGCCCAGGAACCGCGGCGGATCGCGGTACACGCCCACGCCCGCTGGCGTCCCGGTGGCGATGACGTCGCCCGGCTCCAGGGTGAAGGCCTGCGAGCAGTAGGCCACCAGGTGCCGCACGCTGAACAGCATCCGCGACGTGCGCGAGGCCTGGACCAGCTCGCCGTTCACATGGCAGGTGATGCCCAGGTCGTCCGGATCGGCCAGCGCATCCAGGGTCACCAGGACGGGGCCCATCGGACAGAACGTGTCGAGCGACTTGCCCCGCACCCACTGCCGGTCGCCGAACTGGAGGTCGCGGGCTGACACGTCATCCAGGCAGGTGTAGCCGAGCACGTGCTCCATGGCCTCAGCCTCGTCCACGCGGCGAGCCGTCCGGCCGATGACCACCGCCAGCTCGGCCTCGTAGTCGACCTGCGTCGTCAGCCGGGGATCCCAGCGGATCTCGTCGCCCGGTCCGATGACCGACGAGGGCCACTTGGCGAAGATGAGCGGGGCGGACGGCGGGGCGGCGCCGCCTTCCGCGGCGTGGTCAGCGTAGTTGCGGCCGATCGCCACGACCTTGCCCGGCCGGGGCACGGGCGCGGCGAGATGGAGGTCGCCCAGGGGTCGCGCCTGCCTGTCCAGGCGGCCGGGGTCGGCGGCGGCGTCGCGGGCGGCGCCTCGCAGCGCGGTCAGGGCGGCCTCCCCGCCGGCGAGGAGCTCGGCCATCGTCGCCGCTCCCCCTGGCAGGAGCTCCGAGGCCGGT
>DATBOX010000184.1:0-1845 GCA_036561685.1 Candidatus Limnocylindrales bacterium | reverse complement strand
CCGGCCTGCTGGAGGTCGACGGCCGCGGCCGCTGGGGCACCGACCGCGCGTTCGGCGGCCGCTACGTGCCCGAGACGCTGGTCGCCGCGCTCGAGCAGCTCGAGGCGGCCTGGGCGGATGTCCGCACGGACCCGCGCTACTGGGCCCAGCTGCGAGAGCTCGGGCGGCGGTACGTCGGCCGCCCCTCTGCGCTCTACCGCGCCGACCGCCTGGCGGCCGCCGTGGCTCACCAGGCCGGGCGGGAGCCGGGCGCACTCCATCTCTGGCTCAAGCGTGAGGATCTCAACCACACGGGCGCCCACAAGATCAACAACGCCCTTGGCCAGGCCCTGCTCACCCGGCGCCTCGGCAAGACGCGCGTCATCGCCGAGACGGGGGCGGGGCAGCACGGGGTCGCCACCGCCACGGCCTGCGCCCTGCTTGACCTGCCGTGTGTCGTCTACATGGGCGCCGAGGACATCCGCCGCCAGGCGCCCAACGTGCTGCGCATGCGGGCCCTCGGCGCCCAGGTCGTGCCCGTCACGAGCGGCAGCGCCACGCTCAAGGACGCGGTCAACGACGCGATGCGCGACTGGGTCACCAACGTGGCCACGACCCACTACGTGCTGGGTTCGGCGGTCGGGCCGCATCCGTATCCGTTGATCGTGCGCGACCTTCAGCGCCGTATCGGCGACGAGGCCGCGGTGCAGCTGCTGGCGGTGGAGGGCCGGCTGCCGGACGCGGCGATCGCCTGCCTGGGCGGCGGCTCGAACGCGCTGGGTCTCCTGTCGCGCTTCATCGGCGAGCCCAAGGTCCGCCTGGTCGGCGTCGAGGCGGCCGGTGAAGGCCTGGCCACGGGACGCCACGCGGCGGCCCTGGCGGGTGGGACGCCCGGCATCCTGCACGGCTCGCGCTCCTACATGCTCCAGGACGCCGACGGCCAGGTGGTGGAGGCCGTCTCGCTGAGCGCCGGGCTCGACTACCCCGGCATCGGGCCGCAGCTCTCGGCCCTCTACGCGGCGGGGCGGCTGGAGGTACTGGCCGCGACCGACACCGAGGCGGTCGAGGGGCTACGCCTGCTGACCCGCACGGAGGGCATCATCCCGGCCCTGGAGCCTGCGCACGCCATCGCCGCGCTGCCCCGCCTGCTGACCGGTGACGGCGGCCACCCACCGCTGCCCGACGGCGCGGTGATCCTGCTGGGTCTCTCCGGTCGCGGCGACAAGGACCTCGGCGTCCTCGACGGTGACGAGGCGACGACGGCATGACCATCGCCACCGTGCGCGGGACGGACGCCACGCCCGGCGCCGGCCGCCTCCACGCCGCGTTCGCCGATGCCGCGCGCGACCGGCGCGTCGCGCTCGTGCCCTATGTCGTGGCCGGCTACCCCGACGCGGCCACGAGCCTCGCCGCCGCCCTCGCCGCGATCGACGCCGGGGCCGATGTCCTGGAGGTGGGGCTGCCCTACAGCGACCCGCTGGCCGACGGCACCACCCTCCAGCGCGCCTCGGCCGTGGCGCTGCGGAACGGAGCCACGTTCGACCGCTCGCTGGACCTGCTGCGGGCGATCCACGAGGCGCGGCCGGATGCGCCGCTCGTGCCGATGGCCTACGTCAACCAGGCGCTCGGCAACGGCGACCCGGTGGGCCGGCTGGGCCGGCTCGCGGCGGCGGGAGCGAGCGGCGTCATCCTGGCCGACCTCACGCCGGACGAGGGCGCGCCCGTGGAGGCCGCTGCCCGCGAGGCGGGCCTGGCGCTCGTCTACCTCGTCACACCCACGACGTCGCCGGCGCGCCGGGCGAGCATCGCCGCCAGCACGGGCGGCTTCCTGTACACCGTCTCGCTGGTCGGCGTGACCGGCGCCCG
>DATBOX010000183.1:0-1564 GCA_036561685.1 Candidatus Limnocylindrales bacterium | reverse complement strand
GTCGGCGAGATGATGGCCGAGATCTACGGCCGCAAGACCGGCAGCTGCCACGGCAAGGGCGGCTCCATGCACATCGCGGACCTGTCCAAGGGCATGCTCGGCGCGAACGGGATCGTGGGCGGCGGCCCGCCGCTGATCTGCGGGACGGCGCTGGCCGCCAAGCTCAAGGGCAACGGCGGGGTCAGCGTCGCGTTCTTCGGCGACGGCGGCAGCAACCAGGGCACCACGCTGGAATCGATGAACCTTGCCTCGGTGTGGAACCTGCCGGCCATCTTCGTGGCCGAGAACAACGGCTACGCCGAGACCACGTCCAGCACCTGGTCGGTGGCCAGCGACAACATCGCCGACCGGGCGGCCGGGTTCGGCATGCCAGGCGTCATCCTGGACGGATTCGACTTCTTCGCGATCCACGAGGCCGCCAGCGAGGCGATCGCCCGGGCCCGGGAGGGCGGCGGCCCGACGCTCATCGAGATGAAGTTCACCCGCTACTACGGCCACTTCGAGGGCGACCAGCAGACCTACCGGGCCGGCGAGGTCGAGCACGCGCGGGCCGAACTCGACTGCCTCAAGCGCTTCGCCGACCGGGTGACCGAGACCGGCGAGCTGGCCCGCACGGACCTCGACGCGGTCGACGCCGAGGTGGGAGCGCTGATCGACCGTGCGGTCGACGAGGCGAAGGCCGCGCCGCTGCCCACCGAGGCGGACCTGCTCACCGACGTCTACGTGCGCTACTGACGGGAGGCTGGCCATGGCAAGGAACATCACCTACCGTGAGGCCCTGAACGAGGCGCTGACCCAGGAAATGGAGCGGGACGAGACCGTCATCGTGATGGGCGAGGACAACGCCGGGGGAGCGGGGTCACCCGGCGAGGACGACGCCTGGGGCGGCGTGCTCGGCGTGACCAAGGGGCTCTACCACAAGTTCCCCGGCCGGGTCCTCGACACCCCCATCTCGGAGTCGGCGTTCATCGGTGCCGCGATCGGCGCGGCCACGGCCGGGATGCGCCCGGTGGCCGAGCTGATGTTCGTCGACTTCATGGGCGTCTGCTTCGACCAGATCTACAACCAGGCCGCGAAGTTCCGGTACATGTTCGGCGGCAAAGCGGTCACTCCCGTCGTGATCCGCACCATGTACGGGGCGGGGCTGCGGGCCGCAGCGCAGCACTCCCAGTGCCTGTACCCGCTGTTCACCCACATCCCCGGCCTGAAGGTCGTCACGCCGGCTACCCCGTACGACGCGAAGGGCCTGCTGATCCAGGCGATCAGGGACAACGACCCGGTGATCTTCTTCGAGCACAAGGCGCTCTACGACCTGTCCGGGCCGGTTCCCGAGGAGAGCTACGTGCCGCCCTTCGGGGAAGCCAACGTGGTTCGCGAGGGCGGCGACATCACGATCGTGACCCTGGGCCGGATGGTGCACACTTCGCTGGAAGCGGCCGGGCAGCTCGCCGCGGACGGGGTGCAGTGCGAGGTCGTCGACCTGCGCACCACCAGCCCGCTGGACGAGGACACCGTGCTGGAGAGCGTCGAGGGCACCGGCCGGCTGGTCGTGGTCGACGAGGCG
>DATBOX010000182.1:0-27338 GCA_036561685.1 Candidatus Limnocylindrales bacterium | reverse complement strand
CGCCTCATCGACAACCGGCTCGACGACCACCTGGTCATCGACTATCGCGTCTCGGTGATGGACGCGCGCATCGTCTGTACGCTCAAGCGCTACCGCTTGATCGGCGATCGGTTCACCCACGACGGGAACGTGGTCACGCTGGTGGTCGACACCGACATCACCTTCGACCCGGACGAGCAGGCGCGCCTGGTCGGCATGTGCGAGGCCATGGGGGTCGACTGGGCGGATCTCGATGTCCTGCGCGACCGGTCGTCCGGCCGTGTGTACGTCGTTGACGTCAACCCCACGAGGGGGCCGCCACACCCCAGTCACGTGGGCCCCGAACTGGCCACGTACTGGCGACTCCAGGAACAGGGCTTCGCGGCCCTCCTGCGCACCCACGCACGGCAGGCGCCTCCGCCCTGAGAAAGCGAACGGGACAAGAAGAGCCCCCGTCCCGCGCCCAGGCGGGACAGGGGCCTTGCACCCACCCGAAGCTGTCGCACCGGGGGACACCCGGTGAAACGACGCGGCCGCTCGCTTCGTTACGCGGCCGCGCCGGGTCGGCCTACGAGCTGCTCGGCGCTGCGGTCGATGAGGTGCCCGGCGTGTCGGTCGGGGCCGTGCTCTCGCTCGGCGTCGAGCTGGTCACGGGTGCGGTGGTCGGGGACGTGACCGGGGCCAACGTCGGGGCGACGGTCGGGGGCAGCGTCGGCGTAGCCGTAGGCGACGAGCTACAACCCACGGCCATACCGGCGGCGGACAACGCGAGCAGGCAGGCGATGACGGTCCGCTTCATGCGGTTCCTCCAGGGTTGGGACCGGCAGCTCCCGTGGGGGCCCGTAGGTGACTCCACAGCCGATCACGTTGTGGTCGAGGCATCATCGGCACGCGGCACGGGCGGGCGCGTTGCAGAACGTCCTGCGACCGTGCGAGCGCGTTACAAAGGAGCGGTCTGGGCCCGACCCAGCAGAGGCGCTCCGTAGGAGGGGTGACGCCCCCGCCGGATCGGACGACTCCGCGCTACGGCGGGGCGAACTCTGATCCCGCGGCTGCGCGAAGCCATCACAGGGTCGGGCAGGTCCCCTTGTGGGGCCCTCACCGGGAACGTCCTGCCGTTGCAACTCCGTGACGACTCGGCCAGACCCGCCAAAAGGCCCGACCACCTTCGGTACTGCATGACCGCCGGCGACCGGGCCTCTCGGCTATCCAGTTCACCCCTGCTCAGCGGGGCGTGGGCTCATCGTGGGTCAGCACGCCTGCGCACCACGTCAACGGTGGGCACCGCACCCTTACGTTTTCGTGAACGTCGGGGCCGACCCGGGTCACAGGAGGCTATTCACGAGGGCTTCGACCTGCGCCAGCGTCGCAGGGGTATAGGTGGCGCCGATCGAGACGAGCTTCCGTCCCTTCGTCGCGACGACGCCCTCGTTGACGCCAGGGCCGAGCGACTGCGAGAAGGAATACGCCTGGTCGCCGACCCCCGAAACGGCCACGGGCGGGACGGGGAAGTTCTTCGTGAAGTTCGTGATGGACGACGGCGCGATGTTCGAGATCAGCTCGATGATCACGTTGTAGGCGCTCGCGTGATAGTCGCAGGCGATCCCCGTCGCGCCGGCTGGGAGCTGTGCGCTGCCCGCGGCGATCCCCGCGGGTGCGGGCAGCGAGGTCCCAAGGATGGCATCGACGGCGGCCGCCGTCGGGCAGCTCGTCGCCGCGGTGGTCGTCGCCACGGTGGCGATGGGCGCGGCGCTCGTCGCCGCGGGGGAGGTCACGCTCGCGGCCGTGCTCGCCGCGGGGGGTGCGCTCACCGAGCTGCCGCAGGCAGCGAGAGCGACACTCAGCAAGAGGACGGCTGGCGGCTGCCAGCGCGAGCGGCTGAAGGACACGGGTCACGCCTCCATCCGAGAGCAGGTCGCCACCGGATCCGCCGAAGGGACGTTGATCGGCGACGGCCTCAGCGCCGGAAGGCTACTCCCTTTCCACCCGGTGCCACGGACGAATGGGGCTCCCGCAGGGCTCGGGTCGACCCACCACCTTGAACGTTCGGGGTGCCTGCGGCTCCTCGTCACTCATCGACGAGGGGTCGCGGCGCCCTCGCGTCCTCGCCCGAGCACCCGTTCGGGTGACGTCGGCACTCCTCTCTAACGGCTACGAAGCGCCGAGGAGCGTTCGAGCCTTCTCGAGTTGGTCCACCCCCAACGCCACGATGATGCGACCGTCGCGCATGCCGGTCCCGAAGCAGAAGTCGATGTTCACCCCGGCCTCGGCCAGCTTGCGCGTGGCCTCGGCGGCGGAGCCAGGGCGGTCCTCGAGGCTCGCCGCGACCACCTCCTGCTCGCGCGCGGTGATGGCCGCGGCGCGGAAGGCACTCCGTGTGCCGGGCTCGTCGCTCGTCAGGACGATGATCGTGGCCCGCTCGCCGATCGATGCCGCGGCGAGGCCAGTGATGTTGATGCCGCGCGCCGCGAGGGCTCCGGTGACGCGGGCTACCTCCCCCGGGTGATGCGCGGTCTCGATCACGAATGCCTGCATGAGGCACCTCCTTGCCACGCCTGGCCGGACGCGGTGCAACCGTCACCCCGCGGCGCGGCGACCAGCCGAGTCTAGAAGCTCACGGGTGCTCGCGCGTCACGGCCTTGGCGCGCCCTGCAGAGACTTCCTTGGATCAGTCACGGCCAGCGTGCCCGGCCAAGCTGGCGCCGCAGCTCGTCAACGTGCCTGCTCAAGAGATTGGTCGGGGCGACTGGATTCGAACCAGCGACCTCTTGAACCCCATTCAAGTGCGCTACCAGACTGCGCTACGCCCCGAGGTGACCGATGGTACCCCAGCGGCCTACAGGACGAACGCGGCCACGATCGCGATGAGCGGCGGCACGGCCTGCAGCGCGGCGGCGGCGACCAGCCGCCGGTTCGTGATGCCGAGCACGAGACCCGCGCCCAGCATGCAGGCGCAGGCGAAGAGGACGACGGCGCGCCCGGCGGGTTGGCTGCCGCTGGCCACGAGCAGGAGCCCGCCGACGACGCCCGCGGCGAGGAAGAGGTTGTAGAAGCCCT
Source organism: Candidatus Limnocylindrales bacterium (assembly GCA_036561685.1). Classification (GTDB taxonomy): domain Bacteria; phylum Chloroflexota; class Limnocylindria; order Limnocylindrales; family CSP1-4; genus DASPUH01. The sequence goes on along the minus strand of DATBOX010000182.1, from coordinate 24,302 downwards.
GGTTGAAGGCCATCGGCCGCACGGCCTCGGCCGCCTCCGCCGAGCGCAATCCGAACCGACCCCAGACGGTCGGCCGGGCGAAGATCAGGCTCTCGAGGACGAAGAACCACACGTGGATGGCGGCCGCCACGAGCGCGGCGGCCACGGCGATGATGGGCATCCCGGGCATTCTGGACCACAGAGGCCGCCGGCGAAACGCCCAGCGGCGGGGGCGTCCGGGCCTAGATGATCACCGAGCGACGGCGGGCGGCCGCGAGTTCGCCCTGGAGGCGTTCCTCGGCGCGCAGCTGGGCCGTGTGGATATCGCCCTCGGGGCCTGGGCTGGCCCAGCCGAATGAGAGCTGCAGCGCGACGGCGCCGGCCTGGAGCCACACGTCGCACGCGGCACGGACCCGCTCGACGTAGTTGATGGCGCGGACCTCGTCGGTCTCGGGCAGGAGCACCGCGAACCGGGCCGGGCCGACCCGGGCGATGATGTCGACGGCGCGGGCCTGGCGCTTGAGCACCTGGCCGATGGCCGGCACGATGCGCCCCGCGGCGCTGGCCCCGACGCGGTCGGCGAGGCGATCCAGGCCGTCGAGCTCGGCGAACACGATGGCGAACGGGCGCCCGTAGCGGCGCAGGCGGACCGCCTCCTCGCGGATGTGGCGATCCCAGGCGAAGGCACTCTCGAGGCCGGTCACCGGATCATGCAGCGGATCCAGCGGCGCCTGGAGCTCGAAGCCGGGCGCGTTCTCGGGGAGCTCCTCCTCCACCGGCGCGACCGTGGCGGGCGGCGGAGGTTCGGGAGCAGCCGCAAGCGGTACGGGCGCCGGCTCGGGGGTCGGCGCGACGAAGGGTGGCGGGGCCACCGATGACGGCGCCTCGACCGCGGCGCCCTCGGGCTGCAGCAGGCCGTAGGCGTCCATCCGCGGGCCGGAGACGGCCCGTTCCAGACGTGTCGCGTCGGCCATCTGGCCCACTTCGGCGGCAGGCTTGCCACCGGTCGGGCGCGGCTCCTGCGTCGCGAGCGTCTCCGGCGCATGGCGGCGCCGGACCCACAGGTTCAGCACGAGCAACCCCATGATGACCAGGTTGGCGACGATCGCCACGATGAGGACGACGATGACGGCATCAGTCTGCATGTGCGTTGATGAACGATCTCCCCGATGGAGGGATGAGTCCGAGCCCGAGTGTAGACGGCCTCACGGGACACGGACCATTTGCCGCCCGTCGCCGGACCATGTTCCGTTGACGGCCCACAACGCGTGGTGCGGTGGAGTGGGGTGCGGGGCGGGCGCTGTCCGTCAGGGCCCGCGGCGAGGCCGGGCGCCCGAGGCCGCGCGGCCCGTCCGGGTGGCGCGACCCGGCCGCCCTGACCTGGCCGGCCGCCGGAGCCGCGGCAGCTCCACCTTGGACCGCTCGCGGAAGACGAGGCGGAGCGGGGTGCCATCGAAGCCGAAGCGGCTCCGCAGCTCGTTCTCCAGGTACCGCCGGTAGCTGAAATGCACGCGGTCCGCATCGCGGGCGAAGAAGACGAAGGTGGGAGGGGCGACCGTGGCCTGGGTGGCGAAGAGGACCTTGGGTCGCTTGCCCTTGACCATCGGCGGCGTCTGGCGGAAGGTGGCCTCGGCGACCACCCGGTTGAGTTCGGCCGTGGGGATGCGGCGACGCCGTTCGGCCGCGATGTCGACGGCCAGTTCCAGGACCCGCTCCACCCGCTGGCCGGTGCGGGCACTGATCGAGACGACCGGGGCGAAGTCCAGGAACGGGACCTGCGCCCGCAGGCGGGCGGCGAACTCGTCGAACGTGCGGTCCGTCTTCTCCATCAGCAGGTCCCACTTGTTGACGGCCACCACGAGGCCCTTGCCCTCCTCCGCGACATAGCCGGCCACGTGGGCGTCCTGGGCGGTCAGACCGTCGACGGCGTCGAGCACCAGGACGGCCACGTCCGCCCGCCCGATGGCCTTCAGCGCGCGCAGGCTCGAGTAGCGCTCGGCGGCCGGACCACCAGCGACCTTGCCGCGCCGTCGGATGCCGGCGGTGTCGATGAGGCGCAGCGCCTGCCCGTGCCAGTCCAACGACGTGTCGATGGCGTCGCGCGTGGTGCCCGCGGTCTCGCTCACGATGGCCCGCTCGTGGCCCAGCAGCGCGTTGAGCAGTGAGCTCTTGCCGACGTTGGGCCGCCCCACGATGGCGATGCTGATGGGGCCGCGGGCGAGATCGTCGGCCGCGACTCGGGCGTCCCAGGCAGCGGCCGCCTCGTCGGGCGTGGGGGTTGCGGCAGGCCCGAAGTCGGCTTCGTCCTCCGCCGCGGCAGCCGCCTCCTCCTCCTGCGCCTTGCGTGCCACCTCGGCGGTCGACTCGGGCGGCAAGGCCCACACCACCGCGTCCATGAGGTCGCCGGTGCCCCGCCCGTGCAACGCGCTCAGCGTGTAGAGCTCGTCCCAGCCCAGGCGGTTGAATTCCGCGCCCTGCGCCTCCAGCCGCTCACTGTCGGCCTTATTGACGGCCACCAGGATGGGCACCCGGGAGCGCCGCAGCAGCTCGGCCGCCTCCTGGTCGGCCGGCGTCTCGCCGACCCCCGCGTCGACGACGAAGACGATCACGTCGGCCTCGGCGATGGCCAGGCGCGCCTGCGCCTGGACCTTGGCCTCGATGTCATCACCGGGGTGCTGTTCCAGGCCGCCCGTGTCGACCACGATGAAGCGACGGCCGTTCCATTCGGCCACCGCGTAGAGGCGGTCACGCGTCGTGCGGGCGCGATCCTCCACGATGGCCGTGCGCTCCCCCACGATGCGGTTGAAGAGCGTGCTCTTGCCCACGTTGGGGCGCCCCACGAGGGCCACGATGGGCAGCCCGTCGAGCGGCGCGGTGCGGTCCAGGGCGCCCCGCGGGCGCGACGAACGCCGAGTCGCCACCGTCAGGCGGCGCCGGCGATGTCGCGGGGCCGCGGGCCGCCGATCGAAGAGCTGCGGTAGGCCGGCTCCGCCACGGCCTGCAGCGCCTCGCGCGCCAGGCGCCGGGCGTCCACCTGCACGGCGGGGGTTCCGGCGAGCTCGTAGATGCGCGCCGCGACCGCCTCCAGGTCTTCGATCGGCGTGCTCGTGCCGCCCGAGACGCCGACCACGCGCGCAGCGCCGAAGGCGGCCGCGTCGGCCAGGTCGGCGGCCGATTCGATCTGCAGGACCGGCGTGCCGGCGATCTCGCACAGGCGCGTCAGCTCGCGGGTGTTGGCGCTGCTCCGACCGCCCACGACGACCATCTGCTCGACCCTGCGGGCGAGCTCCATGGTGTCCTCCTGACGGCGGATGGTGACTGGGCAGACGGTGTTGATGATCTTGAGCTCGTGGCTGCGCGACACGAGGAAGGCGGCCAGCTGCTCGAACTTCCAGGGCGGCTGGGTCGACTGGCTGATGAGCGCCATCCGCTTGCGTCGCGGGATGCGGCTCCACTCCTCCTGCTCGTCGACCACGATGGCGTCCGGGGCGAAGCCCAGCAGGCCGACCGTCTCGGGATGGTTTGGCGTGCCGAGCAGCACGATGGTGTAGCCATCCTCGACGAGCCGCTCCATCTCCTTCTGCTCCTGGAGCACCCAGGTGCAGGTGCCGTCGATGACCTCCAGGCCCCGCCCCTGCGCCTCGGCCATCGTCTCCGGCGTGACGCCGTGGGCGCGGATCACGATGGCCGCGCCCGACTCCACCTGGCCGAGCGTCTCGACGGCGTGGATGCCCTGCGCGTCGAGGTCGGCGATGACGCCGGTGTTGTGCACGACCTGTCCCAACGTGTGGGTCCGTTTGCCCTGGGCGGCAGCCAGCTTGGCGTAGTCGATCGCCTCGCGCACGCCGTAGCAGAAGCCGGTGCGCTTGGCGATGAGGACCTGTTCCACGCGTGCCATCTCACCTTCGAGTATGGCATGCCCCCGCCGGAAGACCCCCCGCGGGGCCCTGGGACGACCCTCGCGCGGTTATGGCGCGGGGGACTTCATGGAGCTGGTCAGGGGCTTCCCGGCGGCATCGACGAGGTAGCAGATCACGGTCCGGTCACCCTTCGCCCAGCCCGTGTCGAGGGGGAAGAAGTAGCCCGCGTCGAGGGCCGTGGCGTTGTCGAAGGCCACCCCCGTGTACGCCTGGAAGCTCGCCGCACAGCGGTCCGCGGCGAACGTGTCGAAGGCGTCCGTGGGCGGATACGTGTCCGAGGCCGTGGCCGGATAGGTCAGGACGGCGAAGACCTCGCCGCCGTGTGCCTGGGTGCACGGGTGGTGCTGGACGTCGCCCACGCTCGACGAGGCCGTGGCATCCGCGGGGAGGTCGAAGCAGTCGCCCACACGGAGGTCGCCGGCGCTGGCACTGAGCTGATCGCGGAACACGGCGACCCCGGCGCCCACGACGACCACGAAGAGGACGACCACGCCGCCGATGACGAGGCCCCGCCATCGCCCCAGCCGTGACGTCCTGGGGGCAGCCCACCCGCCGGTCGGGGGCGCCATGCCGCCGCTCGGGGCCACCGGCGGTCCCCCGCTGGGCGGCATCTGCGGCGCAGCCCATCCGGGGACGTCCTCCGGCCTCGAGGCGGGCTCAGGCGTGGTGGCCGGGGCTGGCTGTGGTGTCTCGTCCACGATGACCTCTTGACGTGCTCGGTCCTGGCGGGCCATCTAGGCAGGTCACCAGGGCCCTGTCAAGGACCCCTTTCGGCGGCGACGGGTGGTGCGGCGATCGGTCTGGCGCCCCACCGCCCTCGTTGCGACGGCGCGAGCAGGGCGCCCAGGCGGGTCATGATCTTGGCGGTCGCCGCGTCCGTCCACCCGCGTCGCTGGGCCGCGCCACTCGCGCCGGGCTCGGCCTCCCCGCGGTCGATCCGGAACGGCTCGCCCACCCGGATGGTGATGCGGGTCCCGAAGGCCGGGACACGCCCCTCGCGAGGCAGGAACTGCTGCGCCCCGGAGATGCCGACCGGCAGGATGGGCACCCCGGCCCGCAGGGCCAGCAGGGCCACGCCCGGATGGGCCTCGCCGAGCAGCCCGTCGATGCTGCGCGTGCCCTCGGGGAAGAGGCCCACGATGCCTCCGCCGCGCAGGACGACGAGCGCATCGTGATAGGCCTGCACGTCGCTGCCGCCGGCCCGCACGAGGATCGCCCCGGCGTGGTCCAGGAGCGGCCTCAGGGCCGGCACGAAGAGCTGCTCCTTGGCCAGGAACTGGATGGGCCGGCCAAGACGCGGCTGGAGCCACGCGGCGACGAGCGGCGGGTCGATGTTGCTGGTGTGGTTGGCGACGAGCAGCAGCGGCCCGGCCTGGGGCAGCGTGGGCGGCCCCACGTAGTGCACGCGGGCCACGGCCCCGAAGACGCCCCGCAGGACGAGCGAGGCGAGCCGCAGGAACGGGCTCGTCGAGGTGAGGACGTGCACCGGGCTGCGCTCAGCCGGCATGGCCGCTCCCCGCGCGCTCGGCGGCGCGCACCCGGGCGACGACGCTGCGGACCGTGTGATCGAACGTCCGGCCGTCGCTGCGCACGATGACCGCGTCGGCCGGCACACGGAGGGGGCCCACCGCTCGCTGGCTGTCGAGGGCATCGCGCTGGCGCAGGTCGGCCAGCACCGCGTCGGCGGCCGGGCTACGGGGGTCGAGGGCGCGCTGCGCGATACGGCGCTCGGCCCGCTCCTCGACGCTCACGTCCAGGTACAGCTTGAGGTCGGCGTCGGGCAGGATGGCCGTCCCGATGTCGCGGCCGGCCATGATGATGCGCCCGGGCGCGGCGATGGCCCGCTGGACGGGCTGGAGCGCGGCCCGCACGGCGGGATGCTGGGCCACCTGGCTGACGTGGCGATCGACCGGCGTCTCGTGGACGGCGGTGGTGACATCCCGGCCGTCGGCCGTGACGCGGGTCAGCCCCCCGTGATCGTTCGGCGCCAGCACCACGTCGGACACGAGGGCGGCCAGGGCGTCCCCGTCGTCGAGGGCCGTCCCGCGCTCGAGAGCCAGCCAGGTCAGGGCCCGGTACAGCAACCCGGTGTCGCAGAAGCGGTAACCCAGGCGCACCGCGGCCGCGCCACCGACCGTGCTCTTGCCGCTCGACGCGGGCCCGTCCAGGCTCACGATGAGGCCCGCCCGAGTCGCCTCGCGGTGCGCCGTGGTGCCGGGCGCACTGCCCGCGCCGGGGCCGCCCAGGCGGCGGACCTCCGCGGGCTCGAGTTCACGCGTCTCACCCGCGGCCAGGCCGGCCAGCCAGAGCGTCCCGATCCGCACCCGCACGAGGCGCAGCACGGGGACCCCGAGCGCGGCGAACATGCGGCGCAGCTGGCGGCGCCAGCCCTGGGCGATCGTGACCCGGTACCACCCGTCGGGGCTCGGCGGCGGGACGACCGATGCGGCCAGCTTGGCCGTCTCGGCCGCGGTCGCCGGCCGGAGATCGCCGATCTGGGCCAGCCCTTCATCCAGGCCGATGCCGTTGCGCAGGGCCGCGACCTGACGCCCGTCGAGCAGCGCCGTCACCTGCACGGCGTACTCCCGAGCCAGCTCGTGGCTGGGATGGGCCACCCGTTGCGACCAGTCGCCGTCGTTGGTCAGCAGGACGAGGCCCTCCGAGTCACGGTCCAGGCGGCCCACCGGGTAGATGCGGCCCGCCCGCGTCAGGATCGGCGGCGGCACGAGGTCGATGACCGTCCGCGTCGCGTGGCGGTCGCGGACCGTGCTCGTCACGCCGACCGGCTTGTTGAGCGCCAGGTAGACGTGGCCGGCGGGGGCGCGGAGCGGCCGCCCATCGACCAGGATGCGGGCCGCGCGCGGATCGACGCGCTGGCCGAGGTGGGCCGGCGTGCCGTCGACCTGGACACGCCCGGCGACGATGAGGGCCTCCGCGCCCCGGCGGGACGCCACCCCTGCGTCGGCCAGGACCTTCTGCAGCCGAGCCTCAGCCATCGGCGCCGGCCGCCGGATCACCGCCGTCCGCGGCGCGGTCCTGGGCGACCAGGAAGCCCGCCACCTCCGCCTCCAGCGGTGGCAGGTCGGCCAGCGACGTCAGCCCGAAGCGCTCCAGGAACTCGAACGTCGTGCCGTACAGGTAGGGGCGGCCCGGCGTGTCGGCCCGGCCCTGCTCGCGGATGAGCCGCCGATGCATCAACGCGCGCACGACGTAGTCCGAATCGACGCCCCTGATCCGCTCGATCAGGCCGCGGGTGACCGGCTGGCGGTAAGCCACGATGGCCAGCGTCTCCAGGCCGGCCGGCGACAGGCGGGCGGGATCGCTGCCCACGTAGCGGGCGATGAGCGCGCCGGCTTGAGGCGCCGTGGTGAGCTGCACGGACTCGTCGTCGCTGACGAGACGGATGCCCCGGTCGCGGAGGGCCACTTCCAGGTCGCCCAGCCGCGCGTCGACCGTCTCGGCGTCGACGCCCGCGAGGGCCGCGATCTCGCGGCGGGAGAGGGGCCGCTCGGCGACGAAGAGCAGGGCCTCCAGCTCCGCTACCGAGAGTTCAGAGGCGCCCGGTCCCGGCGTGGCCCCGACAAGCCGTCCCAGGGCGGCGGCTTCCTGCGGGTCCAGGTCCATCGTGTCGGCGCTCATGCGGCGACGGGTCCGACCGCGCGGCCCGACGGGCTCGCCAGGCGGCACTCGATGGGGCCCCACGGGACGGCCTGCACGGCGACCACCTCGCGGCGCTTCACCAGCTCCAGGAGGGCCAGGAACGTGACGGCCATGAAGACGCGGTCGCGGCCGGTGCCGAGCAGCTCCTGGAGCACCACGGCCGGGGCGCTGGCCAGCGCCGCCCGGATGGCCGCCGCCCGTTCGGCGAGGGTCACGCTGCGGGCCATCACCTGCGGCGGCTCGACCGGTGGCTGGGCGATCGTGACCAGCGCGGCCAGCGCCTCGACGAGGCGGAGGGGATCCATCGGCGGCGCCGGTGCCAGGCGCGCGGCCGCCTGGGCATCGGCCGCGGCGGCCGTCCCCTCGCGATGGAAGAGGCGCTCGGGCGCGTCGAGCAGCAGGCCAAGGCGCGCGCCCGCATCGCGGAAGCGGCGGTAGACCAGCAGCCGCTCACGCAGCTCGGCCTCCGGATCCGGCGCCTCCTCGGCGACCGGCGGTGGTCCCGGCGCGGCCGGCAGCATCGCGCGCGACTTGATGAGGATGAGGTGGGCAGCTACGCTCACGAACGTGCTGAGGTGCGGCAGCCGCTCCCCCGGCAGGGCCGCCAGCGCCTCCAAGTAGGCCCCGGCCAGGTCGCCGAGGGGCACCGTGAGGATGTCCAGCTGGCGCTGCTCGATGAGCGTGAGGAGCAGCCCCAGCGGGCCGTCGAAGGTGGCCACCTGGACCAGCGTGGCGAACTCGGGGCGTGGTTCGTCGATGAAGCGGACGGCCGTGAGGGGGACGGCGGCCGGCTCGATCGGCGAGACCTCGGCGGCCATCGTCAGTTGGCCTCGTCGGCCAGGCGGAGCGCCTCGCCCAGACGCGCGTCGATGCCCGAGGCCGGGTCCAGCGGACCCACCTGGGCGCGGATGAGGGCCGCCGTACGAGCCGAGCAGCCCGCCGCGAGAGCCAGCTCGGCCGAGCGGTCGGCGTGGTCCCGCAGCCGCTCGAACGGTTCGGCGAAGCCGGGCAAGGCACCCAGGGCGCCGCGGACACGCGGCCCGTAGCGCTCGCCGAGGCTCCATCCAACGCGGTGCCAGAGGCGGACGCGTGGGCCCTTGGCCACGTCGTGCAACAGGCCGGCCAGGCGAAGGTCGGGATCGTGATGCCCGGCCGCGTCGAGGGCGGCGACGACGTCCAGGCCGTGGCGCCGGTCGGCTGGGGGCATGGTCAGGAAGAGCCCCATCTGCTCAGGCGTGAGCCATCCGCGGAGGGCCACCAGCTCGCCGGCCGACACGCGGGCGGTCACGTGGCGCACGGCCTGGCGGCTGCGCTGCCACCACCAGGAGTTCACGACGACGGCAGGCCCATCAGTACGGCAACCCGGTCAGCAGGGTGAAGATGCCGCCCAGGATCGGCGAGAGGAAGGTCGTCCCGCCGAAGAAGATCAGGATGAAGACAATCAGCATGCCGTAGAGCCCCACCTGGGCCTGGACACGGGTCATGTCCCAGGCCACCTGCGGGGGGACGAGCCCGCGCAGGACGGTCCACCCATCAAGCGGTGGGACGGGGATCAGGTTGAAGATGAACAGCACGATGTCGATGAGGACGAACGTCTCGAGCGCGCCGAAGAGCAGACGACCGGCCTGATTGCCCACCGCGAGGTCAGCCAGCGCAGGCACGGAGGCGATGACGCGGATCAGGACCGCCCCGATGGCGGCCAGGATGAGGTTGGACACCGGCCCGGCCAGGGCGACCCACATCTCGCCACGGCGCCCGCCGCGCAGGTTCGAGGGGTTGACCGGCGTGGGCTTGGCCATGCCGATGGCGAACGTGCCGCCGCTGCCGATGAGCGACAGCAGCAGCAGGCCGCCGCCCATGGGATCGAAGTGGGCGATGGGATCCAGGGTCAGGCGGCCCAGGTAGCGGGCCGTGCTGTCGCCAAGGCGGTTGGCCATCCAGGCATGCGAGAACTCGTGGATGGGGAAGGCGACGAGCAGGAACACCGCGCCGAGCACGATGTCCCGGAAGATGGCCTCCGGGGTCAGGATGTCGCCCATACGTGGCGTTCGCTACAGCCGGCCAAGGAGATCGGCCTTCTTGGCGTCGTACTCCTCCTGGGTCAGAGCGCCCTGGTCGACCAGCGTCTTCAGCTCGGCCAGCGTCCGCGTGACCGAGGCCGGATCGGCCGGCGGCGGGGGCGGAGCGGCCGGCTGCGGCGCGACCGCGGCCCCGACCGGCGGCGCCGGCATCCGGTGGGCTGCCTCATCGTCGAGCAGGTTCTTGGCGTTGAGCATCTCCCGCTTGAATTCGGTCGGGCGGGCCAGCATGTGGTAGTCGTCGATCTTGGAGTCCTCGGCCGCCGTCAGGATGTTGAGGTCGGCATACCCCAGCAGCCGACCCAGCAGGTTCTGGTCCAGGATCGCGTCGTTGATCTTCTCCAGCGAGCTGTCGCCGGCATGCTTGTTGAGGACGCCTGCCACCTTCAGCACCCGCCGGTTGGTGATGACGTAGTCCTGCGCCGACCAGCGCCACGCCTGGAGCAGGAACAGCACCAGGCCGATGGCGAAGCTGATGATCCCGATCCAGCTCAGGATCGTCAGCACGGCGCTGCCGCTGTCGGGATGGATGACGGCCAGCAGGATGACGGCCACGATCGTCACGGCCCACGCCAGCATCGCGTAGCGGGCATCCAGCAGGAGGGCCAGCGCGTGCTGTCGCGAGCGGAAGACCACGACTTCGCCATCGGCCAGCAGGGTGTCGGCGTAGCGCATCGGGCGGTTCTCCCTCCTTCAGGCGCGGGGATGGGCGCGGGCGTAGACCTGCTTGATCCGCTCCCCGGTCAGATGGGTGTACAGCTGCGTGGTGCTGATACTGGCATGTCCCAGCAGCTCCTGGACCACGCGCAGGTCCGCGCCGCCCTCCAGCAGGTGCGTGGCGAAACTGTGGCGAAGCGTATGCGGAGTGACGTGCCCGTGCAGCCCGGCCCGCTGCGCCGCGGCCTGGACGGCGCGCCAGGCGGCCATCCGCCCCAGCCGCCGGCCGCGGCTCGATACGAACAGCGGCCCGCCGCGCGGGAGGGCCGCCGAATCAGGGAGCCAGGCGGAGCGGGCCGTCGTGTCGTACGCGGCGAGGGCCGCCAGCGCCGGGTCGCCGACCGGTACGAGCCGCTCGCGGTCACCCTTGCCGATGACCCGCACGTAGCCACCGTCCAAGGAGAGATCCTGCCGGTCGAGGGCGGTCGCCTCGCCGATGCGCAGGCCGGACGCGTAGAGCAGCTCCAGCAATGCGTGGTCGCGCATGGCGGTCGGCTCATCACCGATGCTCGCGTCCAGTAGCTGTACCACCTCATCCGCGGCGAGGGGATCCGGCAGGCGGCGGCCCGGGCGGGGCAGGTCCAGGCGGCCGGCGACATCCACGTCGATCAAGCCTTCGGTGAAGGCGAAACGGTAGAAGGCGCGGATGGCCGCCGCGCGTCGCCGGCGCGTCGCGGGACGCAGTGGCGCCGGCGGGTCGCCAAGGCTGGACAGATACGTGCGGGCCGGCTCGACCGACTTGCCCCACGCCCAGGCCGCGGCGTCCGGGGCGGAGGCGGCGAACGAGCGCAGATCGGACGCGTAGGCGGCACGCGTGCGCGGGGAGAGGCCACGCTCGACGCGGAGGTAGACGAGGTAGGCGGCCACGGCCGCCTGATAGGCGGGCGGCCCGACCGTCCCCAGGGGTCCGACCCCCACCGGCCCCGCGAGGCTCACGGCGGAAGCAGCTCCACCTTACGGCGCAGCAGGTCCCAGAACGAGGGCGTGCCGGGGGGCTGCATGAAGCGGATGGGCCGCTCGCGGGCGTGCACCTTCACGCTGTCACCGACCGCGAGGGGCAGGTCGGTCTGGCCGTCGATGCTGACCATCACGTCATACGCCGCCTCCACCCGCACGGTCACGCTGTGGCGCGGGCTGACGACGATGGAATGGATGCCGGCCAGGTAGGCGGCGATCGGCGTCACGACGAGGTTCCGGCTGCCCGGATCCAGGATCGGTCCGCCGGCACTGAAGGAGTAGCCGGTCGAGCCGGTCGGCGTGGCGACGACCAGCCCGTCGGCCCGGTAGGTCGCCAGGTGGGTCTCGTCGATGGCCACGTCCAGCCGGATGAGACGTGGCGACGACCCGCGCACGATGGCTGCCTCGTTGAGGGCGACGTAGTGCGCCGCGGTGGTGGTCGTCGCGCCTCCCGGGGCGGGCACGACCGCGACCTCCAGGGCCATCCGCGACTCGACCGCGAAGGCGCCGTCGCGCGCCTGGCCGAGCACCGCCTCGAGCTGGTCCGCCTCGGCCCGGGCGAGGAAGCCGACCTTGCCGGTGTTGACCCCCAGCAGCGGCACGTCCGTGGTGGCCAGGGCGCTGACGGCCCGCAGGATCGTCCCGTCACCGCCCAGGATGAGCAGCAGCTCGGTGCCCGGCAGATTCGTCCGCACCAGGGTCGTGTCGGCACCCGGCGAGGTCCAGACCGCCAGGTCGTGCTTGGTGCACCACGCGACCGCCCGCTCCTGGAGCGCCACGGCGAGCGGATTGGTGGCGTTGTAGACGATGCCGAGGCGGTTCATGCGGTCACCGGCGAACGGCGCAGGTGCAGAAAGGTCTCGATATTGCCGGCCGGCCCGGGCAGGCCCGAGACGGCCTCGCCGCTGACCTCCAGGCCGAGCGCCCGAGCCGCCGCGGCCACCCGTTCGACCGCCGCCGCACGCACGGCGGCGTCGCGCACGACGCCCTTTGGCACATCCTCCGGACGCGACTCGAACTGCGGCTTGACGAGCACCACGAGCTCCCCGCCCGGCACGACCTGGGCGACCATCCCCGCCAACAGGCGGGTCAGCGAGATGAACGAGACGTCGGCCACGACCAGGGTGATCGGCTCCGGCAGGCGGATGGCCTCGGGATCGGCGGGGTCCAGCCGGCGCGCGTGGGTCCGCTCCATGCTGGTCACCCGCGGGTCCGCGCGGAGCGCCTCGGCCAGCTGTCCTCGGCCCACGTCGAGAGCATAGACATGGCGGGCGCCGCGCTGCAACAGGCAGTCGGTGAAGCCGCCGGTGCTGGCGCCGACGTCCAGGCAGACGCGATCCCGCGGATCCACCCCGAACGCGTCGAGCGCCCCGGCCAGCTTCTGCCCGCCGCGCGAGACGTACGGCGGCGGCTGGTCCAGGGTGACCGGCGTGTCCGCGGCCACCAGGTCGCCCGGCTTGCGGTCGCGGCGGGCGCCCGTACCCTCCCCCACACGGACGCGCCCGGCCAGGAGGAGCGCCTGCGCCTGGGCCCGGCTGGCCACGAGGCCACGGGCGAGGATGAGCTGGTCAAGCCGGGTGCGAGCCGGCACGCGGGTGCCCCGGTCGGCGGTGGTCAGGCGGTGCGCCTGGCCGGCCGCCGGGCGGCTGTGGCGCTGGGCCGTGCGCCGACGGTCGCGAGGGCCTCTGACAGCTGCTCGACGAGGCCGTCGACGTCGAGGCGCAGGAGGCGGCGCAAGTCGGCCGCCGATCCGTGATCCACGAACTGCTCCCCCGAAAGGCCGATGAGGTGCACCGGGACCGACCGCAGGCCCGGGTCCTCCAGGCCCGCCTCCGCCAGCGCCTCGAGCACGCCGGCCCCGAAGCCACCCGTGACGACGCTCTCCTCCACGGTGGCCACGAGCTGCCGCCCGGCGGCCTGCGTGACGATGAGCTGCCGGTCGAGGGGCTTGGCGAAGCGGGCGTTGATCACGCCCACGGACCAGCCGTCGAGGGCGAGCCGGTCGGCCGCCTCCATCACTCGCTGGACGATCGGCCCGAAGGCCACGACGAGGAGGTCATCCCCGGCGCGCAGCAGCTCACCCTGGCCCACCGGGATGGGCTCGGGGTCGACGGCCGGGAGATCCAGGCCCGCATCACGGGGGTAGTGCAGGGCGAAGGGGTGGTCCTGACCGAACGCGGTCCGGAGCAGGCGGCGCAGCTCCTGCTCGTCCTTGGGCGAGGCGATGATCAGGTGCGGCAGCTGGCGCTGGGCCGGGATCGTGAACATGCCCTGATGGCTCGTGCCGTCCTCGCCGACCAGGCCGGCCCGGTCCACCCCCAGGACGACGGGCTGGTCGTTCTGGCAGATGTCGTGGACGGTCTGGTCGAAGGCGCGCTGCAGGAAGGTTGAATAGATGCCCACGAAGGGCCGCATGCCGCCGAGGGCGAGGCCGGTGGCGAGCGTCAGGGCGTGCTGCTCGGCGATGCCCACGTCGTACATGCGGTGGGGGAACTCGCCCGCGAAGCGGTTCAGGCCGGTGCCTGTCGGCATGCCGGCGGTGATGGCCACGACGCGCGGATCCTCGCGGGCGATGGCCAGCAACTCGGCGACCGCGACGGCCGTGTAGTTCGGCGGCCGCTTGAGCGCCGCCGCCGCCTGCGCAGCGGACGGGGTGGCGTCGCCATCGCTGGTGCCCGACGCGCTGGGCGGCGGTAGCACGGTCATCGGCGGCAGCGCCGCGCCATGGAAGCTGACCTGGTCGGCCTCGGCCGGCCGGAAGCCGTGGCCTTTCTGTGTCCGCACGTGGACGATCACGGGTCCCTCGTTGGTGAGAGCCCGCCGGAAGGTCGCGTCGAGCGCCTGGAGGTCGTGCCCCGGCACCGGGCCGATGTAGGTGATGCCCAGGTCCTCGAACAGCTGGCCCGGCTGGACGAACTGGACGACCGAGGCCCGCAGGCGCCGCGAGATCTCCAGGGCCTGCTCGCCCACGAGCGGCAGCCGCCGGATGGCCCGATCGTAGGCCCGCTTGGAGCCGCGCCACGTCTTCGAGAGCTTGATGCGCGAGAGGTACTGGCTGAGCGCCCCCACGGTCGGCGAGATGCTCATCTCGTTGTCGTTGAGGACGATCATCATGCGTGTCTGGCGGTGGCCCAGGTCGTTGAGCGCTTCCAGCGAGAGGCCGCTGATGAGGGCCGCGTCGCCGACCACGACCGCCACGCGCTCCGTGCCGCCACGCTCGTCGCGGGCCAGGGCGAGGCCCTCCGCGATCGAGAGGCCCGTGCCGGCGTGGCCGCCATCGAAGACGTCGTGCGGGCTCTCGGCGCGCCGCGGGAAGCCGCCGATCCCGCCCAGCTGGCGGAGCGTCCCGAACTGTTCCAGGCGGCCGGTCAGCAGCTTGTGCGGATAGGCCTGGTGGCCCGTGTCCCACACGACGTGATCGCGGGGGCTGTCCATCAGCCGATGGAGGGCCACGGCGATCTCGACGACGCCGAGCGAACTGCCCAGGTGGCCGCCCGTGCGCGCCACCGTCTCGATGATCGTGGTGCGCAGTTCGGTGCACAGCTGGGCCAGTTCGGCGTCCGACAGCTTGCGCAGGTCGGCCGGCCCCTGGAGCGAGGCGAGGATGGTCACGTCAGGCGGATTGTAGAGGCCGCCGGACTTCGCGCCCGGGGGCTGCGTCGCTTCGAGTCAGGCGACGCCGGGCCGCGCCATCGACCAGGGGAAAACGGTGCCACCGGGCAGCAGCGGGGGCGGCGAGGCGGTGGGGCGGGCGGTGGGGGTGGCTCGCGGGGTCGCGGCCGGGGCGGCCGCGACGGTGGCGGCCCCCGGGATGGGCTGGATCGTGATGAAGCGGCCCTCCCACACCATGTGCACCCGCGCGTAGTGGAACGGGGTGAAGAACGACCGGAAGGCCGCCGTGGTCAGCTTCGTATCGGGCGGCATGTCGTAGCCGTTGACGCTCTGGCGGCCGTACAGCGGACCGGTCACGCGCACGCTCGTGACCGTGAAGCCGGTGGTACGGGCAGGATCGGCCGTGGCGGTGAAGCCGTTCAGGACCCACGCATGGTTGCCGTGCATCACGGCCAGCGAGACGGGCAGGCCCGTCAGGCGCATGCGGGTCACGGCGTCGTGGAGCGCCGTGTCGAAGCTGGTATAGGTGACCAGCCGGTAGCGGCTGTCAACGTAGCGCGCCAGGCCGTCCGTCCAGCCCTGCGGATCCGTGCCGTCACTGATCGGGATGGTGTACCGGTCGTGGGCCCGCATGTACGAGAAGTAGCGCGACTGGTCCGCCGTGCTGTGATCCGCCTGGTGGTACTTCATGTTGGCCATGATCTGAGCGTTGGCGGCCGTGCACCAGTACCACGTCGCCTGCATCGTGTAGACCCCCGGTCGATACAGGTCCATGCCGCCCGTCCACGGCGCCAGCGCCGCTTCCGTCGCGGGCGTAGTGGTGGCAGCCGCGGCCGACGCCGCCGAAAGGGGCGCTGCGGCCACGAGGGCGGGCGTGGACCAGCCCCAGCTCGCGAACCCCACCGCGAGGGCGGCCCCCACACCCACGAGTGCGCGCCGCCACGATCGGACGCCCCCCGTTCGATCCGTCATGCACCCATGGTGCGCCCCTCGACCGGATCGCGCCAGCGGCCTGATGGTCCCGGGGCCGTGCGGCACGCGCGGGCGGCGGGCCCACGCGCGGTGCCCTGGCCGCTCGTCCGGACCGCCTTGATGGCCGGCCTACCACCTCCAGTGATGGTCCACGCACAAGGACCTCCCATAAGGAACCTGCCGGCCCGGATCGAAGGCGCCAATGCCCTCTGCTATCGCCCCCATGCATGAATGGGGTCGATCAGGGCCTTAAGCCGGCCCGCATCCGGGCTTCGGCAGCCTCCTGTCGGGCTTAGCCTCCGAGCTTGTGCTCAGACCAACACTGGAGCGAATACCGGCTCGCCTAAGGTCTCGTTGGGCGGCGGCGGGACGGGGCGCTACGGGCGCCCCAGCCGATCCGGTGGCGCCTCGGCTGGTCAGGCGTCCTCGGCGTCGTCCGGGGTGAGGTCCAACGCCCGCAGGGCTCCGCCGGCCGACTCGACCAGGCGCTGGACGCGAAGCTCGGCGTCGGTGAGGAGCCGGGCGCAGTGCTCGTGGAGGGCGACTCCGCGTTCGTAGAGCGCGATCGACTCCTCGAGGGGCAGGTTGCCCTGCTCCAGCCGGCTCACGACCCCCTGCAGTTCCGCGAGGGCGGCGTCGAACGGCATCTCCGCCACGCCGGCGGGCTCGGTCGGAGCGGCGGAGCCAACCGGATCGGTCATGGTCACGAGTCTCGCACGTGCTCGACCCGAGCGTCCAACCCGCCACGGGCGAGGCGCACGTCCACCAACATCCCCGGAGCGACCGTGGATGCGTCGCGCAGCAGCCCCCCGCGCTCGTCACGCACGATGGCGTAGCCGCGCTCCAGGGTGGCGTACGGACCGAGTGCCATCAAGCTGGCACGGGCGGCGTGCAGACTCGTGGACGCCCGAACGACGCGACCGCGGGCCGCCACCGGCAGGCGCTCCCCTGCCCTGCCGAGCACGGTCCGCGCCGAACCGAGCCGCGCATCCATGGCGACTCGGGCCCGATCGAGCAGCAGTCCGACCCGCTCACGCTCGCCCGCCAGCACCGCCGCCGGATGGAGGTGGTCCAGTGCCCTGCCCTCGGCCGTCACCGCATCTCGGGCGTGCCGCAGCGACCGCTGCGTGCCCGCATCGAGCCGGGCGCGGAGCGCACGGAGCGCCACGGCCTGGTCGTGGCGGGCGGGCACGGCCAGCTCGGCCGCCACCGAGGGCGTCGCGGCGCGCAGGTCGGCCGCGAAGTCGGTCAGCGTCACGTCGGTCTCGTGGCCGACGCCCGAGATGACCGGCACGGGGTGGCTGGCGACCGCGCGCACGACCCGCTCGTCGTTGAACGGCCACAGGTCCTCCAGAGAGCCGCCGCCGCGGGCCAGGATGACGACCTCCGGGCGCAGACCGGTCGCCGGATCGCGCCAGGCGGCGAGGCGACGCAGGGCCGCCACGATGCTGATGGGCGCGGCCTCGCCCTGGACGAGGCAAGGCGACAGGACGACGCGGGCCAGCGGCCAACGGCGCTCGAGCACGCGGCTGATGTCGTGAATCACGGCCCCCTGGGCACTGGTGGCGACGCCGATGAGACGCGGCCAGACGGGCAACGGCCGCTTGCGTGCGGCCTCGAACAGGCCTTCCGCGGCGAGGCGAGCCTTGATGGCCTCGAGTCGCAGGGCCAGGTCGCCCAGGCCCGCCGGCTGGAGCATGTCCACGTAGAGCTGGTAGTGGCCCTGCTGCTCGAAGACGTCGACGCGCCCGTGCGCCACGATGCGGAGCCCGGTGCGTGGTTCGAACGGGATGGCGCGGCGCTCGTCGCGGAAGATCACGGCCCGCAGCTGGGCGCGGTCGTCCTTGAGCGTGAAGTAACAGTGGCCGGCGGCGCTCATCGACACCTGGCCGACTTCCCCCTCCACCCATAGGTCACGAAGCGCGGGGACGGCCCGGAGACGATCCTTGATCTCGCGTGTGACCTCGGCGACGCTGCGGATGCGCGGCCCAAGGGCGGGCGCGGAAGTTGGCGCGGGCCTCGACGGCTCGCCCGGCGCGTCGTCCCAGGTGGGGCGGAGCCAGTCGTTCCAGGGCCGCTCCGGATCGATCGGCGGGCGACGCTCGTGGCTCACCCGAACCGCCAGCGCGTCGCGTCGCCCGGGTAGCCGTGAGACGTCCAGCCGAAGCCGACCGTGGGATCGACCCGCCACAGACCGCCCGTGCGCCAGTTGGCCGGATCGACCGAGTACGCGAACGGCGCCGTGTACTTGCCAAAGGCGGCCACCAGCTCGGCCTCCAGCGCGGCGTCCTGGTCGGTGACCCGCACGGCGTGGCCCTCGATGATCACCGCCGCCTCGTCGCCGCCGACGCTCACCACGACATCGCCACGGAGCGCGACGTTGCGGGCCCGGCGGGTCTCCAGGCCGCCTTCCCAGTAGAACGCGTCGCCGACCCAGACGCCCCACGTCGGCATGAGGTGCGGCCGGCCATCGGGTCGCGCGGTGGCGACCCAGTAGGTGAGGGCCGCCTGGAGCTGCTCGCGGGCCCACTGCCACGGCAGGGTCCCCTCGACGGAGGCGGGGATGCCGTATTCGGGGACGTGCGGGCGTTCGGTGCGCGGCGCCCGGGCGTCGCCCGGATCGTCAGAGCCGGGTCTGGTACTCACCGGTCCGCGTGTCGATGCGCAGCGTGTCGCCCTCGTTGACGAAGAGTGGCACCTGGATCACGAGCCCGGTCGAGAGGGTCGCCCCCTTGCGCGCACCGGTCGCGGTGTCGCCGGCATAGCCGGGCTCGGTCTCCCGGACCACGAGATCCACCGTGATGGGCAGCTCCACGCCGATCGTCTCGCCCTCGTAGGTGGTGCGGTCGACCATCATGCCGTCCTGGAGGTAGAGGGTCGCGTCGCCCAACTGGTCGGCGTTGATGGAGAACTGGTCATAAGACTCCGTGTCCATGAAGTGGAAGTCGTCGCCGTCGCGGTACAGGAACTGCACCTGGCGGCGGTCCAGGCGGGCGCGCGGCCACTTGTCGCCGGCCTGGAAGCTGCGCTCGACGGTGCCGCCCTTCTTGACGTTGCGGAGCTTGATGCGCACCTGGGCGGACCCGCGGCCCATCTTGATGTGGTGATAGTCCAGGATCTGCCAGAGGTCGTTGTCGAGCTCGATCACGACGCCCTTGCGCAGCTCACCGGTGGAGATCATGGGACGGGGCACTCCTTCGGGACGGCGCTCGCGCCGTGGCACGGGTCGGTGGAGGGTCTGATTCTACCCGAGCCGCCTTGGCCGCCGGCCCACCGGCCCTACGCCTCGATGGTCGTGACCTCACGGGGGAAGCGGGTGAGGCGCTCCAGGCGGTGGGCGTCAGGATCGAAGAGGACGAGGTCCTCGATGCGGACCCCGGTGCGGCCCTCCAGGTAGACGCCGGGCTCGACCGAGAAGACGGTCGGGCTGGGCAGCGCCGCATCGGACGCCGGCTGGCGGCCCAGCGAGGGCGACTCGTGGGTGGCGAGGCCGATGCCGTGGCCCAGGCCGTGGCCGAAGTGGTCGCCGTGGCCGGCCGCCTCGATGACCTGGCGCGCGGCGGTGTCCACCGCCCGGGCGATCGGATGGTCCCCGGCCGCCGTGGCGTGGGCCAGCAGGTCCAGCGCGGCCTCCTGGGCTGCGGCGACGAGGCGGTACAGCTCAAGATCGGCGGCCGTGGGCTCGCCGACGAACAGGGTCCGGGTCATGTCGCTGCGGTAGCCGGCCACCTGCGCCCCGAAGTCGAACAGCAGGACCTGCCCGGCCTGGATCCTGCGGGCCCCCGGCGAGCCGTGCGGCAGGGCCGCCTGGGGGCCGGCGAGGACCGCGACATCGAAGGCCAACGCGTCGGCCCCGTTGGTTCGCATCCCCCATTCCAGGTCCAGGGCGACCTGGGCCTCGGTCATGCCGGGGCGGATGCTCGGCAGCAGCCGCGCCAGGGCCGCGTCGGCCACGGCACAGGCCGCCGCGATCCGCTCGACCTCCGACGGCTCCTTGGTGGCCCGCTGCGCCTCCACCCAGCCCTCGACCGGCACGAGTTCCACGTCCGGGGCGGCGGCCGCCAGCCGGTCCCACGTGAGGCGCGAGACATAGGCGCCCTCGACGGCGACGCGGCGGCAGCCCTGCACCAGATGCGGCCAGCGCTCGGCGAGGTCGTGGTAGGCCGGCACGATCCGCGCGTCGGGCGCCTCGTCGCCGGCCTGCTCGGTGTAGCGCGAGTCGGCCAGCAGCGCGACCTCATCGGGTCGCACCACGAACTGGCCGGAGTTGCCGGCCACCCGGTCCTCGCCGTCGCCGAGCGCGAACCCGGTGAGGTAGCGGCTGTTCTCCGAGCGGACCCCGAAGTAGGCGTCGAACTGCGCCTGCGCCAGCCGCTCACGCAACCGGGCCAGGCGGGCGGGACGGGCGGCACGATCGGCCGCGGCCCACCGCTCGCGATCCGCGGCACTCGGCGGAGGGACGGCCGCCAGGGTCGCCAGCGTGGGCTCCGGGCTCACGGGATGTAGCCGTACTGCTTCAGCAGGCGCTGGAAGTCGGCGTTGGTCTTGGCGAAGGCATGGGTATGGCTGCCGTCGTTCTTGGCCACGAAGAAGAGGTAGCCGGTCGCCGTGGCCGGCGCGGCAGCGGCCTGGATATCGGGCAGCGTCGGCGAGCAGATGGGCCCGTCGGGGAGGCCCGCATGGTCGTACGTCTGGTAGCTCTCGAGGGCCGGCGGCGGTTTCACGTTGGCGATCGTGACCGGGTTCCAGAACGAGTACTGCTGCCACTGGTCCAGGGGCAGCGCGGCCAGCTTCATCGTGTCGTTGGCGTAGAAGACCGTGGGGTCGGCGTTGAGGAGCCCCGTCGACCACTTCTTGGGGTCGAGGCGGTTGGCGTAGACGCCGGCCACCAACGGGCGTTCGCTGTCGACCGCGACCTCCTTGTTGACGATGCTGGCCAGGGTCAGCGTGTGGTAGAAGGCGGGCCCCTGGGTCGTGGCCTCGGTCACGATCGTCTGGCCGACCTGCGTGGCCCACGTGGTCAGGAGCAGCCGCACGATGCCCTCGCCGCTGGCGTCGGGCTTCAGACTGAAGGTGCCCCAGCCCAGGAAGCCCTCGAGCGAACGACCATCCGGCAGGGCGGCCAGGAACGGGTAGTCGGCTCGTAGCGCGGCGGTGGGCTTGCTGGCCAGGTCGTAGAAGTCCTTGGCCACGTCTTTCTGGAGCGGCAGGGTCTCCAGGTAGGCGGTGATCTGCTCGATCCGCAGGCCGCTGCGCAGGGCCATCGTGATGTATGGGTTCACCGGCACCGGATCCTGGAGGGCCGCGAGCAGCTGTGTCGGCGTCATCTGCTGGTTGAGGTAGTACGTGCCCGCCTGGATGCTGCCGGACTCGCCGCTGGTGATGGCCACGAACTCGAAGGCCAGCGGCTCGGTCAGCAGCTGCTGGCCGGCGAGGAGGTTGGCGATGTCGGCCGCGCTCGCCCCGGCCGGCACCACGAACGGCACCGGTGAGGCGTCCTCTCCGGCCGGGTCGGTCAGCTGGGGGCCCAGCTGTTCGCGCACCAGGTCGGCCAGGAAGGACACCCGCATGGTCTGCGGGTTGGCCTGGGCGATGTCGACAGCCAGGGTGCGCAGGAGCGGCCGGCCGACACTCGCCAGCACGACCAGCACCAGGGCTCCCATCACCAGCACGACCAGGAGGCCGCGCACTCGATGGTGCTGCCCGGGGGGCTGGAGCATCCCGTAGCCGTTGCGACCGCCCTGGCGCCCGAAGTCCATGCGGCTCATGGTGCCCGATGCGGCGGGCGCAGGCGGCTGAGCGTTCTGCGCCTCGTCCTCGACTGACGGTCCGTCCGCGGGAGCCTCCCATGCGTCATCGAGCGAGCCGTCGTCGGGCGAGCCGTCGTCGGGCGAGCCCGGGCCGATCCGGTGCGCCATGCGGATGGGCGTGTGGTCCGGGTGACCCATGTCGCTCACGACGGCACCCCAGCGCGTGCGTCGAGCGCCGCCTGGAGGATGCGCCGAGCCGCCTCGCGGTCGACAGCGGCGCGCTGGCCGGACCTGGCGGCCTGACCGGGCGGCCCGCCGTCGTGGCGGCGTCTTGCCGGGCCCACTGTCACCTCCGCCGCGCGGCTGGTAAAGCGCTCGTCCTGCATCGAGACCGGCCGGCCCAGCCGGCGCCCGATCTCGTCGGCCCATGCCCGGGCGGCCATGGCCTGGTCGCCCTCATCGCCCGATGGCAGCAACGGCAGGCCCACGACCAGCTCGTCGATGCGCTGCTCGGCCACCACGTGCGCGAGGGCCGCGGCGTCATCGTCGAGCGTGCCGCGCATGATGGTCGCCAGGCCGCGCGCCGTGCCCGCGTCCGTAGCGGCGACGGCCAGGCCGATGCGCCGCCCGCCCAGATCGACGCCGAGGAGCCGGCTCACGAGCCGCTCGGGGAGGCGGTGGGGACGGGCGCCGTCGTCGCCGGCGCGATCGTGCCTGCCGGCGGGCTGGTGGGCACCCCGGTCGCCGGCGCGCCGGACGCGCCGGGCTGCGGCGGCTGCACCGTGATGGTCACGCGGGACGGATCGTCGGGGATGCTCGACACGTAGAACGGCGACGTCTCGATGGTGACCGTGCCGAGCGCCTCAAGGATCGTCCGCGCCTGGCCCAAGGTCTTGCCCCGCACCTGCGATAGCAGCACGGCCGGGTCCAGGGTGGCGGCGATCTGGCCCGTCGCAGAAGCCGAGAACGAGATCTGGCCGCCGTTCACCACCGCCGGCCCCACCTGTGTCTGGACCGTGCTTGGGAACAGTTGATACCCGCTGGGTACGGACGCGGTCAGCCGGGCGGCCGCGACCTGCTGGACCTGCGTCTGGTCGACGCCGTCGATCGTGCCGTTGCCGCTGACCGTGAGCGTGAAGTTGTCCTTTTGCTTGTTGACGAGGGCGCTGGCCGCCTGGTCGGCGGTCGTCGTCCCTACCGTCGCGCTGGCGGCGATGAGCGTCACGCCGGCAGGGACGTTGGTGGGGTCCAGGGCGGCCGCATCGAGCTGCGTCTTGAGGGTCGCCCGGAGGCTGGCCACGGCTGCGTCGTAGTCGGATTGCTGGATGACCTGGATGACCGTGTGCGCGCCACCGGTCGTCGGCGCGGCGTTGGTCACCGGGTTGTTGAAGTTGACCAGGGCGGCCTCGATCGTCGAGGACACCCGATCGATCGCACCCGCCGCGACGTTGCCCGAGGGCCCGGTCGAGGCCGCCGATACGCCCACCGACGCCCTGCCGGGGCTAAGGCCCGTGGGTGGTATCACCCTCGCCCGCGGCACCGTCACGGCCTGCGTCGTGTGAAATGCGATGCCGCCTTGCGTCGAAACCTCGGTGCCTTGTGGGATGGTGTGAGATCGGCCGGTGTCGTTGCTGACGAACGTGACGGTGCCGGTCGCGGCGGAGTCGACCGGCTTCGTGCCCGTCGCGTTGAACGTGTCGGTCGCGGTCAGGGGGATCGTCACGACCTGGGCCGGGACCACGCCACGGGTAGTATCAACGGCCGTCGCGGTTGGGTCGGCGATGACGGTGAGGTCGACCGGCTGGGCGGCCTGCGTGTGCGGCACGACCGTGATGGTGGCCGTTGGCAGCACGTTGAAGGCGATCCAGCCGGCCGCCACCACGAGGGCCACCACGAGGAGGCCCGAGATGCCGACCCACAGCCAGCGCCGGCCGCCGCCGTCGGATCGATCCCGCGCCGTGACGACGGGCAGATCGGGCCCACCCCCGCGGTGCACGGCCCCGCTCGATGCAGGCGCCCCGGGAGGGGCCCCGACCGGTGGCAGGTAGCCGGTGCTCACCGGTGGCGCCGCTGCCCCTGCGGCCACCCCGGCGGCGGTCGCCCCCACGGCCAGATCGCCCGCCGCCGCAGCCTTGCCCGCACGGGCCCGGCTCCGCGCCGCCTTTGGAGCGGATCCCGTGCCCTTGGGCTCGATCGCCGTCACGGCCTCGTCCATCCCGGCCGCTCGCCCGGCCGACGCTTCCTGCAGGGCCGCCTCGTATTCGACCACGGTGGCGTAGGCCGGCAGCCCGGCCGAGATGGCCACCGCCCGGACGCCCGGCTCGGCGGCCACGATGGCCAGCCGGCGGGTGTGCGCCAGGGCCTCGTGCGCCAGCAGCCGGAAGTTGATGCGGCTGGTGGCGATGCGCGAGCCGGTCGGCAGGACGAGCGCCACCCGCACGTCCTTGCTCGCGCGCAGGCGAGCCACCGCGTTGGTGATCTCGTCGTCGGGATCCAGATAGGCGATGGTCATGGCTGATTCGCTAGCCTACCCGGCACTAGACCTTCATGGCCCGCAGGACGCGGCGGAGGGCCGCATCCAGGGGGGCTTCCTGCGAGGCCATCTCGATGGCCTGATAGGCCAGGCCAAGGGGGGTCACGTCCTGCTGGTCGACCAG
>DATBOX010000181.1:0-3033 GCA_036561685.1 Candidatus Limnocylindrales bacterium | reverse complement strand
CGGGCACGCCGACGGCCTACGTGGCCCTCGGCACGAACTTCCCCGACGCGATGGCCGGCAGCGCCGCGGCCGGGTTCACCGGCGGCCCGATCCTCCTCGTCCAGACCGATACCGTGCCGGCTGCCACCAGCACCGAGCTGGCCGACCTGGCCCCCGATGACCTGTTCGTGCTCGGTGGCGTGAGCGTCATCTCGGACACGGTCGTCAACGCCATCAGCCCCTTCATCGCCCCGGACGTCCCGGCGCCGTAGCCACCCCAAGAAGCCGTAGCAAGAGGCCCCCGGCAGCGCCGGGGGCCTCTTCCTTTCCCCTACAATCGGGCCGATGGCCGATCCCGCCCACGGCGCTGCCTCGCGCGCCCTGACCGTCCGCCCCGCCCAGGCGTCGGTGGCGCCGGCCCTGGTCCTGCCGCCGGCTCCCGACGCCCCTTCGCTGGGCGAGTTGTTCACCTTCATGCGCGACGCCGAGCGACGGTTCGAGACGCTGCGCATGCGGCTGGTCGAGCGCGTCCAGTCCGCAGCCGGTGAGACCGTTACGACCAGCGACGTCTGGCTCCACCATCCCGGCCGCGCCAGGGTGGTCACGTACACCGACCCGGACGCGCCGGCCGGCAGCGGCATGGTGTGGGTCAGCGACGGCTCGACCGTGCGCACCTACGATGGCCGCAGCCACACGGCGACCGCCCGACCCGCCCGGCCGCGCGCCGTGGGCATCGAGGATCCGCGCCTGCCGGCCTTCGGACGGGCGTACCGGCCGCTCACGCAGCTGCCGGCGGACGGCATGGTCGACACCTTCGTCCATCCCCACGGGTTCTGCCGCAACGTCCTGGCCACGGCCGACCTGACCCTGCGCGGCACGGCCCGCCTGGCCGATCGGGAAGTCTACGTGCTGCGCGCCGACCATCCGCGTTCGACGGAGGTCCTGACCGACCGGCCCGACCGCTGGCTGGAGCTGGCGGTCGACCGCCTGAGCGGGCTGGTGCTGCTCCTGGCGGAGCACGTGGGCGACCAGCTGACGCGCCACGCCGAGGTCACCAGTGTGGAACTGGATGCGCCCCTCAGCGACGACGTGTTCGTGCTCCACGTCTCATCTGACGTGCGCTCGATCTACTGAGCACAGCCCGGCCGACAGCAGAGAGCCCGAACCACCGTGGTCCGGGCTCTCCACGTTCCAACGGCTCAGGCGCCGGTCAGGCGATCTCGAGTTCCTGCTCGATCGCCGCCAACTCGTCCGGCGTCCCCTGGACCTTGGGACCCTTGAACCAGGTCCTGGCCGAGAGGGCGTACCAGATCGCAGCTCCGCCCAGGACGATGAGGAACACCACGGGCGCGTAGTTGAAGTTGGCCAGCGTATTGAACGGCTGGACCTGCGGGAGCATGAACAGGAAGAAGATGAAGATCACCCACAGCGTGGCGATGATCCCCACCGGTCGGCTCCAGCGGCCCAGGGTCCACGGGCCAGCCTGGAAGCGCGAGCCTGCGCGTAGACGCAAGAAGACCGGGGCCACGTAGGCCACGTACAGGCCGATGACCGCGATGGATGTGACCGCGGCGTATGCGACGGGGCTATACAGGTAGGGCAGGCCCAGGATGAAGGCCCCGACCGCGGCGAGCCAGATCGAATTGGTCGGTGTGCGCGTCCGCTTGTTGATGCGGTGCCAGAAGCGACTGCCGGGGATCGCGCCATCACGCGAGAAGGCGTAGATCATGCGCGAGTTCGCGGTCACCGACGACATGCCGCAGTAGAACTGGGCGCCGATGACAAGAAGCAGGATCAGCAGGCCGCCCGTCTGACCGACGGCATCGATCCAGATCTGCGTCGGCGGGCCGGCGATGCCTGAGATAGCGGCCGCATTGAGCGCGTGCTGGTATCCGCTGATGGACGCCCCCGTCGAGTCGGTGAAGACCTTGTCGGGGGTGATGCCCATGTTCATGGCGAGCAGCAGCACGAAGCCGGCGATCACGGAGATGATCACCGACCAGACGATCCCGCGTGGCGCAGACCGGGCGGCGCTATGGGTCTCCTCTGCCATATGCGCCGACGCGTCGAAGCCGGTCAGCGTGTATTGCGCGTTGAGGAGTCCGATCAGGGCCACATACAGCGGGATGCCGAGCAGGGCTGGTCCAGGCCAGGCAGACGAGGCGCTGTCACCGGTGTTGTCGACCGCAGTGGAGAAGATCGTGCCGATGTCAGTGCGGGTGTGCTGATTGAAGACCACCGTCACGAGGACGATCGCGGCGACGCCGACCAGATGCCACCAGACCGAAACGTTGTTGAGGAACGCCACGATCCGGATGCCGAACGTGTTCAGCAGACCATGCACGAACAGCACCACGGCATAGATGGCGATGGTGTGGGGTGGGTCGGCCGGGAAGGCGAAGACGATGTTGAGGTACGTATTGATGAAGAACGCCAGACCGAAGTCGATGCCGGCCGTCACGGCGACCTGGCCGACCAGGTTGAACCAGCCAACGAACCAGCTCCAAGCCGCTCCGTTGCCGCCTGCCTCATCGGCGAGCTTGGCTGCCCAGTAGTACAGGCCGCCGGCGGTGGGGTAGCTCGAGGCGACCTCGGCCATGCCGAGGGCGACGATGATGACGAAGACACCCACGAACAGCCAGCCGAGGGTCATCACGACCGGGCCACCCGTGTTCATGGCGAACGCGAAAAGCGTCAGGCACCCGGACAGGATCGAGATGATCGTGAACGAGACAGCGAAGTTCGAGAACGTCTTCATGCCACGCCGCAACTCCTGGGCGTAGCCCATGCTGTGGAGTTGCTCCACGTCGCTTGGGGTGCGTGCGTCGGTGCCCAAAGGACCCTCCTCCTACCCGTTACGATGACGCCCTATCGCGGGGACGCGGGTTCGCTGTGGTCCGCGCATTCAGCCATCCCCACCTACCCGTGTCAAGACGTCGGGTCGCGACGGGTGGTGCGCCAGAGGAGAGTCGGATGAGCGAGCACCAGGCGCCGCACCACCCCCGGCTGGCCGAGCTCCAGACCATGATCCGCGATGGCCGGATCGACACGCTG
>DATBOX010000180.1:0-1774 GCA_036561685.1 Candidatus Limnocylindrales bacterium | reverse complement strand
CACGACGCGTTCCGGCGCCCAGCCGTTGGCCGCCTTGACCTCCGCCCAGGCCGTCTGCTGGGCGTACGCGCCTCCCGCGGCGGCGGCGACGAAGGCGTCCCACGCTGCCTCGTCCGTACGGAGGCGGAACGCGGGATGGCCCGCCGCGGGACGCTCGTCCGTCACGCCAGGCTGGCCAGGCGGCGGGTCGCCGACCGCGCGATCGCGAGCGAGCCGGCCAGCTCCGGCAGGTGCAGCACGCGGCTGTAGATGAGGAAGACGACGGCCGCAGCGGCGAACGCGGCGCCCCCCACGAACACGTCCACGAGCTTGGCCGTCGCCGACAGGCCGGCCGCCGCGGCGCCGGCCGTGACCAGCCACGCGGCTGCGCCGGACAGGACCGCCCCCACGCCGTCGAGGAGGGCCGCGCGGGCCATCGCGCCCGGCCGGAACCGCGGGTCGCGGCGGGCCAGCAGGCCAAGCAGGAGCAAGGACTCGAACCAGGCGCCGGCGGCGATGCCAAGGGCGAGGCCGGCCAGGCCGAGCCGGCCCACCGTGACCACCGACACGACGACGTTCACGCCCACCGAGAGCACCGCCGCGATGACGGGCATGCGCGTGTCCTTGGCCGCATAGAAGGCCCGTGCCAGGACGACGATCAGCGAATGGCCGGCCAGGCCGAACAGGAAGAAGAGCAGCGCGTCCGTGGTCAGGTCGATGGCCGCCAGGTCGAACTTGCCGTACGAGAAGAGGACCGTCACGAGCTGCACTCGGATGGCGATGAGGACGGCCGTCAGGAAGAGCATCACGTAGAGCAGCAGGCGGAGGGCCCGTGTGATGAGCTGTCCGAATTCATCCGTCTGGCCAAGGGCGGCGGCGCGTGAGAGCGACGGCAGCAGCACGATGCCGAGCGGCACACCAATGATGCCGATGGGGATCTGGAGGATCGTGAAGGCCACGTTGTAGGCCGTCAGAGCTCCCACGCCGAGGGTCGTGGCGAGGGACGTGTTGACCAGGAACGTGATTTGGGTCACCCCCAGGCCGAAGGCTCGCGGCGCCATCAGCAGCAGGGCCTCGCGCGCCGCCGGGTCGTGCAGGCGCAGCGTCGGCTCGTAGCGGAACCCGCCGCGCACCAGCTGCGGGATCTGTACCAGCAGGGTCAGAAAGGCGCCGGCCACCACGCCCACCGCCAGGGCCTGGACGCCCATCACGGGCGCCAGGAGCACGGCCGCGGCGATGATGGCCAGGTTGTACAGGACGGCGCCCGTCGCCGCCGCGACGAACCACCCCTTGGCGTTGAGGGCGCTCGAGGCGACCGCGCCGACGGCCAGGAAGAGCGGGGAGAGTAGCATCAACCTCGTCAGCTCCACGGTCAGCTCGAGCTGGGAAGCCGTGTAGTCCGGCGTGATGAGCGGCACGATCGCCGGGGCGGCCACCTCGAAGACCCCGACCAGGACGACCAGCGCCACCAGCATGAGGTTGCCGACCACCGAGACGACGTGCCACGCACGGGCGTCCTCGTCGTGCGCCAGGAGGCCCGACAGGACCGGCACGAGGGCTGTGCCGAGGGCGCCCGCCGCGACCAGCTGGAAGATCAGGTCGGGCACCCGGAAGGCGGCGAAGTAGGCGTCCAGGTCGGGACTGGCGCCGAAGGTGGTGGTGATGACGACCACGCGCAGCCAGCCCAGCACGCGGGAGGCGAAGACCGCGACCGATACGACCAGGCCGGCGCGCGCCAGCGTCCCGGTGGCCAGGCTCACCTCCCGGCCGGCCCCTGGGACGTCGCGGCGCGCGG
>DATBOX010000179.1:0-15220 GCA_036561685.1 Candidatus Limnocylindrales bacterium | reverse complement strand
CTGATGGTAGTGTCGGCCGATGCCCGGCGGCTCTCTCGTGCGGCTCATCCCCGGCCTCGCCCGGACGACCGTGCGCCGCGCCGGCGCGGACCTACCGTTCATGCTGGCCGTCTGGCTGCTGCTGACCAGCGGGGTCACGCTCGTCGCCTCGAGCGTCCTGTACGGCGAGACGGTCGCCCTCGGCGGCATCCAGCGATCGCTCGAGGCCGTCCCCGCCGCCGATCGCGGCGTTCAGGTCGAGACCTCCTCGCCCGCCGGTGGGGTGGCCGGCCTCGACGGCGCCGTCCGCCCGCTGCTGGAGACCGCCCTTGGCTCCGGCGGCCAGGTGGCCCTCACGCTCCGCTCGCCCACCTACTCGGTCGTGGGGGCTGCCGGGGAGCCGCTCGTCGTGCTGGGCGGCTACGCCGACCTTGATGCGCATGCCCAGCTCGTGGACGGGTCGTGGCCCAGGCCGGGACAGCAGCCCCTGGAGGCGACCATCTCCGAGGGCGCGGCGGCGTCGCTCCACCTGAAGGTCGGGGACAGCGTCGGTCTTGCGGATGCCTCCACCCCCGGCGCGAGCGCCGACGTGGCCGTCGCGTCGGCGCGGATCGTGGGCATCTGGAAGACCGACCCGCGGGATCCCTACTGGCTCGGCGATACCCTCGACGCCGCCGGCGCCGACAGCAACCAGGTGGCGCCCCTGCACGGGCCGCTCTTCGTCTCGCCCGACGATCTCCTGCGCAGCCCGGCCACGATCCTCGACGTACGCTGGCGGGCGACGCCCGGCCCGGCCGTCCTCCACCCGGACACGATCGGCGGCCTGCGGGCCAGGCTCGCCACGCTGCCCTCGGCCGTGCTGGCGGCCGTGCCGGCCGGCCGCTACGTGCAGGTGAGTGGCGGCCTGGCGGACGTGCTCGGCACGATCGCCGCCGCGGGAGTGGCCAACGGCTCGAACGTTCTCCTGCTCGTCCTCCAGTACGCAGTCCTGGCAGCCTACGCGGTCCTGCTCGTCGCGGCCATGCTGAGCGACCGCCGTCGGACGGAGCTGGCGCTCCTGCGGTCGCGAGGGGCGTCCACCTTCGATCTGCTCCTGCTGGCCCTGGGTGAGGCCCTCCTCCTGGCGGTGCCGGCCGTGCTGGTGGCCTGCGCCGCGAGCGTAGCCATCATCCTCGCGCTCGGCAGCGTGGGACCACTCGCCGCGGCCCATCTGACGGACGATGTCCAGCTGGATGCGGCCCCGGTGCTGGCGGCGGTGGCGGCGGCCGCCGCGGGCATGGTCGTGCTGGCTGCCCCGGTGCTGGCCGGTGGGCGCCAGCTCGCGTCGGTGCGAGCCGCCATGGCCCGGCCGCTGGCGCGCACGCTGGCCCAGCGGCTGGGACTGGATCTGGCCCTCGTCGTCGTGGCGGCCATCGCCCTGTGGCAACTGCGGACATACGGCGCGCCGCTCACGGCGAACGCACGCGGCACGCTGGGGGTCGACCCGTTGCTGGTGGCCGCGCCCGCCTTCGGCCTGATCGCCGGAGGCGTCCTGGCCACCCGTCTCGTGCCGCGGCTGGCCGAACTGGCGGAACCTCTGCTGGTCCGACGCCGCGGCCTCGTGGCATCGATGGGCGCGCGTCAGCTGGCGCGGCGGCCCCTGCGCTACACGCGCGCCGCGCTGCTCCTCGTGCTGGCCTCCTCGCTGGTGGTGTTCGCCGCCGTCTACGCCGCCACGTGGACGCGCTCGCAGCAGGATCAGGCCGCGTACCAGGCGGCGGCCGACATGCGCATGGTGGCCGCCCCGGCCGCCCCGCTGCCCGGGTGGGCGGCCGGCGGCGCGATCCGGGCCCTGCCCGGCGTGATCCGCGCGATGCCCGTGGAGCGGCAGGCCTTCTCCGCCAGCGGCACCATCCGCGACGGGGCGATGCTGGCCGTCGAGCCCGAGACGGCCGTCCAGATGCTGTCGCCGGCGACCATGGGCGGCGGCGATCCATCGGCCGCGCTGGCGGGCCTCGTGAAGGCCCGCCCGGCAAGCCACGCCGTGCAACTCCCCGGCCGACCGATCCGCCTCCTCGTCACGCTCAACGCCAGCCAGGCGACGAACCAAGATTTCCAGGGCGAGCCCTTGTCGATGCAGGTGATCCTGAAGGACGCCGACGGCCGGATCTACCGCCTGGAGCCGGATACCGCCATCCCGTTCGATGGCAGCACGACCACCGTCGAGGTGCCGCTCGTCGCGTCGCGGTCCGGCGCCCAGCTGCGACCCACCTATCCGCTCGCCCTGGAGGCGCTGCAGGTCGTGTCGGCGGGCTTCTTCGACGACGGCAAGGCGACCGTCACCGGGGTCCAGGCCTTCGCCGATGCCTCGGCCCCCCCGACCGGCGTGACGCTCGACCCGGCCCCGGTCACGGTCGCAGTGGTGGCCGACCCGGAGGGCGGCCAGGTCACCACCGCGGTCTGGTTCGCTTCGGAGACCGCTGGCGCGCCCATGGCCGCGGTCGTCAACCAGGCCTTCCTGGACCTCACCGGCTCCCGCCTGGGCGACCACGTCCCCGTGTCGACCAACGGCGGCATGCTGGTCTCCCTCGATATCGTGGGGGTCGCGCCGCTGTTCCCGCCGCTCGACCCGGCGACGCCGTTCGTGGTGGTGGACGAGCCCACGATGGACCTGCAGCGCCTGCTCCAGACGCAGGACATCGGCAGTACCTCCGAGTGGTGGCTGCAGGTGGATGCGGCGCAGGCGGCGCCGCTGGCCGTCACGCTGACCGGACAGCCCTTCGCGGCCCAGCAGATCGTCAGCCGTGACGCGCTCGCGCATGCCCTGCTGACCGATCCGGTGGCCCTTGGCACGGTCGGGGCGCTGGTGCTCGGCGCCCTGGCGGCCATCGCCTTCGCGGCCATCGGCTTCATCGTCAGCGCGGTCGTCTCGACCACCGAACGGGTGAGCGAACTGGCGCTGCTGCGGGCGCTGGGCCTCTCCGGGCGGCAACTCCGGGCGTGGCTGTCCCTGGAGCACGCAACGCTGCTCCTCCTCGGCCTGGCCAGCGGGTCGCTGCTGGGGCTGCTCATGGCGTGGCTCGTCCTGCCCTTCACGAGCCTGGGCCCTGGCGGCGTCGCGCCCGTGCCGGCCCCCGTCGTGGAGGTGCCGTGGGTCGTGCTCGGCGCGGTCGTCGTCCTTGCCGTGGCACTCCTCGCGGCGGCCCTCGTGATCATCGGCCGGACGCTGCCCCGCATCCGCCTCGCGACCGTGCTGCGGGCCGGCGAATGACCTGGATCCGCCTGACCCTCAGGCGGCTGCGACGCGATCGAGCCGCGGCGGCCGGCCTGGTGGCGCTCGTGTTGATCACGACCTTCGTGTTCGCCGTGGCGCCACGGGCCCTGGCCACCGTGGCCGACCAGGCCCTTCGAGACGAGATGGGGGCCGCCTCGAGCGCCGACCGCAACCTTCGTCTGGACCAGCTCAAGCGACCGTGCTGCACGCGCGACACGGCCGTGAACGTGATCGAGCAGGGCGACGGGTTGGCGGCCCAGCTGCCCGCCGCCCTGAAAGCGATCGCGGGGAGGCCGCCCTCGAGCGCGCCCTCCTACGTCATCGAGACGCCACTCTGGTACGCGACCTCGGGCACCCCCATCGACAACGTGATCTCGTTGCGCATCCAGCAGGATGTCCAGGCGCACGCGACCCTCACCACCGGACGCTGGCCCACGGGGACCACGAATTCGGTCCCCGATACGGCCCCCGGAGCCCTCGCCAACGCGGTGGTCACGACCTTCGAGGCGGCCATCGCCGATGACGCGGCACGAGCGCTGCAGGTGGGGGTCGGCACGCACCTCGCCCTGACGCCCGAGCCCACCGACCCCCTCGCGGTCGGCCGGCCCATGCACGCCGCGGTCGTCATCGTGGGGACGTACCGCCCCACGGACCGCAGCGATCCGTACTGGATCGACGACGCCACCGCGGAGGGGTCCACCATCCGGGCCCTCGACCCCGAACACCCCAAGGTCGATACGTCGCTGCTGCTGTCGCCCGACGCCTATCCCGCGCTGCTCGAGACCGCCATCCCCCAGCCCGCGGCTGACGACGAGCCTGTGCCGCTGGAATCCATCCTGCCGCTCCACTACGAGTGGCGGTTCTACGTCGATCCCGCGCGCATGCGGTCGACACAGGTCGGACCGCTGCTGGCGGCCGTGCGGCGCACGGAGAGCCTCTTTCCCGTCGGCGTGCCGGCCATCAACGGCCCCGGTTCCGACCGGGTCAGCCTCCAGACCGGGCTGCTCCGCCTGCTCGAGCAGCATCAGGCGCGGTGGGTCGCCGCGCAGGCGGTCCTGGCGGTGGCCGTGATCGGAGCGGGCGCGGTGGCGCTGGCCACCCTGGGGCTGGTCATCCTGCTGGCGGCCCGCCAGCGGCGCCGCACGATCATCGTGGCCCGCGAACGCGGCGCCTCCCGTCGCCAGCTCCTGTTCGCGACGGTGCTCGAGGGCGCCATGCTCGCCGGCCCGCCGGCGCTGGCCGGCGCCCTGCTGGCGCGCGCGCTCGTGCCGACGACGATCGGCCACCTGACGGCGGCCGCGGCCGTGGCGGTCGGCGCCAGTACGCTCGTCCTGTTCCTGGCGGCAGTCGGGCCGGCGCTCGTGGGACCGCTTCGCGGCCAGGGCGCGGGTCCGGCTCCGGCGCGTCACGCCAGCGGCCGGCGGCTGGTCCTGGAGGCCCTACTCGTGGTGGGCGCCGTGGGGGCGGCGCTCGTCCTGCGCCAGCGCGGGCTCGTCACGCCGACGGTGAGCGCCACGGCGCCCCCGCCGAGCGGACCGGATCCGGTCGTGGCCGCCGTGCCGGCCCTGGTCGGCCTCGCCGCCGGCCTCCTGGCCCTGCGGCTTTACCCCTGGCCGATGCGGGCGCTGGCCTACCTCGCCGCGAGGCGCCGCGGCGTCGTGTCGGTGCTCGCCATGCGGCGGGCGACGCGCGGCGGCACCGGCGGCGTGGTGCTCCTCATCCTCCTGGCCTGCACGGCGAGCGCCACGTTCGCGGCGGCCACGCTGGTCCACCTCGACTCGGGCGCGGATATCGCCGCCTGGCAGAGCGTCGGCGCCCCGTACGAGCTGGTGTCGCGGGGCGGGCTCCTGCCGTCCAGCATCGACCCAGCGTCCCTGCCCGGCGTGACGAACGCAGCGACCGGGTTCGAGGCGCAGGTCGCGCTGAGCACCGGCAGCCTCCGCGAGCTCGTGGTGGTCGACGCACCGCAGTACGAAGCCATCGCACGCGGCACCCCGATCGATCCGGAGCTGCCCCCGGCCATGCTCACCGCCAGGGCCGACCCGCTGCCGGTCGCCGTCTCGCCGAGCCTCGCCTCGGAGGACCATCCGCTCAAGCTTGGTGACGTCTTCCAGGTGACCGTGGCCGGCATCCGCGTCGACCTGCAGGTGGCGGCCTTCCGGACCAGCCTGCCGACCCTGGCGGTGGACCAGCCGTTCGTGCTGCTGGCACGGCAGCAGCTCGCGGCGCTCGCCCCACCGGGGCTGCCCGGCCCCTCGTTCGCCTTCCTGGACGCCCCTGACGGGGCGCTACCGGCCATCCAGTCGGTCGTCGCCGCGGCCCCGGCCGGCAGCGACGTGGAGATCGTCCAGCGCGCCACGGTGGTGGCCGCGAACCGGGCCGTGCCCGCCACCGTCGCCGTGTCGGAAGGCGTGGCGGCGGCGGCCATCCTGTCGTTCGCGTACGCCGCCCTCGCCGTTGCCGCCGCGCTGGCCCTGGCGGGCGCCAGCCGGGCCATCGAGACGGCGCATCTCCTGACCCTGGGCCTGACGCGGCGCCAGGCGGTGGCCCTCGTGGCGACCGAGTTCGGCCCGACGGTCCTCGTCGCTTTCGTGGGCGGCCTCCTCCTGGGCGCGGGGCTCTTCCTCTTCCTGGAGGACAGCCTGGGCCTGGCCGACCTCCTCGGCTCGCCGGTCGTGGTGCCCTTCGGCCTGCCGCCGGCCGGCCTGGCCGTGCTCGTGGCGCTCCTCGCCGGTATCGTGGCCGTCGGCATCAGCACGGCCGCGCAGCTCGAGCGAAGCCAGATGCCGGCCACCGCCGTCCGCCAGGGGATCGAATGACCGACCAGGCCGCACCCGTCATCGTCTGTGACAACCTCGTGCGGATCTTCAAGGTGGCCGACCTCGAGGTGGTCGCCCTCCAGGGCCTGGACCTCGTGGTGACCGAGGGCGAGCTGATGGCCCTCGTGGGGGCCTCCGGCAGCGGCAAGTCGACGCTGCTCAACATCCTGGGCGCCCTCGACGAGCCCACAGCCGGCCAGGCCATCGTGGCCGACCACGACCTGGGCCGCATGAGCGGCCGCGAGCAGACCTACTACCGGCGGTTCGTGGTCGGCATGGTCTGGCAGCAGACCGGGCGGAACCTCCTGCCATACCTGACCGCCGCCCAGAACGTGGAGCTGCCCATGGCCTTCGCCGGGGGGCGCCGCCGGCGCCAGCGGGCGAAGGAGCTGCTGGACCTGGTGGGGCTGGCCGATCGCGCCGGGCACCGTCCCGACCGCCTGTCCGGCGGGGAGCAGCAGCGGGTCGCCGTGGCCGTGGCCCTGGCCAACAAGCCGCATGTCCTGCTCGCCGACGAGCCGACGGGCGAGCTCGACAGCACGACCTCCGGCGAGGTCTTCGACGTCCTGCGAGAGGTCAACCGCGAGCTTGGCACGACCATCGTCATCGTCACCCATGACGCGCTGGTCTCGGATCACGTGGCGCGCACCGTGACCATCCGCGACGGTCGCACCAGCAGCATGACCGTGCGGCGCACGCAGCGGTCGGACGACGGCGACCACCAGGTCATCGCCGAGGAGTTCGCGGTGCTGGACAAGGCGGGCCGCCTGCAGCTGCCGCGGGCCCATATCGAGGCGCTCGCCCTTGCGGATCGGGTCCGCCTGCGCCTGGAGCCCGACCACGTCGGCGTCTTCCCCGACCGCGAGCCGGCCACCAGTGAGAGCCCCAGCCCCGAGGACGCCGCCCGGCCATGACCGAACCGGCCACCGATCTCGATCGCTACATGCCACGGGGTCCGCGGCCCATGCTGCGCGCCATGGGCCTGACCCGTGACTACGCCTCGGGCGGCTCGGTCGTCCACGCGCTGCGAGGGGTGGACCTGGACGTCGCGGAGGGCGAGCTGCTGGCCGTGCGCGGCCGGTCGGGCAGCGGCAAGACGACGCTCCTGAACCTGCTCGGCGTGCTGGACCGGCCCACGAGCGGGCGGGTGATGCTGGACGACGTCGAGATCTCGGCCCTGACCGACGCGCAGCTCGTCGATGTCCGCCGGCTGACGGTAGCGTTCGTCTTCCAGGCGTTCGGCCTGGTGCCGATCCTGACCGCGGCGGAGAACGTGGAGGTGCCGCTCCGGCTGGTGGGGGCCGAGGGGCGCACCCGCGACGCCCGGGTCCGCGAGCTGCTTGACCTGGTGGGCCTCGGCCGGCGCATGGGCCACCGGCCGCACGAGCTGTCAGGCGGCGAGCAGCAGCGGGTGGCCCTGGCGCGAGCGCTGGCCAACCGGCCGAGGCTGCTCCTGGCCGACGAGCCGACCGGTCAGCTTGACTCCGAGACGGGCCGCAAGATCATGGCCCTGCTGCGCACGGTCGTACGGGCGGAGCACGTGACGGCCGTGGTGGCGACCCACGACCCGATCATGCTCGAGGTGGCCGACCGGGTCGTGGAACTGCGCGACGGCGCGCTGGCCGCCACGCCGTAGGTCAGTCCGGGCGGACCCCGTCGGGCGGTCGCGCCGGGGACTCGACGAGCGTGGTCGGCGCGGCATGGACGGCCGGGATGGAGCCAAGGCGGCCGGCCTGGTAGTCGGCCACGGCCTGCAGGATCTCCTCCCGGGTGTTCATCACGAACGGGCCCATCCAGGCCACCGGCTCGCGGATGGGGCGGCCGCCAAGCAGCAGCACGTCCAGGTTCGGGCTGCGGCTGTCCTGAGTCCGCGTCGCCGCGACGGTGAGGGCCTCGCCCGGCCCGAAGACGGCCAGCTGGCCCGGCCCGATCGGCCGGCCCTCCGCGCCCACCGTCCCGTAGCCGGAGAGGACGTAGAGCAGCGCGTTGTAGTCGGCCCGCCAGGGGAGGGCCAGGCGGGCGCTCGGGGCCAGGGTGGCGTGGACCAGGGTCATCGGCGTGTAGGTGGACCCGGGGCCCTTGTGGCCGGCGACGTCGCCGGCGATGACGCGCAGCAGCGCCCCGCCGTCGGGCGATGAGGCCAGCGCCACCTCGCTGGCGCGCAGGTCCTGGTAGCGCGGGGCGGCCCACTTCTGGGCGCCGGGCAGGTTGACCCACAGCTGGAACCCGTGGAAGAGCCCGCCGCTCGCGACGAGCGCCTCGGGTGGCTTCTCGATGTGCAGGATGCCCGCGCCGGCGGTCATCCACTGCGTGTCGCCGTTGGTGATGACCCCGCCGCCGCCGTTCGAATCGCTGTGCTCGAACGTGCCGTCGATCATGTAAGTCACCGTCTCGAAGCCGCGATGGGGGTGCCACGGGGTGCCCTTGGGCTCGCCCGGGGCGTACTCCACCTCGCCCATCTCGTCGAGGTGGACGAACGGGTCAAGGTCGGCCAGGTCGACGCCGGCGAAAGCGCGCCGGACCGGGAAGCCCTCGCCCTCCAGCCCGTGCGGGGCCAGGGTGATGCTGCGGACGGCGCGCTGCGACGCCAGCGGGGCCGGCTCCCGGATGCGCGGCAGGACGGTGATGTCGGGAACGGTGACGGCGGGCATGGATGGGGACTCCTGGCAACTGGTGCGACGACCATCATCGCACACCGATGGTTGCGTATGCAATCACTTGCTGGTGAGCGGGGGCAGCCGTCCCGGATCAGTCGTCCTGGGAGAGGATCACGACGCTGTACGGGCCCACGTTCAGGAGCCCGCTCTGACTCTGCCCGTCAAGGGGTCCGCCGTCGGCCTCGAGGTCGAGCGTCAGGTGATTGCCGAACCCCGGGTCGTAGTCGCGCGAGTCACTGTTGAAGCGCACCCGCCAGCGGCCCGCCCGGGGGAGCCCGACGGCCGCGTTCGAGATGGGTTTCGCACTCATGTTGGCGGCGACCACGACGTCGTCGCCCGGGCCGCCGTCCAGCCAGCGATGGAAGGCCAGGAGCTTGGTGCGCCGGCCGGCCCGGAGGATCTTCACGTGGGGGCCCCGCAGGCCCGCCGATACGCCGTCGGCATCCCGCCGCAAGCCGATCAGGTCCTGATGCAGGCGCAGGATGCCCGCGTGGCGGTGCCGCTTGGCCCAGTCGATGGGCTGCGTGTCGTCGAACCAGCGGTCCTCCAGCAGCTCCTGGCCCTGGAAGAGCATGGGGATGCCCGGTGCGGTCAGCGTCAGCGCCGAGCCCAGCGTCGCCCGCTTCTTGGCGAACCAGTTGGCGGCGTCGCCCGGCGCGATCTCCTCGGGCAGGCGGACACGACCGTTGGCCACCTCGTCGTGGGACTCGGTATAGATGACCCGCTCGAAGGGCCGCTCTCCTCCGCCACCGACGGCCGCGGCCACCGCCGCGACGTCGCGGTCGCGATCGTCGGCCACCGTGAGGGCGTGGCGGACGGTGTCCAGGAACGACAGCTCCCACTGCGATCCGAAGCCCGCCCCGCCATCCGCCGTGGGGGCCGTGATGCGGGCCTCGCCGCGCATGTCCTCGGCGATCGTCAACTTCCACGGCTGGCGTGCTGCGATCTCGTCGTTCAGCCAGGCCATGAACGACCAGCCGTCCGGGAGGGCCGTCTCCGGCGTCCCGTCGACGGTCCGGACGTGGACCGTGGCATCGAAGCGGAGGCCGTCGGCGCGGAACTCCTCGAGCCACGTCAGTGCGCTGTCGCGCAGGAAGGTGCGCACCTCACCGCGGCCGTAGTCGGGCCGCGTGGCGCCCCAGGGGGTGACCGCCCGGTCGTCGTTGTAGAAGTAGATGCCGCCCCAGTCGCCCTCCGCCCAGCCGTCGAACCGCCACAGGTCGAGGTCGCCCGGCCCCAGGTGGTTGTAGACGACATCCACGATGACCGCGATACCGTGCTCGTGGGCCGCCCGGATGAAGCGCTTGAACGCGTCGGGACCGCCGTAGGTGGATTCGATGGCGAAGACTTGGGCAGGGTTGTAGCCCCACGACACATCGCCGGCATGCTCGAAGGGGGGCATGACCTGGATGGCGCTGATCCCCAGCTCCCGCAGGTACGGCAGGCGGCGGATGGCCCCGTCGAAATCGCCCGGTCGATCCCCCCGCGTCCCGAACGTGCCGATGTGCATCTCGTAGATGACGAGATCGTTCCAGTGGGGCGCCACGAAGGCCGCGTCACCCCACTCGAATGCGTCTGCGTCGTAGACCACGCCGTTCCCCACCGAGTTGGTGACCTGGCGGGCATAGGGATCCAGGCGTGAGAGATCGCCGTCCGGCGTGTGGATCGTGAACCGGTACTCCACGCCCGGTCCCACGTCGGGCACGTCCGTGGACCACGTGCCGCTCGAGCCGTCGCCGTCGCGGGCCAGGGCGACGCCGGCCGACCAGGCGGTGAACGAGCCGGTCACCGAGACGCCGAGCGCGTGCGGCGCCCAGACGCGGAACGTGGTCCCGCCGGGATACGGCACGGCGCCCATCCCCGGCCGCCGCGAACGGCTCACGGAGCGCGGGATCGCCGGGTCGGGTCAAGGGCCGATCGGGCCGGACCGACCCCCGGATCAGGGCCCAATGACTCTTCCGCCGGCCTTGGCGTGGCGGCACGATTCACGCTGAGGTGCCTTCAGGATCGGCGCCTCGGATAGGAGGCAGGCAGATGGATCTCGCCATCAACTTGGGATGGGGAGGCGCGGTCTTGCTGGTGGTCGGAGCGGTCATCATCGGCGTCGTGGCCCAGTTCATCGGAGAGACCCGCACAGGATACGAGTGGATCGCCGTGGCGATCGCGGCCGGGATCGGCGCGCTTGTCGCGAGTGAGTTCATCGTGGCCTGGCGGACCGTCGACCCGGTGTGGGATGGCCTGGCGTTGCTCCCCGCTGTCATCGGTGGTCTCGTCGTCGGTGTCGTGATCGATGCGGCGACCCGCTTTGCCACCGGCGGGACGTACCTGCACGGGCCCATGGCGGCCTGAGACGTACCGCCATCTCGCCACCAAGGAGCCCGCCGGCGACTCACCGGCGGGCTCCGACCATTTCTACGTTGCCATGTCGCCCGCGCGCGGCGCGGGACGCGGTCAGACGGACGAGCCCACCTGCGAGAGCAGCCGCTGGATGTCGCTGCCCAGGAAGATGAGGGCCAGGATCGCGACGATGGCGATGAGGGTCAGGATGAGGGCGTATTCGGCCAGTCCCTGGCCGGTGTCGGGGCGGCGGTCTGGGCGGTCCGCCAGGATGGTCGAGAGCACGCGAAGCGCACCTCCATGCGTCGGCCGCCACGCTGGTGATCCACCGAGGCGCCGCTCTCCGCAATATCCGTCATCGCAGGCGGCCGCCCATGCGGCGATGGTCCCGCGGGCCCCCGTACACCCGGCTACCCCAGCAGGGAAGTCACCACGAGCGCGACCGCCGCGACCGCCATCACCGCGGTCGTCGCCCAGCCCAGGACGTTCAGCACGCGGCCGTTGGTGCGCTCCCCCATGATCCGGCGATCGTTGGAGGCCAGCATGACCAACACCAGCAGCGGGGGTGCCAGGAGGCCGTTGAGGATGGCCGTCAGGACGAGCGCGTTGATGGGGTCGATCCCGGCGAAGTTCATGACCATGCCGATCAGCGTGGCCACCGCGATGACCGCGTAGAACTCGCGGGCCCGAGAGGGTTTCTCGTCGAGGCCGGCCCGCCAGCGGAACGCCTCCGCCAGCGCGTAGGCGGCCGAGCCGGTCAGCACGGGGATCGCCAGCACGCCGGCGCCGATCAGCGCGACCGCCAGCAGCAGCGTCGCCGCGTCGCCGGCCACCGGACGCAGGGCCTGGGCGGCCTCGGTCGCGGACGTGATCGTGGTCTTGCCCGTCGTGAAGAGGGTCGCCCCGGTGGCCAGGATGATGAAATAGGCCACGATCTCGGAGAGGGTCATGCCCGCCAGCGTGTCCCACAGGGCGAAGCGGAGCTCCTTCTTCGACGCGCCTTGTCGCTGCCAAAGCCTTCGGCGGCCGATGCTGACCTGTTCCTCCACCTCCTGGCCGGCCTGCCAGAAGAAGAGGTACGGCGAGATGGTCGTGCCAAGCAGGGCCACCAGGATGCCGATGTACGCCGGATCCAGCTGGAGGGTCGGGATGAACGTGCCGCGCAACACGTCCCCCACGTTCGGACGGGAGAGCAGCGCCGCCCCCACGTACGCGAGGAGCGCCAGGCAGAGCCACTTGAAGACGCGTTCGATCAGCCGGTACGAGCCAAAGACCTGGAGCGCCAGGATGCCCAGGCTGACGGGTACGACGAGGACGAGGATGGGCACGGGCAGCAGGAGGTTGATGGCTGCGGCGACGGCGCCGATGTCGGCCCCGGCGTTGACGGTGTTGGCGACCAGGACAGCACCGACGGCCGGGTAGAGCACCCAACGGGGGTAGTGCTCACGGAGGACGCCGGCCAGGCCTCGCCCGTTGACCAGGCCGATCTTGCCGCAGATGTACTGGACGGCCGACATCATGGGCAGCATCAGGAGGGTCGCCCAGAGGGTGCC
Organism: Candidatus Limnocylindrales bacterium; assembly: GCA_036561685.1. Lineage (GTDB taxonomy): Bacteria > Chloroflexota > Limnocylindria > Limnocylindrales > CSP1-4 > DASPUH01. The sequence goes on along the minus strand of DATBOX010000179.1, from coordinate 2,622 downwards.
GTAGCCGTAGCGGGCACCTGCCTGCGCGTACGTCCCGATCCCGGATGGGTCGTCGTCCGAGGCGCCCGTCACGAGCCCCGGTCCAAGGATCTGCAGGATTCGCGCAACGGGGTTGGTGGTGCGTTCGATCTTGCGGACGTTGGGATCGACCGGCCGCTGCGGGTCGACCTGTGGGCCGCGCTCCGCCGCCCGCTTGCGGGAACGCGCCCGCGGCCGATCAGTCACGCGAGCGGTGGGACAGCATGCGCGCAGGTTACGCCCCGCGCACGCGCCGCCTTCCTTGCATCACGCCGTGGCGACGTTCACTCCGCATCGCAATCGAGCTCGGCGGGTACGCCGAAGGCCCCTCGCGTTGCCGCGAGGGGCCTTTGACTGGACGGACGGTCCGAACGACTAGGCGATGACGGGGGTCCGTCGGGGGGCGGGGATGACGCCGAGCTGGACCATCATGTCCAGCTGGTCGATCAAGCCCCAGTGCTCCACGATCTGGCCGTCGGTGACGCGTCCGATGTGGATCTCTTTCCACGACGCGTACTTGCCGGTGGCGGGCATACCGGCGAATTCGCCGCGCATGGTCCCACTCGCCGTCAGGCGATGCACGATCCGGTCGCCCGTCTCGATGGCATCGTCCACGGTGTAGTGCAGGTCAGGGAACGCGGTGCGCAGGCCCTGCACGAGCGGCTTGACGCCGGCGCGCGTGGTCGGCAGCCCCGGCAGGGGGGTGTGGTCGACATAGTCGGACGCGTACAGCTCGTCGATGAGCTCGTACTTGCCCTGGCTGAAGAGGTCGAGCGGGATGCGCTCGAACTTGGTCTTGATCATGGTAGCCATGGGAAATCACCTTTGGTGGAGTCCGCGCTGCCGTGCCAGGTGGCCCAGGGCCGACGTGTCTCGGTCGCCCGCTGGTGTGTGACCACCGGCATCTAGCTCGGGTACTCGCACAGCGCTAACAGTCCAGAGTGTACGATACGGGCCGTACGATGTCAAACGATCGCCTGACCCCGACCTCATACCTCGTGCTGGGTCTGCTCGCCCGCGAAGGGCCATCCACGCCCTACGCGCTGGAGCGGCACGTGGGCGCGACCCTGGGCCATTTCTGGTCCTTCCCGCACGCGCTGCTGTACAGCGAGCCCCCGCGCCTGACTGCTCTGGGTCTCGTCACTGAGCATCGCGAGGTCGCGGGACGACGGCGGCGCATGTTCTCCATCACCGCGGCCGGCAACCAGGCGCTGGGGGATTGGCTGGAGCACCCATCAGCGGCTCCGACTGCGCTGCGCGACACCGGACTGCTCCAGCTGTTCTTTTCCGATCTGGCGCCCGCCGCGACCAGGCGGCGACTGGCCGAGCAGCAGCTGGTGATGCATCGCGCGCGCCTGGCAGCGTACGAGGATGATGCGCGCCTCGAACGCCGCGAGGTGGGAACGGGGCCCGGCTACCGGACGGTCGAACACTGGCGCGGGGAAACGCTCCAGATGGGGCTGCTGTACGAACGGGCGGCCGTCGCCTTCTGGCGGGCAGTGGCCGATCGGGCGTCGACACCCGATGACGCCAGCGGCTAGGCCTCGTTCTTCCACCCCGCGTTGGAGAAGGTCGGGATGAAGCGGTAGCCCTGACCCGCGACCGTGGCGATGAAGCGGGGGCGGCGGAAGTCATCGTGGAGCTTGGTGCGCAGGCTCCCTACGTGCCGATCGACGATGTTGCTCTCGGCGACGAAGTCGGTGCCCCAGATGGCGTCCAGGATCTCGTCGCGCGTGACGACCCGTCCGCCGCGACTGGCCAGCAGGTACAGGAGGCTCTGCTCGATGGCACTCAGGTGCACGACGGAGTCGGTCGTCCGGACCTGACGGTTGAGGATGTCGAGTTCCATCTCGCCCAGCGTGATCGTGGGGATGATGGGGCGATCGGTCCCGGAGGCGCGCCGGGTGACCACGATGGACCGCGCCAGCAGCTCCTCCGGTGAGAAGGGCGTGGTCAAGATGTCGTCGACGCCCAGGTCGAACGCTCGGAGCTTGGTCTTGAGGTCGCCCCGGCGCGTCAGGCCAAGGACGGGCGTCACGCTGGCCGTGAGGGTGTTCGAGGCACCCAGTCGTTGCAGGAGCGCCGTGCTGTCGTCGTGATCCATGTCCACGACGGCCAGGTGCGGGTGCCAGGCAGCGAGGATCGCCTCCGCCTCCGCCAGGTTATGTGAAGCGTGGACGACGAAGACACCGTGGTTGAGGGTCAACTCGATGAGATCCACGACCAGCTGACGATCGTGGAGCACAAGGGCGCGGCGGGCGTCGTAGGGGGCAGGCGGTGCAGGGTCCATAGGCCGTCACACGAATCCTAGCGCTCCGAGCAAGGTCAGGGCGCGAGGATGACGAGCCGTCATGACAGCGGCCGGGGCGGGAGGACACTGACCGTGGCATACCGGGCATCGGTCTCCGTACCCGCGCTCCGAGGGTGCCAGAAAGCAGTCGTCACATGACCGTGGAACAAGTGGACCGCTCGGTGGTCAGCCAGGGGCCGATCGTGGCCGGGAGTCCCAGCACCATCGAGACCGCGACGCGCTCGACCACCCGCAGCGGGCCGGGCGGCGCCGAGCTGACCCGCCGCCTCGTCGTCCTCGTCTTCGGCCTCATC
>DATBOX010000178.1:0-16488 GCA_036561685.1 Candidatus Limnocylindrales bacterium | reverse complement strand
GCCATGCGGCCCCCGAACGAGTGGCCGCCCAGCGAGAGGCCCGGATCCGCCGCGGCCGCGGCAAGGAAGATCTCGACCGCCGCCTCGGGCCGCCCGCGCGGCAGGTCGACGGCACGGGCGTCGAGCCCGCGGCGCGTCAGGACGTCCACGTACGGCTTCATCGATGCGGCGGTGCCGGAAGCGCCGTGCCCGAGGACGATGCGCACCGCCAGGGGAGTCATCCGTCTCATCGTAGCCGGGCGAAGCGTGGCGGATCGACTGCGATGTGCGCCATCAAACGCCCTTTACGGCCACGGAACGATGCCCGGCAGGCTGGATCTGGCCGCTCGGTGGTCAAGGTGGGACACCTGGTGTCCGATCCAGCTACGGACGGTCACCAGGTCGGCCGTTATGGGCCTCTGGTGTCGCCCCGAGGAGTGGCGCCCGAGTGGGAGCGCGCGGCCCGGTCCCACTGGAGGAGCGGGTGCGTCGAGCCGCGACACAAGCCTCCGCCGTGAACGTCAGAGGTTCGTAACGACGAAGGAGCCGCGAGTCAGACCTCCGAATCGGCCGTTCCTTGGACGTGATGAACGTCAAAGGTTCAGGAGTGCGACCGGGAGGGCTCGCACCGGCCCTTTCCTCGTCGTTGTGAACCTCGGAGGTTCATCGGGCACCGGATCGGCCATCCGCGGCCCGGCCCAGGCGCGGCGGAGATGCGGCGTGCGACCAGCCACCACCCGCGGGACCGTAGACTCGCGCCATGCATGACCGCCGGGCGCGCCTGCTGAACCTGACGGCCCTCGTGGTCGCGCTCAGCGTGCCGGTGGGCCTGCTCGACGGGCCCGCGTGGTGGCTTGGCGTGGCGGCCCTGATGGCGGCGACGGCGATCGCCACGCGCGCGTCGACGGATCGGTCATGGCACGGCCTGCCGTTCGCCCCCGTGGCCCTGCCCATGCTGGCCGCCTTCAGCGCGGCCGGGCTGACCCACCTCGCCGGCGACGGCGCGCTGTGGGCCCTCGCCCTCGCGTGCGGCGGAGCGCTGGTGGCCGTGACGCTTCTCGCCGAGGCGCGGCTGGCCGGCCCGGCCGACGACCGGCGGGCGCGCCTCGAGCGGCAGGTCGTGCCCCTGGCGATCGTCCTGGCCTTCGCCGCCTTCCTGGCCGCGGCCGGTGCCATCACCGGCGGCCTCGCCGACGCCGCCGGCCAGCCGACCGACACGGCGCCTGGCGCCTTGACCGCGTCGGGGGTCCTGCTGCTCGCCCTGGCCGACGCGGCCGTGGCGGCCGCGCTGGGCTACCGGCTGGCGGCCTTGCGTACGACGAACCTCAGCGAGGCGCTGCGCATCGCCGGCACCTACGCCGTCGTCACCGGGCTGGGGGCGGCGCTGCTACGCGTCCTGGAGCTGCCGCGGCTGTTCGGGCCGGCCGTCCTGGCCGGCGTCTTCTACCTCTGGAGTGCCTACCGGGACGCCTCGGCGGCGCAGCGGCGGACGTCCGCGTGGCTGCTGGAATACGGGTTGCTGGTGGCCGCCCTGGTACTTGTGGTGGGGTGGAACCTGTTACTCCATTGACCCGTCCCGAGAGCGCGTCGGCCGAGTCTGGTGCGGCCGCGGGACCATCGGGCTATTCGTCCGGGGGCCTCGGCGTGCGACAAATGGGGGGCGCCCGGAAGCACCGGCGTTCCTGACGGCCGGCCGCCGTCCGACAGGTGTGCACCGCGATCGTCTCGACCCCCCGCGTCGCGTCCGCAGCACCCCCCGGCGGGCCGTCCCTGCGCGCCCTCGGCACGGGCCTCGCCCTGGCCATGCTCACCGCCGCCCTGGTGACCCTGGTGGTGGCCATCGGCATCCTGCCGGCCCTTGGCTCGAATGCCTCGCGGAGCGGTGGGACGCAGAGCGCGTCGGGCGGGAGCGCGGTGGCCGGCGGCCTCGACCAGGCCCGCACGTCCGCGCTGGCCCTGGCGGGCGACCCCAGCGCCGCCCAGGTCATCGCGGGGAAGCCGGGCGCGGCGCCGTCCAAGAGTGCGGTCAGCGCCCTGCAGCACGCCTTCACGGCGGCGGGACCGGCCGCCGTCCGCCTCATCCTGAGCGATGCGACCGGCCGGCCGCACCTCGTGTGGACGGGCGCCGGCGTGGGTGCCGTGCCGGCCGGCCAGCCGGCCCAGCCGCTGCCCGCCGTGGGGACGGCCACCGTGTCAGCCCCGTTCGTGGCCCCCGATGGCGACCACCAGCTCACGGTCGCGACCGGCGTCAGCGGCACGGTCGGCGGCCACGCGGTCAGCGGGGCCGTCCTCCTGACGATCTCCCTGGACGCGCTCAGCGCGGCCGCGCCGCCGCCGGCACCCTCGATCGCGCCACCGAGCGGCCTTCCGGCGGCGCCGTTCTGGGCGGTGGTCCTGGTGGCGCTCCTCCTGGCCGGGGCGTGGGCCGTGCGCCGCGTCCTCCGGCCGGCGCGCGAGATGGTCGAGTCGCGAGCCGACCTCGAGCAGCGCTACCAGGAGGCCGTGGCCAACGCCTACCTCGACGGCCTGACCGGGCTGGGCAACCAGCGCGCGTTCTCCGAGGCCTTCGAGCATGGCCTGCAGGCCGCCGCGCGCGACCACCTGCCGCTGGCCCTGCTGCTCATCGACCTCGACGACTTCAAGCGGGTCAACGACACCGACGGCCACAGTGCCGGCGATGCGCTCCTGCGGCGTTTCGCGCGCATCGTGGAAAGCACCGTCCGGCGCACGGACCGCGCCTACCGGTTGGGCGGCGACGAGTTCGGCGTGCTGATGCCGGCGACCGACGCCGAGGGCGCGGCCGTGGTGGCCCGGCGGCTCCTTGCCGCCGCGCTCGAGCCGCCGCGCGAGCGCGACCCCGGCCGGGGCACGGCTCCCAAGGGCGTCTCGTTCTCGGCCGGCATCACCGCCGCCCCGTTGTCCGGGACCGCCCAGGTGGAGCTGTACCGCCAGGCCGACGCGGCGCTCTACTGGTCCAAGCGCCACGGCCGCACGGACGTCACCATCTTCGACGCGGGGCGCCACGACCTGGGGGCGCCGCCGGCCTCGGTCGACGACGCGACGGCAGTCCAGACGGTGCTGGACGAGCGCCTCCTGCGGGCCGTCTTCCAGCCCATCGTGGCCCTGGCGACCGGCCGCATCATCGGCTACGAAGGCCTCATCCGGCCCACGCGGAGCGCCTTCCCCGATCCGGGCGCCATGTTCATGGCGGCCGAGGCGTGCGGCCGCACCCTCGAGCTCGACCGGGCCTGCCTGGAGACGGTGGCCGCCGCCGCGGCGGCGATCCCGGCCGACAAGTGGGTCAGCCTGAACCTCTCGCCGCGCACGCTGGAGGCCCCCGAGTTCAACGCCCTGGCCCTGTGCCGCCAGCTGGCCCGCCTCGGCCTGCCCTCGCAGCGCATCGTGCTCGAGCTGACCGAGCGCGAGGCCATCGAGGACCTCGAGCGGCTGCGCCACAACCTGGAGGGGCTGCGCGCCCTCGGCGTGCGGGTGGCGGCCGACGACGTCGGGGCGGGCAACGCCGGCCTGCGCCTGCTCAGCCTCGTGGCGTTCGACGTGGTCAAGGTGGACCTCTCGCTGGTCCAGGATGCCGCCACGCGCCAGACCTCGGCGCACGTGCTGGAGACGCTCCAGGCGATCTCCGTGCGACGTGGTGCGATGGTCATCGCGGAGGGCCTCGAGACGGCCGCCCAGCTGCAGGTCGTGCGCGCCGCCGGCATCGAGGCCGCGCAGGGGTACCTGCTGGGGCGCCCGGCCGAGGCGGTCGACCACGACACCATCGACCTGGACGCCCTGGCCATCGGCGACCACGTGCGGCGGCTCTACGCCGGATCGGCCCAGGGACCCGCGCCCGAGGGCCGCTGACCCTCGCCCGCCGTCGGCCGTTGCCGACTCGGGCAAGGTGTGGTACAACCGAGGGCCATCCCCGTGCCCTGTCCCGCCGCGTCCTGCCGCGCCCGACCCAGCTGATCGAAGGAGCCCATGAGCCTTACGCCTGCCGCCGAATCTGCCCCGAATCCGGTGCGCCTCAAGCGCCAGCTGGTCGACCAGGCCATCGACGCCGCGCGCAAGGCCGACTGGGCGGGTGCCGCGGAGATCAACCGGCGCATCCTGGAACTCGGCCCTGACAGCCCGTCGGAGAACCGGCTCGCGAAGTCACTGTGGGAGCTTGGCGAGCTGGCCGAGGCCCGGGTGCACTACCAGGCGGCCCTGGCGCTCGATCCCACCAACCGCATCGCCGAGCGCAACATCGACCGCCTGCGGGTCCTCCTCAACGAGGCCGGCGACCGCACCACGCCGGCCAAGGTGGGCAGCAAGGCGCCGGTCTCGATCTTCGTCGAGGAGACCGGCAAGACCGGTTTCGCCGGCCTCTACGACCTGGCCCGGCCCAAGCAGCTGGCCCAGGTCAACCCGGGCGACGCGGTCGAACTCGTGCCGCGCGCGGCGGAGCTGCGCGCGACGTCCAACGGCGTCGAGATCGGGGCCGTGGAGCGCTCGGTCGCGGCGCGCCTGCTCAAGCTGATGGCCGACGGCAACCAGTACGCGGCCGGCGTGACGAGCCTGGGCGACCGCGACGTGCGCATCATCATCCGCGAGATCTACCAGGACCCGCGTAACTACGGCAAGGTCTCGTTCCCCACCGCGGCCAAGGCTTCGGACCTGCGGCCGTACACCAAGGGCACCCTCATCCGCGAGGAGATGGACTTCGAGGAGGACCTCGACCTCGACGATGAGGACGAGGAGATCGACGACATCGAGCGCGTCCTGCCGGTCGAGGTGACCGAGGAGGAGGCCTTCATCGAGGAGCCCGAGGATCTCGAGGAGGAGTAGTCGCCGCCGCGCCACCCGGCGCGGCTAGACTGCCGTCGATGGCGGAGCCGCTCTCCTCGCTCATCCGTCCGGACACCGGTCCCAGCCTTCCCTTCCTCGCCCGGCTCGCGCCGCCTCCGGCGCCGAACCTCCTGGCCGCGGAGCTGGAGGGTCGGTCGAGCCCGGGGGACGTCGTCATCGACCTCTTCGGGCGCGGCGGCTGGGTCGCCCGGGCGGCCGTGGGGCGTCTGCGCCGGACGCTGGACTTCGAGTCGATGGCCCTCACTCGCCTCGTCGCGGAGGTGGTGCTGCGCCCGCCGGACCTGCGCCACTTCGACGCGGCCGTCGGGTCGCTGGGCGCCCAGCCGCGCGGCGAAAGCGGCCTGCGCCAGGCGCTCAACGCCTCGTTCGCCTCGCGCTGCCCGACGTGCGGCCGGCCCATCGTGGTCGACGAGTTCGTGTGGGACGGCGACGCTCCGGCCCCCTTCCGCAAGACCTACCGCTGCACAGCCTGCCGCGACCAGCTGGGCGGCGGCGAGCAGCGCTCGGCACCCACCGACGACGCCGATATCGCCCTGGCCTCGGCGCTCGTGGGCTCGGCCGAGGCGACCCGGGCGCGCGAGGCGCTGCGGGAGCGCTTCCCCGAGCCGGAAGGCGCGAACGACCTGGCGGACCGCATCCTGGACCTCTACACGGCGCGCTCCCTGGTGGCCCTGCAGGCCATCCTCGAGCGCATCGAGGTGGACCTGCGCGCCGCGCCGATCGAAGCCGGCCTGCGCCTTGGCCTGGCCCACGCCCTGCTGCCGGCCAGCCGCCTCCACAGCTACCCCGGCCGCGTCGGCGCGCTGCGCATCGTCAACGGCACCGTCCGTCTGCCCGGTGATCGGCAATGGCGCGAACGCAACCCGTGGCTGCTGTTCGAGGATGGCTGCCGCCTCGTGCGCGGCTTCATCCAGCGCCTGGAGGCGTCGCCCGGCGGACCCCTGCAGGCGCGCCTGGGTGACGACCTGCAGGCGCTCGTGGAGGGCGCCGCCAACGTCGCCCTGCGCCGGGGCTCGGCCGCCCTGCCCGGCCAGGTCACGGTGGCCGACCGGACGGCGCCCGGCCGCAACCGCGTGCGCCTCGTCCTGAGCCAGCCGCCGGTGCGCTGGTCGACCGAGACGCTCTCCTTCGCCTACCTCGCGACCTCGGTCGTGCTGGGCCGCGAGGCCTCCTCGCAGCTGCCCAGCGAGCCGCTCTTCACCTCGCTCCCCCGAGCTGAGTGGGGCTGGGAGGCGACGGCCCTGCGACGCGGCATGGCCGCCGTGGTGCCGCTGCTGGCGTCCGACGCGCGCGCCATCCTGCTGCTGGAGGCGGGGCCGGCGGAAGGCCTCGTCGCCGGTGTGCTCGGCGGCGTCGGCGCGGGCTACGCCCTGACTGCGGCCCTGCTGGCCGAGAGTGAGGACGGCTACACGGGCGTCCTCGAGTTCGCGCCGCCCGGCGCCGCCCTCGCGCGGGGGCCGCGGACCCGTGCCAACGTGCCCCTGCCTTCGCTCGACGAGGCGGTCGAGGAGGGGGGTGCCTTCCGCCTGGCCGACGTGGAGGCGGCCACCGCCGAGGTCGCCGTCGAGGTCCTCAAGGCGCGCGGCGAGCCGGCCCGTTTCGAGCGGCTGCTGGGCGAGGTGATGGTCGGCCTTGACCGGCGCGGCCACCTGCGACGCCTCGTCGGCACCCGCACGTTCGGGGAGACGGAGGCCCGCAGCGCACGTGCCGCGGAGGCCCTGGGGCTGTTCGGCGAGGCCGGGCCACCACCGCTCGAGGCGTCGGAGGAGGAGCCCGGGGAGGTGGCCGATGCGCCCGCCGCCCGCCCGCGGCGGGGGCCGACGGGCGACTCCCCGATCGCGCCGCGGGGCAGCGACCAGGTGGGCCTGCTGCTGGACCTGATCATGGGCGAGCTGCGCCGGCCGCAGCATCCCCGGCTGGAAGAGCTGGAGCCGGGCCGCTGGTGGCTGCGCGACAAGCACGACATCGCCGAGGCCGCGGTGCCCCTGGCCGACCGCCTCGAGTGGGCCGTCTTCTCGCTGCTCTCGACCTCCGGCCAGATCAGCGAGGCGGCCTTCTTCGACCGCATCGCCAGCATGTTCCGCGGCCACGACGCACCCGACGAGGCGCTCGTGCGGGCCTGCCTGGAGAGCTACCGCAGCCCGACCTCCACGGCCGAGGCGCTGCGCCCGGCGGACGACCTGCACGTCCGCTCGCGCGAGCACGCCGAGGCCATCGGCCTGATCACCGACTTCGGCCATCGCCTCGGCATGCGCTGCTGGATCGGCGCAGCCGAGCAGCGCCACCTCTTCGAGGGCGTGCCGCTGGGCGAGCGGCTGACCGAAGCCGAGCGGCGCGCCTACCTGCCCCTCATCTCGCGCGGTGCCCAGGAGGCCCTGGAGACGACCGACGCCATCTGGTACATCCGCCACAAGGCCACGTTCCTCTTCGAGGTCGAGTGGACGGCCATGCTCACCGAGCCGGTCCTGCGCCGAGGGCCGCGGATCCCCACCGACGACGCCGTGGTGCGCTTCCTGGTCATCGCCCCGGAGCGCACGGAGCTGTTGCGGTACAAGCTGGCCCACTCGCCGCTGCTGCGACGGACGATGGAAGCCGACAACTGGCACATCCTCAAGACGGACCACCTGCGCACGCTCGTCGAGGGCGAGGCCGACCTGGCTCGGCTCGGGCCGCTGCTGGGCCTGGACCCGGAGATCGAGTCGGGCGGCGAGCAGCTGTCCCTCTTCGCCGGGTGAGGTCGCCGCTCGCCTGAGCCGCCGGGTGGCGTGGGGATGCGTTCAACGGCTATGATGTGGCCCTGCAGCACGTGATTCGCACGTACACATGGCATCTCGCACGAATATCGCGGCTCCACAACCCGCAGCCGCACAGCCACCGGAGGCCCCATGGCCGTCAAGCCCGCCCCGCCCCGCCTCGCCCGTGAGCGTCAGATGGAGCTCCGCCGCCGCGCCGAGCGGATCATGCCCGGCGGCGTCGACAGCAACTTCCGGGACTGGGGCGCCGACACCATCTATGTCGCACGCGGCAAGGGCGGCCGGGTCTGGGACATCGACGACAACGAGTACATCGACCTGCGCATGGGTTACGGCCCGGCCATCCTGGGCCACGGCGACCCGCGCATCGACGACGCGGTCGCCGAGCGGATGCGGTTGGGCGTCAGCTTCAGCCTGACCAGCGAGGACGAGGTCCGCGCGTGCGAGCTGGTGACCGATCTGACCTTCTGCGACATGGCCCGCCTGGCGACCTCGGGCAGCGACGCGACGATGCACGCCATGCGGCTGGCGCGGGCCTTCACCGGCCGTGACCTGATCGTCAAGTTCGAGGGCCAGTACCACGGCATGCACGATTACGCGCTGATCAGCGTGCTGCCCAACGACGTCAGCGAGCTGGGCGACGTCGACGAGCCGGTGCGCCTGGCCTGGGGCCGCGGCATCCCGCGCGCGGTGGCCGACACGATGGTGCCGGTCCGCTACAACGACCTGGAGGGCCTGCGCCGCGTCTTCGAGCGCGACGGCGACCGCATCGCGGGGGTCATCATCGAGCCGGTCCTCGGCAACGCCCAGGGCATCCTGCCCCAGGCGGGCTTCCTGGCCGGGGTGCGGGCGCTGACCGAGGAGTTCAAGGCGGTCCTGATCTTCGATGAGGTCAAGACCGGCTTCCGCTTCGCCCGGGGCGGCGCGGCCGAGCACTTCGGCATCCGGCCCGACCTCGCCACGTACGCGAAGGCGATGGGCAACGGCTACCCGGTGGCCGCGTTCGGCGGGCGCCGCGAGATCCTGGAGCTGCTGCCGCACCACGTCAGTCACGGCGGGACGTACGCCGGCAACCGGGTCGCCGCGTCCGCCGCGGTGGCGACCCTGACGATCCTCAAGGAGACGGAGGCGCTGGCCACGGTGGCCGCCACCGGCCGCCGGGTGCAGGGCGAGCTGCGCGCCATCCTGGACCGCCGCGGCCTGCCGTTCGTCTTCACCGGCCACCCCACGATGTTCGGCATCATGTTCACCGACGTGCTCCCGACCGACTACCGCGGCTGGGCCGACACGGATCACGAGCTGTACGACGAGCTGGCCAAGCAGATGATCCTGCGCGGGGCGATGCCCGAGCCCGACTCACGCGAGCCGTGGTTCATGTGCGAGGCCCACGCCGCGGGCGACGACGTCGACCGGGTCGTGACGGCCTTCGAGGGCGCCCTCGACGCGGCCCTGGAGGCACGCACCGGCTCCCCGGCCTGATCGCCCTGCCGCCGCGGTGAGGCCCGCGGGCGGTAGGCTAGGGCCATGGAGGAGCTGAACGCCTCACTGGTCGCCCTCGGCGAGCGCCTCGTGGTGGCCGTCCTGGTGGTCATCGTGGCGCTCGTGGCGCTGCGCGTTGGCCGCGGCGCGATCCGTCGCAGCATCGCGGCCATGGCCGCCCGGGCGGAGGCGGAGGCGCCGGCCGATGCCCGCGAGGAAGGGCGCAAGCGCCTGGCCACGGTGGAGACCCTGGCCCGCTACGCGTGGCTGGTCTTCGTCACGGTCGTGGCGTCGCTCACGGTCCTCAGCCAGCTGGGGGTCGACGTGGGCCCCGCGATCACCGGCCTCGGCATCGTGGGCATCGCCATCGGCTTCGGGGCCCAGCAGATCGTGCGCGACTACTTCGGCGGCACGCTCATCCTGCTGGAGAACCAGTACGCCAAGGGCGACGTGGTGACGCTGGTCGGCGTCACCGGCGTCGTCGAGGAGTTCACCCTGCGGCGGACGGTCCTGCGCGACACCGACGGCATCGTCCACAACGTGCCCAACGGCGCGATCGTGGTCGCCTCCAACCGCACCCGCGTGTGGCGCCGCATCAACCAGGACGTGGTCATCGCCTACGGCCACGACGTGGAACAGGCCATCGCCGTGCTCGACGAGGTGGGCCAGCGGCTGGCCGCCGACCCGGCCTGGCGCGACCGCATCCTGGAGGTGCCGCGCGTCGATCGCGTCGACCGGCTGGGCGACCAGGGCGTGACCCTCAAGATCCTGGGCACCGTCCGCGCCGCCGACCATCTGGCGGTGGCCGGTGAACTGCGGCGTCGTCTCGCCGTGGCCATGGCGGCGAGCGGCCTCGACCCGCGACCACCCGCGCCGCCCGCCTAGAATGAGCCGCGAGATGAGCACCGAACCCGCCGAGATCGAGAACCTTCTGGCCGAGCGCCGGACGTTCCCGCCGGATCCCGCGTTCGCCGCCCAGGCCAACGCCAGGCAGGGCCTCTATGCCGAGGCCGAGCGCGACCCCGAGGCCTTCTGGGCGCGCATCGCCCGGGACCGGATCAGCTGGTCGACGCCGTTCGAGACGACGCTCGAGTGGGACCTCCCGTTCGCCAAGTGGTTCGTCGGCGGCAAGCTCAACGTGGCCTACAACTGCGTCGACCGGCACGTCGAGGCGGGCCTCGGGGCCAAGGTCGCCTACCACTGGATCGGCGAGCCCGGCGACGTGCGGACGATCACCTACGCCGACCTGCTGGCAGAGGTCCAGAAGGCCGCCAACGCCCTCAAGGCGCTCGGTGTGGAGACGGGCGACCGGGTCGCCATCTACATGCCCATGATCCCCGAGCTGCCCATCGCGATGCTGGCCTGCGCCCGCCTCGGCGCGCCCCACACCGTCGTCTTCGGCGGCTTCAGCGCCGAAGCCCTGGCCGGCCGCATCAACGACGCCCAGGCCAAGCTCGTCATCACGGCCGACGGCGGCTGGCGGCGCGGCAAGCCCAGCGAGCTCAAGCCGGCCGTTGACGCGGCCCTCCTGGAGGCGCCCACCGTGGAGCACGTCCTGGTCGTGCGGCGCCTCGGCGACGCGGCCACGGGCGTGACCATGACGCCCGGGCGCGACGTATGGTGGCATGACCTCGTGGCAAGCCAGACGGCCGACTGCCCGCCGGTGCCGGTCGACAGCGAGCACATGCTCTACCTGCTCTACACGAGCGGCACGACGGCCAAGCCCAAGGGTATCGTCCACACCACCGGGGGGTACCTGGTGGGCACGAGCTACACCCACCAGGCGATCTTCGACCTCAAACCCGATGACGTGTACTGGTGCGCCGCCGACGTGGGCTGGGTCACCGGCCATAGCTACATCGTCTATGGGCCGCTGGCCAACGCCGCCACCGGCGTGATGTACGAGGGGGCGCCCGACACGCCGGCCTGGGACCGCTGGTGGCAGATCGTGGAGCAGTACAAGGTCTCCATCCTCTACTGCGCTCCGACGGCCATCCGGGCCTTCATGAAGCAGGGCGACGCGTGGCCCCGGGGGCACGACCTGTCGAGCCTGCGCCTGCTCGGCTCGGTCGGCGAGCCCATCAACCCCGAGGCGTGGCTGTGGTACCAGCGCCTCATCGGGGGCGGCCGGGCGCCCATCGTCGACACGTGGTGGCAGACCGAGACGGGCATGATCATGATCACGCCGCTGCCCGGCGTCACGACGACCAAGCCGGGCAGTGCGACGTTCCCCTTCCCCGGCGTCGAGGCCGACGTGGTCGACGCCAAGGGCCGGTCCGTGCCCTTCGGCGGGGGCGGCTACCTCGTCCTGAAGCGCCCGTGGCCGGCCATGCTGCGGGGCATCTACGGCGATCCGGAGCGGTATCGAGAGACCTACTGGAGCCGCTTCCCCGGCATGTACTTCGCGGGCGACGGGGCGAAGCGCGACGAGGACGGCTACCTCTGGCTGCTCGGCCGCGTCGACGATGTGATGAACGTCTCCGGCCACCGCCTCTCGACCATCGAGGTCGAGTCGGCGCTGGTCGACCACCCCTCGGTGGCCGAGGCGGCCGTGGTCGGCCGGACCGACCCCATCACCGGCCAGGCCATCTTCGCCTTCGTCATCCTCAAGGCCGGCCAGGAGCCGTCCGACGCGCTCGGGCACGAGCTGCGTGAGCACGTCGCCCAGGTCATCGGACCGCTGGCGAGGCCACGCTACCTGCTGTTCACGCCCGACCTGCCCAAGACCCGCTCCGGCAAGATCATGCGCCGCCTCTTGCGCGATCTGGCGGAAGGTCGCACGCTTGGCGACACGACCACGCTCGCCGATGCAGGGGTCGTGGAGACGATCCGCTCGAACACCGGTCGGGCGGAGGAGTAGGAGAGCCCTCGATGCCGTCGTTCCGACTCTTCGGACGCAGCGAGGCCCCGGCTCCCCCGGATGAGGAGGCGCCGCCGGCCCCCCGCGCCCCCGAGCGCGTCACCGACCAGGGCGTGCCGTTCGATGCCCTGACCGAGGACTGGCGCCTGCTCGGCATGATGCACATCAAGGGTCGCCTCTCGGATGCCCTCAACAAGCGCGAGGCGATCCCCATCACCGACGTCAGCTGGGCGCCCTCCGACGGCAGCGCCGCGTTCACGCCGGCGCCCGGGCTGCAGGCGGTGGACCCCTACGACCTCGTCGTCGTGCTGGGCGGCAAGGACTCCCTGCCCGCGCAGACCGAGGAAGAACGCTCGGCCCATCGCATCCACAAGGTGGACTACGCGGTCGCCCTGGAGTGCCCGCCGTTCCGCATCGTCGGCATGGTGCACCTGTTCCCCGGCACCGAGCCGGCTCGCCTCCTGGACCGCACCACGGAGCTCTTCATCCCGGTGACCAACGCCCAGGCGTTCCACGGCACCCAGCGCGTGGGCGACGCCAACGTCGACGTGGCGCTGGTGAATCGCAGCTACCTGCGGGGCGTGGAGCAGCTCGACGAAGGGTCGGTGGCGCCGGGCGCAGCCGGCTCGTCCGAGGCCCGCGCCCAGGAGGGCTGACGGACGGTCAGACGCGGGCGGGCTGAGGTCGGCTGAGGAGGTTGCCCAGGAAGCCGCGCTCGATCTGCGGCTCGGGTGCCCGGTCGAGGAGGCGGTCGGCCAGCACCAGGAAGTCCTCGGTGACCTTCTCGCGCGGGAAGCGCTCCACGACGGTCGTGCCCTCGTTGGCCGCCTTGACGAAGAGTGGACCGGCCGAGCGGATCTCGGAGAAAGCGCGCAGGCCGGTCGTCTTCTCCATGTCGCTGATGCTCACGCCGCTGTTGGCACGGTTGACCACCATGGTCAGGCGGTCGCGCAGGCCGGCCTGGTCGGCGATCTCCAGGAACTGCATCGCGGCACGCAGGGCCGGCACGTCCGGCGTGACCGGCACGAGGATGCGGTCGCACCGCTCGAAGATGGCCCGATTGAGGGCGCCGTAGTCGGGGTGCATGTCGATGATGACGATGTCGAAGCCGAACCGCGAGCGGGCCAGGGCCTCGCCCATGGCGGCCGGGTCGATCTGCTCCACCTGGAGCGGGTTGCTGACCAGGGCGGCCACGCGCAGGCCGTTGGCATGGGCGGCGGCGATGCCGCCGAAGTTGCGGGGCACGCCCTCGTCGTCGTCGAGCGCATCGGCCACGGACTTCAGGTGCTCGAGGCCGAGCGACGTGGCGATATGGCCGCTGGTGGTGTCGGCGTCGATGAGGAGCACGCTCTGGCCGCGCAGCGTCTGGAGCGCCGACGCCAGGTTGGTCGCCAAACTCGTCTTGCCCACGCCGCCCTTGGGATTGAAGATGCCGATCACGAGGGCCCGCGTGGCCAGGCCGTCGCCCGGCAGCTCAGCGGCCAGGATGGGGCCGCTCCCGTCATCGAACGTCTGGGAGCGGATGAGCATCGCCTCGACACGCCAGCGCAGCGACTCGGCGCTGTAGGGCCGGGTGAAGTACTCGGTCGAGTCGGCGTCCATCGTATTGGTCGTCAGCCGCTCGAAGGCCTTGGGCGAGACGACCATGAGGGTCGGCACCTCGACGCCATTGCCATGGAGCAGGCTGTACAACTCGAGCGAGTCGTCGAAATCGGTCTCGCCGTCGATGATGGCAACGCCGATGTCCCGGCGCTTGGCCAGCGTGGGGCCGGCCTCCGCCGCGTTGGCGGCGTGAAGGACGGCGAAGCCGGCCTCGGTCAGCGCGACGCCGACGGGCGTGCATTCATCGATGGGCAGGCAGCACAGGATCGTCGGACGAGCCACGGACGCGATGCCTCCTCGGCCGGGTCTAGTTCTCGGGATCGCGCGCCGAGACGTTGATCACGCCGTCGCCGGCGGAGGTCACGCGCACGCTGTATCCGCTGATCGTGGGCAGGAGGTCCTTGAGGTTGGTGCCGGGGGTGTGGTTGGCCTTGAAGATGAACTCGCCGTCAGGGCCCGAGCTGACGCCGACCGAGTTGACGCCGGCCAGGCGGCTCAGGTGGCGCTTGAACGAGGCGATCGAGGCGACGCTCACCAGGCCGGTCACGATGACCTGCGTGGAGACCATGTCCTCCGCGGGCGCGGCGCGCTGGATGGCGCCGACGTGCTCGGGCACCAGCCCGTTGAGGCGGGCTGCCACGATGTCGGCCTCGCTCTCGGGGATCCCCTCGGACTCCTCGCTCACGGAGGTCGCGGCATCGACCGCGGCCTGTGACTCGGCGGCCGCCAGGTCCTCACTCGCGGCGAGGGCCGCGGTCCGCGGGTCCTGCGGATCCATCGGGGCGCCCTCGTCGACCGTCTCGGCGGCGCCGGCTTCGGCCACGGGGGCCTCCGCCTCGACCGTCTCGGCGGCGCCGGCTTCGGCCACGGGGGCCTCCGCCTCGACGGCCCCGGCGGGCTGCTCGGGGGTCGTTTCGTCCGGCGCATTGCCGGCCCGGATGAGATCGGCAAGGGCCTCGGAGCGGGCCTCGGCGCCGGCCGCCTCCAGCGAGGGCGGGTCGGGCACCTGCTGCGCGGCAGACGCGAACGCGGCAGGATCCTCGATCGTGGCCAGGCTGGCGAAGAAGGCGTCGATCTCCACCTCGTAGGCGGTGACGCGGGCCTGGACCTTCTCGATCTCCCGCTCGATGAGGGCGGCATGTTCCTCGAGGTGCGACTCGAGCTCGCCCTTGCGGGTCTCGATGCGCTCCTCGGTCTCGGCGCGGATGCGGGCGATCTCGGCCTTGGACCATTCGCGGACGCCGGCGATGTCCTCGTCGGCGATCTGGCGGAGTTCGGTGACCTCTTCGGCGGAGCGCTTGTGGACGCCCTCGACGTGGTTCTTGGCTTCGACGCGGAACTCGTCGAGCGTACTGTCGCGATGCTTCTCCAGCTCGGCGCGCATGGCGCGCACCAGCTCGGTCACGAAGCGGGCCGGCTTGTGCGGCGCGACGGCAGCGGCCATCGGCGCGGGGGCGCTCGCGGTCGGGAGCTCCTCGGCGGGGGCGACCTGCTCGGGCGACCCGCCGTCCGCGGGGGCCTGGGTCGGGTCGGCGGTGGCGATGCTCATCTGGGCGCCTTCCTGGTCGACCTGCGGCGAGCCGTCCTCGGGCTGCGTCTCCTGCTCGGGGGCATCCGTCGACGCGGAGCCACCCCAGGGGAGGCGGAAGCCGGCTTTCTGTTCGGTAGAAGCCATCGGTCACGACCCTCGTTGCAGGGGTGGTTCGGTGTGGTCAGACGACTCGGTCATGCTAGGTCGGCGGTCCGAGTATGCGGAGGCCGCTAGAGGTACCAACTCTTCACGCCGGTGGTACCGGAACGCACCACTTCCGCACTCCACCGCTCACCCCGCGACGACGCCGGCGATTCATCCGGCCGGCTCCCGCGCACGCATGGACGGCGTCGCGGCGCAGCCCGCGCCTCTCGTGAGGAGGGACGCGCCGGCCGGCCGCGGCTCCCTCGGCGGGCGAGCGCGTACGATTGGGCTGTGAAAAGCTCACCGTCAGCGCTGGTGCCCCAGCCGGCGGCGTCCCCGGCTGGCTCGCCGGGTGGCGTTGAGGTCGTCGATCGCCTCGGCCGCTCCCTGCGCGACCTCCGCGTCTCGGTCACCGACCGCTGCAACTTCCGCTGTGTCTACTGCATGCCCCGCGAGGTCTTCGGGCGGGACTTCCAGTTCCTCGAGCGCTCGGAGTTGCTGACCTTCGAGGAGATCGCGACGCTGGCCCGGGTCTTCGTCGCCGAGGGGGTGCGCAAGATCCGCCTGACCGGCGGGGAGCCGCTGGTCCGACGGGACCTGCCCCGGCTCGTCCGCCTGCTGGCGGACATCCCTGGCCTGAAGGACCTGACCCTGACGACGAACGGCTCGCTGCTGGCGCGGCAGGCCGCGGACCTCGCCGCGGCCGGCCTGGGCCGGGTGACGGTCAGCCTGGACTCGCTCGACGACGCCGTCTTCCGGCGCATGAACGACGTCGACTTCCCGGTCGACCGCGTGCTCGACGGCATCGCCGCCGCGGAGCGGGCCGGCCTCGCGCCGCTCAAGGTCAACATGGTCGTGCGGCGTGGCCTCAACGAGCAGAGCGTCGTGCCCATGGCGCGCTACTTCCGCGAGCGCGGCATCATCCTGCGTTTCATCGAGTACATGGACGTGGGCCATACCAACGGCTGGCGGCTGGAGGATGTCGTGCCGGCGGCCGAGATCATCGCCTCGATCGATGCCGAGACGCCCCTTGAGGCGGTGCCGCCCAACTACCCCGGCGAGGTCGCCAACCGGTGGCGCTACCGCGACGGATCGGGTGAAGTGGGCCTCATCGCCTCGGTGACGCAACCCTTCTGCGGCGCGTGCACGCGTGCCCGGCTGTCGGCCGAAGGGCTGCTCTACACCTGCCTCTTCGGCGTCCGCGGCCATGACCTGCGCACGCCGCTGCGGACGGGGGCCACGCACGAGGCGCTGACCGAGCTGGTCCGCGGCATCTGGAGCCACCGCAC
>DATBOX010000177.1:0-8004 GCA_036561685.1 Candidatus Limnocylindrales bacterium | reverse complement strand
CGCCCGGGCCGACCGCCTGGCCCTGCTGCGAGCCACGGGGGCCAACCTCAGCCCGATCATCGGGCTGTACCGCACCGCCGGCTCCGCCACGGGGGCGGCCCTGCATGCCCTGATGGCCGTGCCGCCGGACGCCTCCGTGGTCGACGACGGGGCGGTCGAGCATCGCCTGTGGGTCGTGCCGGTCGACGACACCGTGCGGGGTACGGCGGCCCGCGCGCTGCTGGCGGGCGCGTCCGAGGGGCCGATCACCATCGCCGACGGCCACCATCGCTACGAGACGGCCCTGCTGTTCCACGCCGAGCGGCCCGACGCGGCCACGATCATGACCCTGCTGTTCGACCTGGCCGCGACGCCGGTGACCACCCTGCCGACTCACCGTCTCGTCCGCGGCCGGCCCGCCGGCCCGGCGCTCCTGGCGGCGGCCGCGCGGCTCTTCCGCGTCGACCGCTGCCCCTCAGCGGAGGCACTCGTCAAGGTCATGGCCCAGCCACGACCCGGGCAACGGCTCGGCGTCTACACGGGCGACGTGGCGGCCATCCTCACGCCGCGGCCGGCCGCGCTCGGGGCGCTGCTGGACGGGCACGGCTCGGAGGCCCTTCGCTGGCTGGACGTGTCCGTCCTCGCGGCCGCGCTGCAGGAGCTGCTTGGTCTCGGGGAGGACGCGGCGCATGGCGGGGCCATCGGCTACACGAGTGACGCCGCGGAAGCCATGGCGGCGGTCCGGCGGGGCGAGGCCGACACGGCTTTCCTGCTCGACCCCACACCCGTCGAGGCCGTCCTGGCCGTGGCCGAGACCGGCGAGCTGATGCCGCAGAAGTCGACCTACTTCGCCCCCAAGCCGGCCACCGGCCTGGTGTTCGATATGGGAGGGTCCTGAGCCGATGGCCGACGAACCGATCACCCTGCCGGTCGCCCACCCGCCGATGGAGCGCGCGCAGCCGACGAGGCCCATCCGCAAGGATGAGATCGACCTGCTGGAACGCGGCGTGCACATCGAATCGTGGTTGCCCGAGCGGCGCTCGCGCCGGCGACCGCTGCTGCTGGTCCACGGGGAGCTCGGTGGCTCGTGGGTCTGGCATCGCTACCAGGAGTACTTCGCGACGCGGGGCTGGGAGGCCCACGCGGTCAACCTGCGGGCGCATTACTGGTCCGACAACGCGGACTTCGAGGAGCTGGACTTCGGGACCTACCTGGGCGACGTGGAGGCCGCGCACCGGCGCCTGGGTGGCGACGCCGTGGTGGTCGGCCACGGGCTCGGCGGCCTGCTCGCCCTGAAGCTGGCCGAGCGCCAGGCGATGGCCGGCCTCGTCCTCATCAGCCCGGCCCTGCCCCAGGAGCTGCGGCCGCCGGCCAAGCTCCACCAGCTGCGCGAGGTGCCGGCGCTGTTCCGCCGCGACTTCATCGGCTGGCAGGGTCTGCCCGAGCAGATCCGCCGGCAGAACCCCGACCTGTCGATCGGCGATGTCCTGCGCATCCAGCACATGATGGGGGCCGAGTCGGGCGCCGCCCACCGCGACGTTCTGGCCGGCATCCCCATCGAACCGCTGGGGCTGCAGGTCAGCCCGCGGCTGGTCATCGGTGGCGGACTCGATCGCCTCTATCCGGAGCCGGACTCGGAGCGCCTGGCCGAGTGGATCGAGGCCGAATATCTGCCCTTCGGCGCCCACTCGCACTATGGCCTGGTGGCCGGCGACGAGAGCCACGCCCAGGTGGCCGCGGCGCTCAAGGGTTTCCTGGAGGCGCACCACTTGTAGGCTCGCTACGGTGACGCGTCCGGGGGGCTTTGCTAGACTGGCCGCCGCCGACGCGGGCCGCCTCGGCATCGATGCCGCATTCGTCTAGAGGCCCAGGACACCGCCCTCTCAAGGCGGAGATCATCGGTTCGAATCCGATATGCGGTACCAACTCCCCCGCTGCTACGCGAGGCCGCGAGTCGCCCAGGCCAGGGCGGTGACGACGAATGGGCCGGACGGGAGCAGGGCGCGGCAGTGTTCGCGCAGCTCGGCCCGCCGGGACGCGTCCAGGCCGGCAAGGTAGGAGCCCGCCGGCCCGACGCCGCCGCTGAACGGCTCCCACCACTCATCGAAGCTCGCGTGCCCGAAGGCAGCCGTCAGAGCCGTCTCCTCTACCTCCCGGAGGCCCGCCGCTTCGAACAACGTGGTCAGGTGGCCCGCCCGGACGCCCGCCAGCTGCGATTCGTCATGGACGTCGGGGTCGAGCTCGCGCGCGGCCTGCCAGAAGAGGCTGAGCGGGCCCTGGCCGCCGCCGTGGTCCCAGACACACGCGGCGACCACACCGTCCCGCCGGGTCACGCGGGCCATCTCGGCCAGGCCGCCGACCGGATCGGACATGAAGTGGACGACGAGCTGGGCCAGGGTCGCGTCGAACGTCCCGTCCGGGAACGGCAGTCGCTCCGCCGACGCCCGTCGCACGTCGATGCCGGGGTGGCGCGCTCGAACCGCAGCGACGAACGGCTCCGACGGGTCGACGGCCGTGACGGCCGCGGGCCCCAGCCGCGTGACCAGCTCGGCGGTGAGCGCGCCGGGGCCGCAGCCCACGTCGAGCACCCGCTGGCCCGCTCGCACCCCGGCGAGGTCGGCCAGCTGGGGGGCAAGGAGCCGCGAGTACCGGCCCATGAAGCGGTCGTAGGCATCCGCCGCTACGTCGAAGCTCACGGGCGCAATCTACCTCCGCGGTGGCGCAGCCGGTAGACTCGCCACCGTGGACCCGCAAGCGACGCCGCGCCGGCTGGCGATCCTCGCCGAGGGCCATTTCAATCCCCATGGTGGCAAGACCGCGCGTGGCGTCATCCGCTACGGCCGCGATGTCATCGTCGCGGTGATCGACTCGACGCGGGCCCCCGGCAACGTCCGCGACGACATGGGCGAGGGCTTCGATATCCCCATCGTGGCGACCCTGGACGAGGCCCTCCCGCGCCACCCCGACACCCTCCTCATCGGTATCGCCCCCACGGGCGGCCGCCTGCCGCAGGCCTGGCGCGACGTGATCCTCCACGCCATCGATCAGGGGCTGGACATCCACTCGGGCCTCCACACCATGCTGGGCGACGATCCCGGATTCGCGGCGGCGGCCAAAGCGCGCGGCGTCTCGATCGTCGACTTCCGCCGCGCCCCCGACCAGTCGGCGACCGCCGTGGGGCGGCGCCACCTGCCGGGCAAGAAGGTCATCCTCACCGTCGGCACGGACTGCGCGATCGGCAAGATGAGTGTGGCGCTCGAGCTGACGCGGGCGGCTCAGCAGGCCGGGCTGGCGAGCGTCTTCGTGCCGACCGGGCAGACCGGCATGATGATCGCTGGCTGGGGCGTGACCGTCGACCGCGTCATCAGCGACTTCCTCAACGGCGCATGCGAGTCCCTGGTCGAGCAGGGGGAGGCGTTGGGTGATTGGCTCTTCGTGGAGGGTCAGGGCTCGCTCGACCATCCCGCCTACAGCTCCGTCACGCTGGGCCTGATCCATGGCACGACGCCCCACGCCATGGTGATGGTCCACCGGGTGGGCCTGGAGCGGCACGATTTCGACCACCTGCCCGAGGCGTCCTTCCCCCTCCAGCCGCTGCCCGAGTTCATCCGGCTGCACGAGGAGGTGGCGGCCCTCGTCGCCCCCTCGGTGGTCGCGGCGGTGGCCCTCAACACCTCGACGCTGACCGAAGCCCACGCGCGGCGCGTGATCGCCGAAACGGCGGAGCTGACCGGCCTCCCGACCGACGATGCCTACCGCTTCGGGGGTGAAAGGCTTCTGGACGCGCTCCGCGAGCGCCTCTCGTGAGCGGCGGCGTGCAGGCCGGCCGGTGGCAGCTGCGCTGGACCGTCCACGAGATCCCCTTCAAGGACCCCTTCCGCATCGCCCGGTCGGTCGATGATCGTGTCGCCACGACGCTGATCGCGGAGCTCCAGGAGGCCGGCGGTCCGACCGGTCTCGGCGAGGGCTTCCCCGACCCGTTCTACGGCGAGACGGTGGCCACCATGGCGGTCGTCCTGCCGCTCCTCCTGGAGGCCTTGCTGCCCCTGGGCCCGATGCCGGACGAGCTCGAGGCGACCCGGGCGTGGCTCGCGTCGGCCGACGAGGCGATGGACGAGGCCATCCGCCATCACGGGGCGGCCAAGTGCGCCCTCGACATCGCCCTCCACGACCTGGCCGGCAAGCACCTCGGGCTGGGTCTGCCGGAACTGCTTGGCACGCCGCGCGAGGTGCCGCCCACCGACTTCACGATCGGCCTGGACGAGCCGGCCGTCGTGGCCCAGCGGGCGGCCCGGGCGGCGCACTTCCCGGCCCTCAAGATCAAGGTCGGCGGGCCGCGCGACCTGGCCACGCTGGAGGCGGTGCGGGAGGTCTACGACGGCCCCATCCGCGTCGACGCCAACACGGCCTGGAGCCTGGCCGATGGCGAGCGCCTGGTACCCGAGCTGGTGCGGCTTGGCGTTGAGCTCATCGAGCAGCCGTTCCCCGCCCATCGCCTGGCCGACCTGGCGGCCCTCCAGCGTGTGAGCCCGCTGCCGGTCGTGGCCGACGAGAGCGCGGTGGTGGCCACCGACCTCGAAGGGCTGGTCGGCGTCGTCCAGGGCGTCAACGTCAAGCTGGCCAAGGTCGGCGGGGTCGGGCCGGCAAAGCGGATGATCGAGCAGGCCCGGGCGTTGGGTTTCGGCATCTTCCTCGGCTGCATGGAGGAGACCACGGTCGGCGTGGCCGCCTCGGTGGCCGTCGCGGGGCTGGTCGACTGGGTCGACCTCGACGGCAACCTGCTGCTCGCCAGCGACCCCTACGAAGGGCTCGAGCTCGATGCGGCCTGCCGCTGGCACCTGTCCGACCGACCCGGCCTGGGGGTCCGCCGGCGCTCCGCCTGAGCCCTGTGGACAACTTGGTGGACAACTTGGTGGACAGATCCCCTACCCGCGACACCCGGCGCGGGGGTACCATGGGCGAGCACTCATCACGGGCAGGTCCCCCGGGTCGCCCCACGCGACCACCGTGCGGAGATCGGTCCGTTCTGGCTTCGACGCGCGCTCAGACCTAGTCGCCGCGCGCCCGTCGCCAGCAGGGAAGATAGTCGTGACGAAAGGTCCTGCCCTGGCCATGCAAGCACGCCCCGCCCGGTCCGTCATCCCCGCCGGCTCAGCCCCCGGCGCGGCTGGTGAGGCGGGCGACGAGGCGGTCGAGTTCGTCCGCTTCTGCCGCCGCCGGCGGCGCGTCGCGTGGCCCGAGCTCTACGACGAGATGTGCGCCGTGGCGGCCCGCCGAGCGTATCGCGACTGGGGTTTCGTCGAGCTTTCGGACCACGGCATCCGCTTCACGCTGGGGGAGATGCCGGGCCTGGCCGCGCTCGTGCGCGAGGTGATCGGCGAGGAGCGCCCCGCCAGCTGAGCCTCAGGCGCGGATGCGGCGCCTGGCCATCTCGCCTTCGATCTGGCGCTCCGCCTCAACGTACCGATCGATCTCGTCACGCAGCTGGTTCGCCTCGGGCACGTACAGGTGCACCTGCCCCTGCAGCACGTAGCTCAGGCGGCGGCTGGTCATGCGGACGTGGTCGAGGTTCTTCATGAGGACCAGCGGATCCATGGCCGCGAGGTCGTCGGGATGGTAGAAGGGGCGCATCGGGACGAGTGTACCGTCCCGGCCTATCCGCTCGGGCGGGCCTAGCCCAGGCGCGTCCGGCTCGGTGGCGGCCAGGTCCAGTCGACCGGCAGCGTCGCCCCGGCGAGGGCCCTCCGCCGCCCCAGCTCGGTGGGCGAGATGACCAGCACGCGGTCCGTCGTGGTGGCGCGCCCCGCCTCCGCGCCCCAGATCCGGGTGAGCTTGCGATGGGCCGCGATCTCGTCGACGACGAGGCCCGCCAGGCGGTACCCCGCCGGCTCGGCGGCCTGCTCCCAGACGGTCTCGGCCAGGCCGAAGCCGCCGCTGAAGGCACGCCCCCGGTCCATCGCCACGTCGCCGATGACGAGCGCCACCACGGCATCGTCCGCCAGCACGGCGGTCAGGTCGTCCAGGACCTGGCGCAGGAAGTCGACGTACGCGGGCAGACGGTGGGCATCGTCGAGCTCGGCGTCGACGGCGGCCGGGTCGATCCCCAGGAACCACAGCCGCAGCCAGTTGTAGTAGCCGTACTTGACGACGCGCATGTACGGCGGGCTGGTCACCACGAGGCGGGCGCGGTCGGGCAGGGCACGGGCCCGCAGGGCCGCCCGCACCGGTGCCGCGGCAGTTCGGGCGTCGCCCCGCAGGGCCACGCCGCGGACCGGTGGCACGCCCTGGCGGTAGAGGCGTCGCAGCTTGGCCTCGATACAGCCGAAGGTGTCGCGCTCTGCGGCCTGGAAGCCCGTCCGGGCCACGAACTCACGCACGTAGCGCGGCGCCATGCTGAACGAGTTGGGCATCAGGTCGGACAGGTAGGTCGCGCTGCGCCCGTGGAGGATGCCCAGCACGGCCCCCGCGATGAACCGGTCGCGCCGGTCGGCCAGGGCCACCGGCCCGTCCAGGGCATGCAGCTCGTGGCGCAGGAAGAGCAGCTCGGCCAGCGTCCGGGGATGGAAGGCCAGGGCCACCTCGGGCGGCAGCGGCGCCGCTGTGCCACCTCCACCCGCCGTGGGCACCGGTGTCCCACCACGGCCTGGTGCGGCGAGCGCGGCGCGGGCCAGGGCCTGCCAGGCCGTCCGCTCGTCCAGGAAGCGCAGGTGGAGCTGACCCAGGCGGGCGCTGACGTCCGGCCGGGCCGGCGCATCGACCTTCGCCGCCGTGAGCAGCGCGGCCATGGGATTGAGATCGACGCCCACCCCCAGCCGACCCTCCGCGCAGGCCTGGAGCGGCGTCGTGCCGCGGCCGCTGAAGGGGTCAAGGACGACGTCGCCGGGCCGCGTGTACCGGGCGATGAAGGCGTGAGCGAGGCCCGCGGGGAACATCGCGAGATAGCTGCACATGGGGTGGAACGCGTGGCCCCAGAGGCGCTGCTGGAGCTTCCACTCGGGCTCCAGGGGCAGCGTCGGGAGCGAGATCGCGTCGGGGACGAGGCCAAGTGAGGTCTGGCCGAGGCGCGGTCGAGCCGGAGACGCCGGCGTGACGGGCGTGGCGGGCGTGGGGCGAGGCGATGGCACGCCGGAAGCCTCGTAGCTGCGCGTGGCGCGGAGGGTGCGCACGGGGCGGCGATGCTAGCACGCACGTTCGAGCGGGTCCAGCCTCAGGGCAGGTCCCGCAGCAGGTCCACGAACGTCGCCTCAGCGTCCAGGCGCAGGCCGCGGTTGCCGAACCAGGTCGCCACGTTGACCACGTCCCGATGGAGGAGGTCGGCAGCGGCGGGGTTCGTGATGGCGTGGACGGCCTGCGGGAAGTCGATGACGACCACGCGGCCCTTCCACCACAGCAGGTTGTACACGGACAGATCGGCATGCACGACGCCGGCCCGGGTCAAGCGACGCAGGTCGGCGAGCAGCTGCTGCCAGGCCTGGCCAAGGGCAGGGCGATCCAGGGCGGCGTTGACCAGGCGTGGCGCCGCGACCAGCGACTCGTCGCCGATGAACTCCATCAGCAGGCCGTCCTCCGTCCGCTCTACCGGATAGGGGACGTTGGCGCCGGCCGCCCAGGCGCGACCGAGCATCGCCAGCTCGTTGGCCGGCCACATGCCGGCCGTGACGTCACGGCCGTGGTCGGTGCCGCGATCGACCGCCCGCTGGTCGCGGGTGCGCAGGTGCCAGCCGCGGCGGTAGACGGCATCGTTGCGGTAGACGGTGCCCTTGGAGAAGCCCAGCTCCTCCAGCTCACCCTTCCCGGGGTTGCGCGGGCGGTAGCGCTTGTGGGCGAGCAGGCAGGTCCGCTCGGCCGAGCTGCGCTCGACCAGGAAGACCTCGGCCTCCTTGCCGGATTTCAGGACGCCAAGGCGCCGGTCCTGGTAGCCGGCTTCGATGAGCCACGCGGGGGTCGGCCGCTGTGGCGGGGGCGCCATCGGGGGCGCCGGAAAGACGGGTTCGTGCACGCAGAAGACTCCAGATGCGTCGGGGG
>DATBOX010000176.1:0-3631 GCA_036561685.1 Candidatus Limnocylindrales bacterium | reverse complement strand
GCTCGGCGGCCCGCTGCTCCTCGTGCCCGACGGCGACACCGTGCCCCAGGAGGTCCTCGACGAGGTGACCCGGCTGGCGCCGCCCTCGATGGTCGTCCTCGGCGGCCCGCTCGGCGTCTCCGACGGCGCCGACGCCGCGCTGCACGCCGCCGCCGGGCTGTCCTGGCCCTAGGCCGGCCGCTCCGCCCGGTCGGTCGGCTCGGGGATCGGGGCGCGGAAGCCTGACGGCAAGCGCCCCTGGGCGGCGAGGCGCCGGATGACGAAGCCGTAGTAGTCGTCCACCTTGGCCGTGATGCGCGGCCAGCCGAACTGCTCGGCCCGCCGCCGCCCCGCATCCGCCAGCTGCTCCCGGCGGGCGGGATCGTCCAGGAGCGTCGCCAGGGCCACGGCCAGCTCGTGCGGGTCTCGCGGCTCGACCAGGAGCGCCTCCACGTCACGCCGCACGACGCCCTTGTAGCCATGGATGTCGCTGGCCACGATCGGCGTGCCGGCGGCCATCGCCTCCAGCAGCACGATGCCGAACGACTCCTGGCCGGTGGCCGGGGCGACGAAGACGTCGGCCGTGGCGAAGTAGCGCGCCTTCTCCTCGTCGCTGACGCGGCCCAGGAGTTCGACGCCCTGCAGACGCCGCGTCTGCACGTACCGCCGGACCTCCCGCTCGAGCGGCCCGGAGCCCACCACGAGGAGCCGGCACGCCCGGCCCGAGCGGCGCAGGGTGCGGTACGCCTTGAGCAGGACGGGCAGGCCCTTGCGGGCTTCGAAGCGACCCACGAACAGGATGTTGGGCGTGCCGTCGCGCCACCTGGCGATGGGCCGCGCCGACTCGTAGCGCCACAGGTCGACCCCGTTGGGGATGACCTTGTAATCGCCCGGGAAGTAGTGGTCGATGAAATGGCGCGCCGCCGCGCTGACCGCGATCCGGCCGTGCAGCCGGGCGACCGACCCGCGCACCGCCCGCCCGATGACCTGGTAGGCGGGGCTCCAGCCGGCGTAGGCGTGGAAGGTCGCCACGTTCACGCAATCGGATTCGCGCAACAGGATGGGGGACAGGAACGGCACCAGCGGTTCGTGGAAGTGCAGCAGGTCGAAGCGTTCCGCGGCGATCAGCTCGCGCGCCTGGGCCAGGTAGCGGGGCGAGAGGGTGAGCGTCCCGACGGAGCCGTTGGTGGGCACGCTGAAGCCGCGCCCGAGGCGGATCACGTCGCCCTCGCTGGCCTTCTGGAAGCCGTGCGTGCTGGAGATGATGCGCACGTCGTGGCCGCGCGTCAGGAGGTTCTCGTAGAGGTGCCGGACGTGCTCGTTGACCCCCCCGGGCAGGGGATAGACGTAGGGCGTGACGAGGCCGATCTTCACGGCAGAGGGGCCTCTTCGCCGTCCGCCGCCCGGTAGCGCGCCGGCCGCTCCCGCCCGCCGGGGTAGCCCAGGTCCCGCCCCGTGCCCCGCCGCAGCAGGCGGCCGCCCAGGTCGGCCGAGAGATCCACCGCCTTCTTGCGGTACTGGCGGCCCACCATGCCCACCTGGGCGAACCGCGGGTAGAAGTCGCCGTGCCAGGTCGTGGTGCCTGTCTCGATCGCGCGGCGGAGGTCATCCGCGCTGCGGCCGGGGAACCCGGTCCAGCCCTGGCCGATCTGGTCCAGCTCATGGGCGTCGCTGTCGCCGATGCCGGCGAGCGCGTGCTCCGCGGCGAAGGCCACGACCTGGGGGTGCCAGCGGCGACCGATCGTCGTGGGGTTGAAGACCTCGAGCGCATCGGGATGCACGTTCGGGTCGGGGTCGGCCAGCAGCCGCAGCAGCGTCCGGCGGCTGACGCAGAGCGGGTATGGGATGAAGGGATGGGCGGGCACCGCCAGGCCCCCCTGGGCGTGGACCTCCGCGATCGTGGCCCGCATCGACCGCCAGGGCCGGACGGGGCGTGTCAGGAACAGGCCGAGCAGATGCCCTCCGCGCGTGCTGATCTCCTCGCCCACGATCACGTCGAAGGGGTAGGCGCGACTGCGCGCCATCGCCTGGGCCGCCAGCGCGGCGTCGAGGCGGTCGTGGTCGGCGATGGCGATGACGTCCAGGTCCCCCCGGGCGGCCACGCGCTCCAGGATGTCGGTCACGGGCGCGGTGCCGTCCGAGGCGGCGGTGTGGATGTGCAGGTCCGCCCGACCGGAGCGGGTCGCGCCGGCGGGCTCGACGGCGCTCATGGGCGCGCCGCGGCCGCGGGCACGAGATCGGGCCAGATGGGGAAGAGAAGGGCCCACCACTGCTCCGGGGCAGCGGCCACGAGGCGCTCGAAGGCGCGCGCCTCACCCTCCATGAAGGCCTCGACGCGCTGGCGCAGTGAGCCGCCCGCCGGCACGTCGAGTGGCTCCATGCGGCCCGCATACCGACTCCAGCCGACGCGCCGGATGGCCACGGCGTACGTGGGCACGCCGCTCTCGAGCGCCAGCAGGGCCGGGCCGGCGGACAGCGGGGCCGGCCAGCCGAAGAGCTGCGTCCGCCGGCCGCTGCCGGAGATATCGCGGTCGGCCACGATGCCCACCAGGCCGCCCTCGCGGAGCGCCCGGCGGAGCTCCGGCCCGGCCGTCTCGGGCGGGGTGATGGCCTGCACCCCCAGGCGCTCCCGCTGCGCCGTGAACCAGGCCTGCAGCGGCGGGTTGTCGATGATCTCCATCGGCCCGGCGACGCGGCGACCGCTGCGCACCGCGCTGTAGATGGCGGGCATCTCGACGGGCCCGAAGTGCAGGCCCAGGGCCAGCAGGGCACCGCCGTCGGCGACCCGCGCGTAGGCGGCGTCGATGGTCTCCATCGTCTCCAGCACCAGGTGCTCCGCCAGCCAGGCGGCCGTCATGGTCGGCCCTCGCATCAGCTCCACCAGGTACCTGGCGTGATGCCGGTAGACGCCGCGGACCAGGTCGTCCAGGACGCGGGGGTCGCTCGTCGCCGCCGTGACGCGTGGGCTGGCCAGCCCCGCCGCCACGAGGCCCTCGCAGACCCGCCGCATGTTGGCCCGCACGAGGGCCCGCTGCGGGGCGCCGGCGAGGAGGTAGTGGGCCCCGCCGAGCGTGTCGGCCAGGCGTTCCAAAAGGCCGCCCGGCAGCCGGCAGGCGAGGGCCGAGCCGGCCACCACCAGGCGTGCCGTGAGGCGCTGGCGCGGCGTGCCGGTCGGAGGTTCGCTCATGCCGGAGATGGCTCGGGGGCCGCCTCGGCCGGCGCCTTGTCGGCCAGTACCTGGGCGGCCCGTACCGCCAGCGCTTCGGCCTCGGCGGCCGTCGCCGGCCACATGCGCTTGAAGGTGTACCACTGGGCGGGGGCTTCACGGACCATCGTCTCGACGGCGTCGGCGATGGCCTGGGTGGCCCGGGCCACGCCGGCCGGCGAGCCGTCGGGGACCTCGATCGGTTCCAGGTGCTCCGCCTCGTAGTGGCCGTCGGGCAGGCGGCGGCAGGCGACCGGCACGAGCAGCGCCCCGGTCCGCGCGGCAAGCACGGCCGGCCCGGCCGGCAGCGTGGTCCACGCCCCGAAGAGGCGGACCGGCACGTCCTCGGCGCGATAGCCCCAGTCGACGAGCAGGCCAAGCACGACCGGCTGGCGCAGGATGCGGAACAGCGACCGCAGGTTGCGCCACGGGACGACCTCCACGCCC
>DATBOX010000175.1:0-3647 GCA_036561685.1 Candidatus Limnocylindrales bacterium | reverse complement strand
GACGACGGCGGCGAGAAACGCGAACCCCCACTGGGCGGCGGTCAGCTGGGTGGTGCCGAGCAGATGATTCATGAAGTTCGCCTGGGTGATGAGGAACGCCCCGGCGACCTCGGCCACCGCGATCACGTTCATCCGGGAACTGTTGAAGACGTCCGCGCCGAAGGCGGTCTCGGTCTCGCTGCGGGCCTCGAAGGCGGCGACCACGAGCATCAGGGTGAAGGCGACCAGGCCCATCGACTGGCCGATCTTGACGCTGCCGTAGTGGTTTTTCCCGGTCGCGATCAGCGCTAGGTTGGCGACGGCGATGAACAGGCCGACCAGACCGCAGGTGATCATCACCCCGCGGGTCAGTATCGATTCCCCGCGCGGCCGGGGATGGCGGCTCATCAAGCCGGGCGTCTGCTTGTCGAAGCCGAGCGCGACGCCGAACGGGGCGTTGACCAGGAAGTTGATCCACAAGATCTGCACCGGCGTGAACGGCTGGCCGGCCGCGAGGTTGAATAGGGTCGCGCCCAGGAACGTCAGCACGAACGCGACGAGCTCGAGCAGCACGAAGCGGATGTACTTGCTGAGGTTGTCGTAGAGCTTGCGGCCCTGCTCGACCGCGTAGACGATGGTGGCGAAGTTGTCGTCGGACAGGATCATGCGGCCGGCGTTCTTCGCCACCTCGGTGCCGCTCCCCATGGCCACGCCGATGTCGGCGGCCTTGATGGCGGGCGCGTCGTTGACGCCGTCACCGGTCATGGCGACGACGTGGCCCTTCTGCTTGAGCGTCTCGGCGAGCAGCACCTTGTGCTCGGGGGCGACCCGGCCGACCACGCCGATGCGGTCGATCCGGTCGAGCCGCTCGGTTTCTGACAGCGCTGCGAACTCGGCGCCGAGGATCGCCTCGCCCGGTATGTTGAGCTGCGTGGCGATCGCGGCGCCGGTGACGACATCGTCGCCGGTCACCATCCGCACCCGGATGTGCGCCGCCTGGGCGTCGGCGACCGCGGCCTTCGACTCCTCGCGCGGCGGGTCGACCATCCCGACGAGGCTGGTCATCTCCAGATCCTGGACCAGGCCCAGCAGGTCACCGTCGGGGTCGAAGCTGGCCGCCTCCAGGTCGCGGAAGGCGCCCGCCATGACCCGCAGGCCCGCCTCTCCCATCCGCTGCGCGTGCTGCTCGGCACGCTGCCTGAGGGCGTCGTCCCAAGGGACGCTGGCGCCGTTGGCCAGGGCCGTCGCCGCCCGGGCCATCACGGCCGGGGCCGCTCCCTTGACGAAGCAGCGCACGACGTCGCGCCCGGACGCATCCTTGGCCTGGTTGAAGGTGGCCATCAGCTTGTAACTCGGATCGAAGGGCAGCGTGGCCAGGCGGGGCAGCTGCTCGCGCGTACCGTCGATGAACACGCCCGCCTTGTGCGCCAGCACGAGCAGCGCGCCCTCGGTGGGATCGCCGACGACCTTGCCGTCGACCAGCTTGGTGTCGCTCGCGACGATGTACGGCAGGATCGCGGCGTCGATGGTGTCGGTCCGGCCGGCCGGGTGGCTGATCTTTCCTTCCAGGCTGTACCCGGTGCCCGTGATCGCGTAGCGGTCGGTCGGGTCAACGACCTCGACTGCCGTCATCTGGTTCATCGTCAGCGTCCCGGTCTTGTCCGAGTTAATCGCCGAGGTGAACCCGAGCGTTTCGACCGACGGCAGGTCCTTGACGATCGCCTTCTCCTTGGCGAGCTCGACGCTGCCGAGCGAGAGGACGACCTGGACGACCATCGGCAGGGCGAGCGGGATCGCCGCGATCGCGAGCGCCACCGCCGTGTCGAACAACATCTTCCACCCTTGCCCGCGGGCCAGGCCCAGCGCGAACATCACGACCATCGTGAGCCCCGCCGCGCCGACGATCCACAGCGTCAGGGTGTTCATCTGCTTGGTGAGCGGCGTCTCCTCCTTCGCCGTCGCCGAGAGCATGCCCGCGATCTTGCCGACCTGGGTGTCGCTCCCCGTCCCCGTGACGACCATCACCGCGCTGCCGTGCGTGACGGGGGTGTGCATAAACGCCATGTTCGACTGCTCGCCGGGTCCGATCTCGTCGCCGGACAGCGCCTCGGCGCTCTTCGGCGCCGGGACGCTCTCGCCGGTCAAGGCCGACTCGTCGATTTCGAGCGCGCTCGAGGTCACGATCCGGCCGTCCGCCGGCACCTCGTCGCCGGCCGCGATCAGCACGACGTCGCCAACTACAAGCTGTTCCGCCGGGATCTCGGCCTCCGTGCCGTCACGTCGCACCCGCGCCGTGGCCTTCATCATCGACTGGAGCGCGTTCATCGCGCTCTCGGCCTTGCCGGCCTGGCGAAGCCCGACCAGGGCGTTGAAGAGCGTGATCACGAACAGCACGATGGCCGTGGCCCACTGCTGGATCACGAGCGAGACGATCGCCGCCCCGACCAGGATGATCTGCATGTAGCTCATGTACTCGGCCAACAGGCGGCGGATGGTCGACGGTGGCTTCTCCACCGGGAGGGCGTTCGGCCCGTTCTTGGCGAGCAATTCGGCGGCGCGCGCCGCAGCCAGGCCCGTGGTCGGGTCTACGCCCAGCCTGGCGGTGACCTCATCCCCTGACAGCGCGTACCACGCCGTAGCCGCCTTGTCCGCCGGACTGCCCGGCGCCTGGACCTGGTCACTGATAGCCATGACTTGGTGCCCTCACATCCTGATGACCGGCTGTGCGCTTACCGTCTGGACCGTTTGGCCTCGACCAGATTCTCCCTGATCTTCTTCATCCGCTTGCGCTGCTTGCGGGCCTGCTTGGTCTCCCTGGCGGCCTGCTTCTCCCGCGCCTTGGCCGCCAGTTCGGCCTTGGCCGGGTCCGCCGCCGCGCCCTCGGGCGCCTCGGCCTCCAGCACCGCCCTGGTCTCGGCCAGGTCCTCGCGCCGGGCCTTATCAACGGTGGGGTACTTCGGATCGATCTCCATCAAGGTGTGCGCCAGCACCGCCGACACGCAGACCCGGGCGAACCACTTGTGATCAGCCGGGATCACGTACCACGGCGCCCACCCCGTGGAGGTGCTCGACAGCATCTCCGAAAACGCAGCCTGGTAGTCATCCCAGTACTTGCGCTCCCGGGCATCAGCCGCGGAGAACTTCCAGTTCTTCTCCGGCGCGTCCACCCGCCGCAGGAACCGGATCCGCTGCTCCTCCTTGGACATGTTCAAGAACAGCTTGACGACCTTGAACCCGTTACCGGCCAGGTGACGCTCCCAGTCGTTGATCGCGGCGTACCGGCGCTCCCACACCCCCTTGCCCCGGGCCTGCGCCGGCAGCTTCTGCCGGTCCAGCAGCTCCGGGTGGACCCGCACCACAAGGACCTCCTCATAATGCGACCGGTTGAAGACGCCGATCTCCCCCCGGCCGGGCAGCCGCCGCGCATACCGCCACAGGTAATCGTGGTCCAGCTCCTCCGCCGAGGGCACCTTGAACCCGCTCACCCGCACGCCCTGCGGGTTGACCCCGCTCATAACGTGCCGGATCGTGCCGTCCTTGCCCCCCGCGTCCAGCGCCTGCAGGCACACCAGCACCCCCCAGGTGTCCTGCGCCGCCAGCCGGGCCTGATACTCCGCCATCACCTCCACCCCGGCGTTGAGCAGCGCGGTCCCGTCCTTCTTCTTCAG
>DATBOX010000174.1:0-5028 GCA_036561685.1 Candidatus Limnocylindrales bacterium | reverse complement strand
TGCCCCGAACGATAAGCGAATCAGAGGGCCGCGCACACGGAAGCGGGCTCGCCGCCCGGCCCTGTCCAGTCGGGGCTCCGATGCCCGAGCGGTGTAGGCGCCGCGACGGCCGCGCGAGCGGGCTCGGCAGTGCCTCAGACGGTCGATGCGTCCCGTGCCCGAGTGGGCTCCGGTGCGGGCGGCGACGGCCGGTCCATGGCGGCCTCCAGGCGGGCCAGGAACGGCGTTGCACCAAGCCGGGTGAGGATGTCCCGGGCCGACTCGGCCGCGGCGAGGACCTCCGGCTCGGCTGGGTCGAGCAGCGTTGCCATGTCGATGGCAGTGAGCGCCTCGAGCCAGAGAAAGCCGATATCCCGCCAGCCTCGAGACGCCTGCCGGTACAGGCCCAGCGCGTCGATCGGTCGGCCTTGTAGCGCGGCCAACCCCGCCCGGATGCCTGCCCGCTGGAGTTCGGCTATCGGGCCGTGCAAGCCACTCGCGTCGAGCTCGGCGAGGTCCTCTTGCGCAGCGGTAGCATCGCCGGCCCACAGCGCGGCGCGGGCGGCCGATGCCAGACTCCAGCTCCGCGCTGTGGCATCGAGGTCCCCCACGCGCTTCCAAGCTGCTCGGGCATCGGTAAGGTCCCCCGCCGCGAACGCGGTCGCGGCGCGCGCGCTCAGCAGGTCGCTTTGGTACTGCGGCTCGGTCTTCCCCACGGCGAGTTGTTCGATCTCCCTGAGCACGGCGTCGACCGCTTCGCCCTGGCTGACGCGAACGGCGATGGCCTGGCGCAGCAGCGCGCCCTTCATGACGGGCGCCGGTTCGTCGGCTAAGCCTGCATCCAACCCCGAGATCGACTCGTTCCAATCGCCCATCATGAATCCGAACCAGCCGATCGTTAGCACGAAGTTGAACATGAAGGCTCGGTGACCCAGCCGTCGAGCAAGCGTCAGCCCTTCGCGCGTGGCTGCGAGGCCGCCGGCAGGGTCGAGGAGCTCGAAGCTCACGGCTTCATTGTTGAGCGCGCGCATAAGGGTCGTCGGAAGCTCGGCCGCCCGTGCCAGCTGCTCGCCGATGGCGATCACGCCGGCCCCCTCACGGAGGCGGCCAAGCGCCGTCAGCGCCGTGCCCTTGGTGATCAGCACATCGGCGAGCGGCGCGACAAGGTCAGCGTGCTCGGCCGCCGTCAATACGCGCTCCGCGACCGCGATCGCCTGGCTGGGGTGCTCCTGCAGCATGTACGCCCGCGCCAGCTGACCGTCGAGCATCACCAGCCCCGGGTCGGTCGCGAGATCGGCGAACTCCGCGGACCCATCCTCCAACAGCGTGAGCGCCTGACCGACTCGGTAGGCATTCAGGAGGATCGCGCCAAGCACCGCCGTCGCACGGGCCATGGCCGGTCGATCGCCGAGCTCCCGCCAGCGGAGCACGGCATCCTGCATGAAAGCCTGGGCTTCGTCGAAGCGGGCGGCAGCGCCCCCTGAGATCCCTGCGCGCTCAAGCAGGTCGGCCTCGTCGCTGGGATCGCTCGCCACGGTCAGCGCTTGGGTCAGGAACGCGACCGCCTGGTCGTGGGCTCCGAGACTCGCCGCGCGTTCGGCGGCAGCGCGCAGGGCGATCCGCGATTGGCCGGCGAGTGCATCGACCTCGGGACCGTCGAGCGCGTTGGCATGGGCCGCCAGGTAGTGGCCGGCAAGGGCGCCAGCCAGTTCGTCAGAGCCTAGGGACTCGAAGAAACGGGCGGCGGCAAGATGCCGCACTTTGCGGTCTTTCTTGGTCAGGGTGCCGTAGGCGACCTCGCGGATCATCGCCTGCACGAACGAGTACTGGCCACGCTCCGGACTACGCGGGTCGGCCTCGAGAGTCAGCAGCTCGCGCTTGACGAGGGCTCGAAGGCGCGGCTCCAGATCAGCCTCGTCGATGCTCGAAACGGCCGCCAGGCCCGCCAGCGTGAAGCTCTGGCCAAGGACCGCGGCGGTCTGAAGCAAGGCGCGGTCCTTCGGGTCGAGACCATCCAGCCGCGCGGCGATGAGGGCCGCGAGCGAGTCGGGTACGGCTAGGGTGGTGAGATCGCCCTCCGGGACATAGACGCCATCCTTGATGGTGAGGCGACCCTTCGTCACCAACATGCGCACGGTTTCGACGGCGTACAGCGGGATCCCATCCGCCCGGGCGACGATCGCCTTCGCTGCTGGCTCAGGCAAGCCGGGGACGAGGCCGGCGAGGAGCTCACGCATCGCGGGCTCGGGCAGCGGCTCGAGGTAGAGCGAGGTGAAGTTGCGTTTGCCCGCACCCCAGTCGGGACGGCGGTCCACCAGCTCTGGCCGTGCGAGCGTGAGGACGTAGATGGGGAAACCCTTCGACCATTCGAGCAGGTGATCGACGAAGTCGAGCAATCCCGAGTCGGCAAAGTGGAAGTCCTCGAAGACGAGGACGACCGGCGCCGTGACCGCCAAGCGTTCGAACAAGGTGCGCCAAGCGCCGAAGAGTTGCTCTGCGGGGGCGCCGGACTCGACGCCGAGCAGGGTGAGAAGGGCCGGCGCGATCCACCGTCGCTCGTCGGGGTCGGGCACGTGTTCGATGAGCATCGCGGTGATCTTCGCCCGGGTGGTCGGCTCGTCGTCGGTCTCCAGCAGGCCGGCCCGACGGCGAACCATCTCGCCGAGCGCCCAGAACGTGATGCCCTCGCCGTAGGCCGGGGAGCGGCCGTCGTGATACCAGACGCGCTCCACTAGCCCATCGATGTACTTCAGGAACTCCCAGGCCAGGCGCGTCTTGCCGATGCCGGCCGGTCCCATGACCGAGACGAGGCGCGCGCGACCCTCCCGCGTCGTGGCATGGAAGAGCTCTTTCAACAGCCGTAGCTCATCATCGCGGCCCACAAAGGGTGCTTCGAGCGTGTCGGCGCGGTTTCGTCCGCCGACCTGGGCCACGACGCGCAACGCCCGCCAGGCCGGCACTGGGGTGGCCTTGCCCTTGAGCGTCTGTTCACCGACTTCTTCGAAGGCGATCGCCTTGCTCGCGGCCCGTTGGGTCGCCTCCCCCACCAAGACCGTCCCCGGAGCGGCAACGGACTGCAGGCGACTGGCTGTGTTGACCACGTCGCCGGCGACCATGCCCTGGTTTGTGGCGCCGAGGGTCACCGCGGCCTCACCGGTCAGGACGCCAGCGCGGGCCTGGACCTTCGACCCGAGCGCCTTGACCGCGTCGACGAGGTCGAGCGCCGCCCGCACGGCCCGTTCCGCATCGTCCTCGTGTGCGGTCGGGGCACCCCACACCGCCATCACGGCATCACCGATGAACTTCTCGACCGTGCCGCCGTAGCGGCCGATGACGTCGGCCGCAAGGTCGAAATAGCGGCTCAGGAGTTCCCGAGTGTCCTCCGCATCTCTCCCCTCGGCTAGCGTCGTGAAGCTCACCAAGTCGGCGAAGAGAACGGACACGAGGCGACGCTCGGCGACTGGAGCGGGGGTCGTAACCCCGGCCACCGGCCGCCGGATGGCGGCAGGCGATGTTGCACCGGCGGAGTTAAGCGG
This sequence comes from Candidatus Limnocylindrales bacterium, assembly GCA_036561685.1. Classification (GTDB taxonomy): domain Bacteria; phylum Chloroflexota; class Limnocylindria; order Limnocylindrales; family CSP1-4; genus DASPUH01. The sequence continues at coordinate 1,513 of DATBOX010000174.1, read as the reverse complement.
CGTAGCGCATTCGCCGCAGAACTTGACCAGTGCGGAATTCGAGGCTCCGCAGGCTGGGCACGTGACGGCAAGACGAGTCGCACACTCGCCGCAGAACTTGCGTCCTGCCTCGTTCTCGGTCCCGCAGTTGGAGCAGATCACCGCGTCCTCACCTGGCTGACCGCGAACGATAAGCCTACTGGAGCCCCGTGCCCAGGGCGAGGCGCCTCGAGGACCCGCTCCGGGTGGCAGTCGACTCACCGGTCAGGGCCGGCTAGGCTTTGCGCTCTTGGAGCGTAGGGCCCAGCCGTGGGACTATCATCTGCTTCCCGAAGCGTGCTCCCGCAGGAGACGTCCCCTGGGGGTTTTGCGCTCGACCCGAGCGTGAACCGGTCGCCAAATCGCGCGCTCGTAGCTCAGTGGATAGAGCGTCTGCCTCCGGAGCAGAAGGCCGTGGGTTCGAGTCCCGCCGAGCGCGCCACTCCCTTCATGGCGCCAGCGACCGCCAGGTCAGGCCGCCGTCCGAGGTCGCCTCGAGGCCGTCCGGGCCGCACCCATCGGGCCCTGCGCACATGACCGTCGACTGGCCGACCCCGGCCCAACCACGGCCGTCGTCGGTCGGGAACTGGAGCCAGCGCACCGGGAGCGTCAGGCCCGCGGCGACGGCGGTGGTCCAGGTCGTGCCGCCGTCCGTCGTCTCCGCCCGCACCCCATCGGGTGAGATCACGAGCCAGTGCCGGGCGGAAAGCGCGGCCACCGTCCCCCCCGGCACGATGGGCCCGGCCTGGCGCCAGGTTCGCCCGGCGTCGGACGTGATGAAGAAGGCGACCCAGCCCGGGCTGGCGCCGGACGGGTCGGTGTAGACCTGCCAGGTCACGGCCGTCGTCGCGCTCGCGATCCGCACCGGCGGGCCGGCCCACAGCTGGCCGCCGGCCACGTCGAACGCCGGGACGGCAGCCGGCCGGGGCAGGACGAGCGCATGCCAGGTTCGCCCCCCGTCGCTCGTCTCGTCGAAGGTCGGGCCGATGGGCGTGAGCCGGCTCGCCATCAGCACCAGCCCGTGTCGCGCGTCGAACATCCGGAGCGCCCCGGCATCCCCCAGGCCGGGCCAGGCGATGGGGTGGCGTGTCCAGGTGGCTCCACCGTCGGCGGTGGCGAGCACGACCGCCCCGGTGGACGAGACCTCCTGGCCCACGAGCGTGCCGCTGCTTGGATCCGTGAACGTGGGGCTGCCGATGTCCTGGTACGGCCCGCCCGGTACGGCCACGGAGGACCACGTCACACCGCCATCGGTCGTGTGGTACAGGCCGCCGACCTGGCCGAAGACCCAGCCATCGGCCCCGTCGGTGAAGACGGGCCGGTCGCTGAGGTCCGGCCACGGGGCCGACTGCCAGATCAGGCCCCCATCCACGGTCACGCGGTAGCCGTCGCCGGTGCGCACCCAGCCAAAGGCGTCGGTGATCAGGCTGGCGCCCTGGAGCTCGCCCCCGCTCACGACCGCATACGGCCGGCCGGGGGTCGCCGAGGGCGTCTC
>DATBOX010000173.1:0-4039 GCA_036561685.1 Candidatus Limnocylindrales bacterium | reverse complement strand
GTCGATCGCCCGCAGCAGCGCGGCGATGTCCGGCCGGCCCTCCAGGTCCAGCCGGCGCCCCAGCCGCCGCTCCCCATGCAGGGCGGCGAACCGCGTGTCCGGCGGGAGGTCGTGGCCGTAGGAGTTGACGTTCTGACCGAGAAGCGTGACCTCGCGGTAGCCCTGCGCGCCAAGCCGGCGCGCCTCGTCGACCACGTCGTCGAAGGGGCGGCTGCGCTCCGGCCCGCGGCTGAAGGGCACGATGCAGTAGGTGCACGTCTTGTCGCAGCCGTAGATGATCGGCAGCCAGGCCTGCGAGCCGCTGCCGCGGGCGACACGCCCCTCCCCCACCGCGGCCGCCCGGGTCGCCGGCAGGCGGTCGGCCGTGGCTGCCACGGAGCGACCGACGCGGGCCAGGCCGGCGTCGCCGCCCAGCGCGCCCGGGGATGTGGCACTGGCCAGGCCAAGGCGGGCCACGAGCTCGGGTTCCTCGTCCGGCCGCAGGAACAGGTCGACCGCCGGGTAGCGCCGCCGCAGAGCGGCCTGGTTGTCGGCCCGCACGGCACAGCCGGTGAGCACGACCCGCAGGCCCGGCCGCGCCTCGCGCAGGCGGGCCAGGGCGCCCATCCGCCCGATCACCTTCTGCTCGGCGGCCTCGCGGATGGCGCAGCTATTGATGACCACCAGGTCGGCGGCCTCGAGCGCCGGAGCCTCGGCGCAGCCGGCTGCCAGGAGGGCCCCGGCCATCTCCTCGGAGTCGGAACGGTTCATCTGGCAGCCCAACGTCCAGACGTGGAAGGCCGGCTGGGTGACCGTATCGGTGATGAACTCCGCGACTGCCGCCTGGGGCGCCGCCCGACGGGCCCCGGCGCCGACCGCCGGCGGCGGCATGTCGAGCACGGGCAGGGCGCGCCCGCTCAAGCCGGCCCCGTCCAGCCGATGGCTTCCAGCAGGCCTTCCGCGGCGGCCCGCGGCACCCAGGTGCGAGCCTCGGCCTCCTGCAGTGTCATCGTGTCGCCATGGTAGTCGCTGCCCCCCGTGGCCACGAGTCCGCGCCCGGCGGCGAGGCGCGCCAGCTCACCGATGCGCCGTGGCGTGAACACCCGGTTGTAGCCGGCGTAGTAGACCTCCAGGCCGCGCAGGCCCCACGCCTGCAGCCGGTCCAGCATCTGCGGAGCCTCCACCACGTCAGCCGAGTGGGCCAGCGCCGCCAGGCCGCCCGCCGAGACGATGGCGTCGATGGCCTCCCGGTTGCCCAGCCCCTCGCGGGGCACGTACGCTGGGCGACCGCGGCTGAGGTACCGCGAGAAGGCATCCTCGACGCTCGTGGCATGCCCGGCCGCCACCAGGGCCCGCGCGACGTGGGGCCGGCCCGCGGAGCTCACGTCCGGGCCCAGGGTCTGCCGCAGCTGCTCGTCGATCGGCAGGCCAAGCGCCTGGAGGCGGGCCACCGTGGCCTCGATGCGCCCGCGGCGGTAGCGTCGCTGGCGGGTCAGGGCGACCGTCAGGCCTGGATCGTCCGGATCGATGCCGTAGCCCAGGAAGTGCCGCTCGCCGAGCGGGCCGCCGTCGCCCTGGCCCGGCATCGCGACTGCGTTGAGTTCCAGGGCGGGCACGAGGCGCGGCCCGGAGCCTGCCGGTGCGTCTGGGCCGGCCAACCCGGCCGCCCGGACCGCGAGGTATCCATCAAGCGTGTCATGATCGCTGAGCGCGGCGACCTTCAGACCCCAGTCGCGCATCGCCGCGTAGACCGCCAGCGGTGGGTCGCGGCCGTCGGACGCCGCCGAGTGGCAGTGGAAGTCGTAGCGGTTGCGGCGCGGCGTCACACGTCGACGATGCGGCTGATCCGGGCGATGGCGACCGCGGCGCCCGACGAGGTGTCGATGTCGATGAGGCAGGCATTGAAGACGACCGGACCGCTGCCCACCTCGAAGCGCGTCGGCAGGCCGTTGAGGAAGCGCGGCAGCACCGTCTCCGGCTCGAAGCCGATGACGCTGTGGATGGGACCCGTCATGCCCAGGTCGCTGACGTAGGCCGTGCCGCGGCGCAGGATGCGCTCGTCGGCGGTCGGCACGTGCGTGTGGGTCCCCACCACGGCGCTGACGCGCCCGTCAAGGAACAGCCCGAAGGCCGTCTTCTCGCTGGTGATCTCACAGTGGAAGTCGACCAGCCGGACGGCCGGCAGCTCGTCGGCCCCGTCATTGAGGAGGGTGTCCACCATCGCGAACGGGCTCTCGATGGGCTGCATGTAGGTCCGGCCCTGCGCGTTGATGACCGCCACCTCGGTGCCGTCATGGGCATGGAACACGCCCCAGCCGCGCCCGGGGACGCCGGCCAGGCCGTAGTTGAGCGGCCGCAGGATCCGTTCGTCCCGCTCCAGCTCGGCGTAGATCTCGCGCTTGTCCCAGATGTGGTTGCCGCTCGTGATGACGTCCACGCCGGCGGCGAAGACGGCCGCGGCGGTGCTCGCCGTGAGGCCCATGCCGCCGGCCAGGTTCTCCCCGTTGGCCGTCACCAGGTCGATGTGCCGTTCCGTGCGCAGGTCCGGCAGGGTCAGCTCCAGGGCCTCTCGGCCGGGCTTGCCGATGAGGTCGCCGATCATGAGGACGCGAACGGTGCCGGCCCCCGGCCGCTCGGGCAGCCGTGGCAGCCGGTCGGCCGCGAGGATGACATCTGCCGCGCGAGGCGCGCGCGCCGTGTTGGCCACGATCGAGGGGACTCCGTTCCTGGGCTACGGGCGGTGGTCGAGACTACCACCCGGCCAGGTGACGACGTCTAGGGTTGAGCTTGAAGCCGTTGAAGATGGCGGGCAGCGAGATGATGACGATCGAGCCGTGATCGACGCCATCAGGACCCCGAGCGTCGTCGCGCGGGTCAGATGGCCCGTCTTTCGGGGCCGGACGTTGGGTCGGCGGCGGCCCCGGGCGATCTACCCGCCTGGCAGCGCACCCGATGGCGAGGGCCTCACCACGAGGCGAAAGACCTGGCGCAGACCCGAGAGGCCCTTGAGCTCGTGGAGGCCGGCGTCCTCGACGATCAGGTCGGAGCCCTCCAGCAGGCCGCTCGTGGTCGAGGAGATCAGCACTTCGTTCGGACCGGCCAGCGCGAGTACGCGGGCAGCGGCGTGGACCGCGATGCCGCGCACGTCGCCGCCGGCCAGCTCGACCTCACCGGTATGGATCCCGATGCGGATGGGCAACTCCAGCGCCTGGGCCGATCGGATCATGGCCGCCGCGCACTGGACGGCGCGTGTGGCGCTGTCGAAGATGGCCAGGAACCCATCCCCGGTCGTCTTGACCTCGCGCCCCCGATACACGTTCAACTCCTCGCGCAGGTCGGCGTTGTGAGCCGCCAGCACGTCATGCCATGCGGCATCCCCGATGCGCTCGAGCTGCACGGTAGAGTCGACGATGTCCGTGAACATGACCGTGGCCAGGGAGCGCTCGCCAACGTCCGAAAGGGCGGCGCGGACGGCCCGGCCGCTGGCCCCCCATTCGATGGTCACCCAGGCTTCATCCCCGACGACCCATTTGTCATGGCCGGGCGGGATCTCGAAGACGGTGTCGGGCCCGATGTCCAGGGTCTGCCCATCGTCCATGACGACGTGGATCTTGCCCGACATCGAGTAGCCGAGGTGGCGCATCGGGCAGCTCGTCGCCCCCATGGCCGGACCGAGATCGGCCGACCAGCGCCAGCCCGGCTCGAAACGACAGTGACCGACCGTGGCGTCGTCGAGGGCGATCGTCGCGAAACGAACCCTGGGCATCGTCCGCACGTCGTCGGGCGAGGCGAAGCTCTTGGCCTGCAGGCGTGGCATCGCCCCATGATGGGGCATGTGGCCCTTCGGCCACCCGCTTGCCCTTACTTGGCGTACTCCACGGCGCGCGTCTCGCGGATCACGGTGACCTTGATTTGGCCAGGGTAGGTCAGGGACTCCTCGATCTTGTGCACGATGTCGCGCGCCAGGCGCATCGAGGCGAGGTCGTCGATCTGCTCCGGACGGACCAGGATGCGGACCTCACGACCGGCCTGGACGGCGAAGGAGCGCTCGACACCCTCG
>DATBOX010000172.1:0-32602 GCA_036561685.1 Candidatus Limnocylindrales bacterium | reverse complement strand
TCGAACGGCAGGTCCAGCTGGCGCAGCGTCCGCGCCATGATGGCCCGGTCGGTGTTCGAGACGATGACGAGCCGCAGCCCGGCGGCCTGCGCCTGCAGCAGCGCGGGCCGCGTGTCGGGGAACGGCTGCCACGAGCCCATGGCCGCCACGAGGGCCTCGCCGTCGGCGGCCTGGTAGGCATAGCCGCGCTCCCGGCACCACGCCTCCAGGCTGGCCGCCAGGATCGTCCGGTAGGGGCGATACGGCCCGGCCAGCAGCTCGAACTGGAGCTCCTCCCAGCGATCCCTCAGGACCTGGCCAGGCCCGGGGTCGGGATCGCCCTCGCGCGCCGCCAGCTGGTAGAGGAACGACGCCGCGCCGCCCTCCCAGTCGACCAGCGTGCCGTAGCAATCGAACGTCGCGACGAGGAAGCCGTGGCCGCGCGATCCGTCGGCAGTCATGGGGCGAGGGCCTCCACGGTCGGCGCGTGCGCGACCTTGCCGTCCGGCCCGATGGGGATGACCGCGACGTGGTCGACTCCCGCGTCGTGGAAGGCGGCGATCCTGGCTCGAGCCTCGGCCACGTCACCGATGGCCACGACCTCGCGCATGATCCGCTCGCTACCCGGCGGCTCCAGGTCGGCCTCCGTGTAGCCGCACTCCAGCAGGTTGGCCCGGTAGTTCACCAGCTGGATGTACCAGGTCGAATAGGCGCGCGCCGCCGCGAGGCCGGAGGCCGCGTCCTCCGCCAGGACGACCGGCAGGGCGACGACCAGCAGCGGGCGGTTCCCGCGGCCGGCCGAGGCGGCCCCTTCGTCGACCCACGCCCGCGCGCGGGCCGCATACGACACCGGCACGAAGAACGGGAAGGCGCCGTCGGTCCGAGCGCCGGCGAGCGTCACCATGCGGCGTCGCAGGGCCGCGATGACGAGCGGCGGCTCGGCAGCCGGCGGGGGAGCCGTGTAGGGCGCGGCATCGTACGCGTCCAGGTAGGCGGTCATCGTCGAGAGGGCGGGCAGGTACTCGTGGCCGCGCTGCGGGCCCACCCGCTCGGGATGGGACGCGCCGAGGCCGAGCACGAACCGGCCGCCGGAGAGTTCGGCGATGGTCCGTGCCCCGGCATGGGCCGCGGCCGCATCACGCGCGTAGATGCTGGCGATCCCCAGACCCAGGGTGATGCGGCTGGTCAGCTGCGACAGGGCGCCGGCGAGGGCCATAGGCTCGCGCCCGCTCGTCTCGTTGACCCAGAGCGTGTCGTACCCGGCCGTCTCAACGCGCCGCACGTGCGCCAGGACGCCGTCGGTCGAGAGGTTGTCGAGCCCGGACCACAGGCCGAGCCTGCCGAGGATGCTCACGCGCGCAGCGTAACCCCCGGCCGCGCGGACCACGTCCTTGTCAGGCCGCGGGGGCCTCCGGGCTGCGCTTGGCGCTGTACATCGCCTGGTCCGCCTCATCGACCACGTGGTCCAACTCGGCGCGCGTGCGGGCCGTCGCGGCGCCGATCGACAGGCTCAGCGTCAGGCCGGTCTGGGCCATCTGCCAGCCGGCGGCGGCCACCCTGACGCGGTCGACGAAGACCTGCGCTCCCGCCTCGTCGGTCTCCGGCAGGAGGACGAGGAACTCGTCACCCCCGACCCGGGCCACGACGTCGGTGGCGCGTGCCTCAAGCGCGAGGACCTGGGCCGCCCCACGGATGAGGACATCGCCCTGCGCGTGGCCCAGCCGGTCGTTGATGGCCTTGAGCTGGTCGACGTCGGCGCTGACCACCGAGCACGGCCGTCCGTAGCGTTCGACCCGCTCGGCCTCCCCCTCCAGCGCCTCGTACCAGTGGTTGCGGTTGGACAACCCGGTGAGTGCGTCGGTGCGGGCCTCGCGGGCGAACCGGTCCCGCTCGTCGGAGAGCGATTCGCGCGACGCGGCCTGGCTGATGAGCAGCTCGGCGGCCTCGGCAAGGGCCCGCCCGATGCGCTGGCACAGGTTGGTGAAGCCGCGCGGCCGGGCATCGGCATGGGCCACGATCAGGACGCCGATGGGTCGCTCAGGGTCACCGATGGGCAGCGCCAGGCGAGCGACCAGGCCGGTGCCTCGCCCGAGCGCATCGCCGGCCTCCTGTGCCAGCTCCTGCTCCAGCAGCGCGCCGTTGCGGACGCGCGTCAGCAGGCGTTTCGCCGCCGCCTCGATCTCGTCGGTCGGCGCCGCCTGCCAGTCGCGCGCGACGACCTCGCACACCGTTCCGTGGTCGCGCTCCAGGAACGTCACGCCGACGTCGCACGACAGGGCCTCGGCCGTGACCTTCGCGACGTGCCGGGCCGTGTCGGAGATGCGCTCGGGCCGGTACTCCATGAGTGACCGGATGGCGTGCACCAGCTCCAGCTCATCGGCCAGCAGCTTGGCCGAGGAGACCTCCATGTGCACCGCGACGAGCTCCGCCGCCAGGCGCTGGAGGGTGGCGTCCGGCTCAAGGATCGGCGCGGTCGCGCCAAGGACGACGAGGTGCGACTCGCCGACCGGCACGAGCGCGGCGTGGGCGCTCCAGTAGGGCCCCACGATGTGGGTCGGGGCGGCCGTCTCGATCCGCAGGGGCCGTGTCGCGGCATGGGCCCGGACCACCAGGGCTTCGGCCTCCCGGTCGATATCGACGATGCCGACCCACCCGAGGCCCCGCCCCTCTCCACCCACGAGCGCCAGGCGCGGGCCTTCACGGCGGAACACCAGGGCGTCGGCGATGCCCACGGCCTGGCCCATCGGCACGGCGGGAACGCGCAGCGGCCCGGCCGCCAAGGTGGCGGTCGTGGAGCGGGTCCGCCGGCGTCGCCGGCGGTCGGCGTAGCCGGCCACTACCGCAGGAGGAAGCCGTCGCCGAGCGGGTCGCGCTCGTCGACCACGAAGGTGCTGTAGCCCGTCACGTACGCCGTGCCAGCCACGCTCGTCTGCCAGGCCGTCTGGTCGCCGAGGCGGGCCGGACCGTCGAGCCGGCCCTCGAAGATGGCCCCGGTGAGACTGGCGTTGCGCAGGGTCCCGCCCGCCGCCAGCGTGTCGCGCGAGCCCGCCTGCGCCAGGAGCGCGGATGTGCCCGACCCGCACGGCGAGCGGTCCACTTCGGCGTCGGCGAAGACGGTCACGTTGCGGATGTCCGCGTCGCGTGCGCGGCCGTCCGGCGCGGACGCCGGGTCGTGGTCGACGATGATCGTGCCGTACACGAAGCCCAGGTCGGCGTCGGTGGGGTGCCGGGGCGTGTGGTCGCGGCGCAGGACGTCGGTGATGGCCGCGCCTGCCCGGGTCAGCGCCTCGGTCTGGGCCGGGACGACCCGCAGGCCCAGGTCGGCCGCGTCGACGATGCCGTAGTAGGCGCCCCCGAAACCGATGTCGACCTTGACCGGTCCGTCGGACGGCAGGTCCAGCCCGTCGGGCCGGATGGCGAGGTCCCGGGCTGCCAGGTACGAGGGCACGTTGTCGAAACGGACGCCGGTCACCTCGGGCGCGCCCGCTCCGCTTCGCCGGACCATGGCGTGGGCCGTCACGACGCCGGCGGGCGCCTCGAAGCGGATGACCGTCTCCGGCTCCGTGGCCGGGAAGAGGCCCTCTTCGACCAGCGCGGTGGCCAGAGCGATCGTGCCGTGCCCACACATCGTGGAGTAGCCCTCGTTGTGCATGAACAGGACCGTCAGGTCGGCGTCGGGCCGGCCGGGCGGCAGGAGGACGGCAGCGTACATATCGCGATGGCCGCGCGGCTCTAGTACGAGTGTCCGGCGCACATGGTCCGCTTGCTGCTGGACCCAGCGCCGCCGCTCCAGCACCGTGCCCATCGGCACGGGCGGGTAGCCGGTCGTGATGAGCCGCAGCGGCTCCCCGCCGCAGTGGAGGTCGATCGTCTGGAGGGTCAGCCGCGTCCGCACCACGGGCCGTAGCCTAGCGTGCCCGCCGCCGACCGACCGCAGCCCGCCACGGCGCCTGCTTGACGCGTCCGAGAGCCTGGGGTTAGGCTCCCTAACGAGCGTTCGTTCGGACCCGCGATGAACCAGGAGCAGCCAAGCCCGGATGGTCGAGACCCGCCGCCAGCAGATCGACGACGTCGCCAGCGCCCTCTTCCGCGAGCGCGGCTATGCGGCGACGAGCGTGCGCGAGATCGCCCGCGGCGTCGACCTCCAGGGCGCCAGCCTCTACGCGCACGTGGCGTCCAAGGAGGCGCTGCTCTGGTCGATCGTGTGGCGCGTGGCGGAGCGCTTCCGCCAGGCCGCCGATACGGCGCTGGCGAGTCCCGGGTCGGCCGCCGCACGTCTGGCCGTGCTGGTGCAGGCCCACGTGGAGATCGCCGCCGGTGAGCGCGAGGACGCGTCCGTCTTCCTGCAGGACTGGCGGTTCCTCGACGAGCCCCACCGGGCGGAGATCGCGGCCCGCCGCGGGGCCTACGAAACGGTCCTGCGCGGGCTGCTGGTGGAAGGTGCGCGAGACGGCTCGCTGCGACCTCTTGACGGACCGGCCGATGCGGCCGTGACCGGTCGCGCCATCCTCGCCGCGCTGAATGGCATCGCCGCCTGGTACCACCCCGGCGGCCCACTCGACACGACGGCCGTGGCCGAGGCCTACCTGACGATCTTCATGCGCGGCCTGCTGCCGCCCGACGCACCCGCGACCGAGGAGGCCCAGCTGTGACCGACCCCCTGGCCCTGGACCCCATCCTCCCGCCGCGCGAGCGCACGCACCTGCCCCACAACGACGCGCGCCTGAGCCACGACGAGCGGTACCGCGCGTTCGAGGCGCACGTCCACGCCGGCGGCAAGATCGAGGCCGGCGACTGGATGCCCGACGAGTACCGCGAGAGCGTGCTGCGCTTCGTGGAGATGCACGCCAACAGCGAACTGATGGGCGTCCTCCCCGAGCGCGAATGGATCCTCCGCGCACCCACACTCCGTCGGAAGCTGGCCCTGACGGCCAAGGTGCAGGATGAGGTCGGGCATGCCCAGCTGCTGTACCGCGTGGCGGAGGACCTGGGCAAGCCGCGCGAGGCGATGTTCGCCGACCTGCTCGCCGGCCGGACCAAGTTCCACAACGTCTTCCACTACCCCACGCACAGCTGGGGCGACGTGGGCGTCATCGCCTGGCTGGTCGACGCGGCGGCGATCGTGGCCCAGCAGGCCCTGCGCGACTCGTCCTACGGGCCCTACGCGCGGACGATGCGCAAGATCTGCTGGGAGGAGTCGGTCCACATCATGCACGGGCGCGACGTGGTCGTGACCCTCGTCAATGGCACAGCCGAGCAGTTCGACCTGGTCCAGGAGGCGCTCGACCGATGGTGGGGCCCCCTGATGCAGATGCACGGCCCGCGGACGCCGCGCGACAAGGACCGCGACATCTATTGGCGGATCAAGGCCAAGACTGGCGAGGAGCTGCGCCAGGAGTTCCTGGGCATCTACGTGGATCGCATCCGCGAGCTGGGCCTCGTGATCCCCGACCCGGACCTGCGCTACGACGAAGCCGAGTCCACCTGGCGGTATGCCGAGCCCGATTGGCAGGAGCTGCGCACCGTGGTGACGAACCACGGTCCTCGCTCCCAGGCGCGCCTCGACTTCCGGCGGGCCAACCTGGAGGAGACCGCCTGGGTGCGGCGGGCGATCCTCGGCGCGCCCGCCACGGCGGCCGCCTGAACGGGGAGGCTGGGATGCCCACACGACGCAAGCCGCACCTGGAGCCGTACGAGGTCTTCCGCCAGGAGAAGGACGGCGACCCGATGCGTCACGGCGGCAGCGTCATGGCGCCCGACCCCGAGCTGGCCCTCCACTACGCGCGCGAGCTGTACGGGCGTCGGCAGGAGAGCACCCGCCTGTGGATCGTGCGGCGGGCTGACATCGGCGTGCTGGACGACCCCGACTGGCTCCAGCCGCCGCTCGACCGGTCCTTCAAGAAGCCGGGCGGCTACGTCATGCGCGAGAAGCTGGACCAGGCGCGCGCCCGTTCCGGGCAGGCCAAGCGCGTGGCGGGCGCCGGTCGCTCGAAGGGCCCGGAGGGCGGATGACACTGGACCACGGCCTCGATCCCCAGGTGCGGGAGGGCCTCGAGGGCCTCCTCCTGGCGATGGCCGACGACGAGTTCGTCATCGGCTACTGGGACTCCGAGTGGACCGGCATCGCGCCGCTCCTCGAGGAGGATGTGGCCATGAGCTCGATCGCTCAGGACGAGATCGGCCACGCACGCGCTTTCTACTCGCTGCTCGGCGAGCTGAACGGCCGGGATCCGGACGCGATCGCCTACGACCGGCCGCCCGACGCCTTCCGCCACTGCCGCCTCGTCGATCACCCGCGGACCGACTGGGCCTTCACCATCGCACGGCGCTACCTCTATGAGACGGCCGACGCGGTCCGGCTGGCGGCGCTGGCCGACTCGACCTTCGTGCCGCTCGCCGGCCTGGTCGCCAAGATCCGCCGCGAGGAGACGTACCACCTGGCCCACGCCGAGGGCTGGCTGCGTCGCCTCGCCGAGGCACGTCCCGAGGGCCGCACGCGCCTCGTGGCCGCGCTGCGGGTGCTCGCCCCCGACGCGGCGACCGTCTTCACGCCGCTCGCCGGCGAGCCCGACCTGGTCGCGGCGGGGATCCTGGAGCGGCCGAGCGCCGCCCTGGCGGACGAGTGGCGGCTTGGCCTCCAGCCGCTGTTCGACGAGCTCCGCCTGCCGATCCCCGGTCCCGCGGCCGACCCGTCCACCGGGCGGACCGCACATGGCGACGGGTTCCGCTGGTTGTGGGGCGAGTTCACCGCCGTCCGGAACCTGGACCCGGTGGCCACGTGGTGAGCGTCACGGTCGCCCGAACCGCCGCCGCGACGACCGAGGATGTGTGGGCCGCCCTGGCGGACGTGCCCGATCCGGAGATCCCGGCCATCTCCGTGGTCGACCTTGGGGTCGTCCACCGGGTCGTCGTCGAGGGGCCACGGATCAGCGTGGAGCTGCTGCCCACGTTCGTGGGTTGCCCGGCGCTCGACGTGATGCGCGACGCGGTCCGCGATCGCCTGCGTGACCTCGCGCCGGGCGCCGACATCGCCGTCTCGTTCACGTTCGCCGAGCCATGGACGAGCGATCGGATCACGCCACTGGGTCGCGAGCACCTCCGTGTGAGCGGTTTCGCGCCGCCGCTGCCAGGTGGCGCCCAGCTGCTCCAGGTCGTGCCACGTGCCACGTGCCCCTACTGCGGCTCGCGCCGGACCCGGCAGGAGAATGCCTTCGGCCCGACCCTGTGCCGGTCGCAGCACTACTGCGCCGATTGCCGCCAGCCCTTCGAGGCCTTCAAGCCGGTCTGAAGTCGTTGCGGCGGCGTCTTGCCCGCGGATCGACCACCCCGTACCTTCCGTTCGTCGTCCCCACGGGCAACTCGGGAGGTCTCAGTGCAGCTCATCAACACGAACGGCATGTCGTTCATCGGACCGGGGTCTGAGTGGTTCTGGTCGGCGATCAGCGGGCTCGTCCTCGCGGTCACCTTCCTGGCCATCTACCGCCAGCTCCGGCTCCAGGCCGACGGCGCGGCGATCGCGCAGCTGACCGACATCGAGCATGAGTGGTCGTCGGAGCGGCTGGCCCGGGCGAAGCTCAAGGTCCTCCTCGCCCTCGAGGCCGGGACGGGCCCGGATGAGTTGCCAGACCGGGCACGGTCTGAGATCGGCTTCTTCTGGCAGCGTGTGGGGTTCCTGGTGCGCAGCGGCCGCATCGATCGCCGTCTCGTCCACGAGCACCTGGGGGATCAAGTCCAGGTCTGGGCGTTCTGGCTTCGTCCCCAGTGGCGGGATTTCGCCTGGTTGGCCGGTGACGCGGCAGCCATGGATGCGAAGAACGGCGTGACCACGGTGGATCCAGCGTCTCTCGCTGAGTACCTCCCGGGGTACATCAGCCACTTCCGCGCCGCGATCGAGATGTTCGAAGAACTCCGCACCGTGACGGTGCGGCTCACGCCGACGCCGGTGCCGGTGACCGCCACCCGGCCGGAGCCCGTCCAGACGGCCTCCTGACCTCACTGGCGGCCCAGGTCCGGCCGTAGCTTCGAGCGCGCCCCGCCGCGTCCACTACCGCCGATCGCGCCTCCCGGTACGATATCCGTGCCCAGTTCACGGTCTGGATTCGGATTCGGAGGGTGTGTGGCGCGTCTCAAAGTGCTTCTCGTGGGTGCCGGCACGGTCGGTGAGGCGATCGCGAAGATCGCCCGCGGCAAGCCCTGGCTGGAGTCGATGGTGCTGGCCGACTACAACGTCGAGCGGGCCCGCGAGGTCCAGGCGATGCTCGGCGATGGAGCCGCCCAGACCTTCCCGGCGGAGTTCGTGGACGCCGGCGACATCGCCTCGGTGGTCCAGCTGGCCCGCCGCCACAGCGTCGACCTGGTCATGAACGCGGCTGATCCGCGCTTCGTGCCGAACCTCTTCGACGGCGCGTTCGAGGCCGGCGTGGGCTACATGGACATGGCCGTCAGCCTGTCCGTGCCGGATGCGCGCGACCCGTTCCACACGCCGGGTGTGCTGCTCGGCGACTACCAGTTCGCCAAGCACGACCAGTGGAAGGCCGCCGGCCGCCTCGCCGTGCTTGGCCTGGGCATGGACCCCGGCCTCAGCGACGTCTTCGCCCGCTACGCCGCCCAGCATCTCTTCGACGAGGTCGACGAGGTCCACGTGCGCGACGGCGGCGACCTGTCCATCGAGGGCTACGCCTTCGCGCCGGTCTTCTCCATCTGGACGACCATCGAGGAGTGCCTCAACCCGCCGCTCATCTGGGAGCGGGAGGGCGGCTTCCACACGACCGAGCCGTTCTCGGCGCCCGAGTCGTTCGTCTTCCCGGAGGGCATCGGGCCGGTCGAGTGCGTCAACGTGGAGCACGAGGAGGTGGTCCTCGTGCCGCGCGCCGTGGACTGCCGCAAGGTGACCTTCAAGTACGCCCTCGGCAGCGAGTTCATCGACGTGCTTCGTACGCTCCATAAGCTCGGCCTGGACGGCACGAAGCCGATCACGGTCAAGGGCGTGCAGGTGGCCCCGCGGGACGTGGTGGCGGCCCTGACCCCCGACCCGGCCCACGTCGGCGATCGGATGAAGGGTCGCGCCATCGTCGGCACGTGGGTCATCGGCCGGAAGGACGGTAAACGCCGCGAGGTCTACCTCTACCAGAAGACCGTCGCCGAGGAGACCTGGCGCGACTTCAAGCTCCAGGCCGTCGGCTGGCAGACCGGCTTCAACCCGGTCGTCGGCATGGAGCTGCTGGCGAGCGGGGCATGGTCCGGCGTCGGGGTCCTTGGCCCGGAGGCCTTCGAACCCAAGCCGTACCTCGACGTCCTGGATCGCTGGGGCATCCACTGGGGGCTCGAGGAACGCCAGCCGGGGGCCGACCGGCCGACCTGAGCCACCCGGTACCATGACGCGACCGGCGATGGTGTCCGCCGAGGCGCATCCGCGCCTGAACCGCCCCTCACGGGCTGATGGCTCCTGCCAACGACAGTCGTAGCGGGAGTCGCGGCCATGGATCTCGTGTGGGTGGGCGTCGGGGGGTTCGCCGGGGCGATCGCCCGGTACGTCATCGACGGCGCAGTGGCCGATCTGACGCAGACGAGTGCGTTCCCGTGGGGCACCCTGGTGGTCAACCTGAGCGGGGCGTTCCTGCTCGGCGTCCTGACCACGGTGATCGTCGACCGGGCGGCCCTGCCGGCCGAGCTGCGCGGGCCGGTGCTCATCGGCTTCATCGGCGCGTACACGACGTTCTCGACGTTGATGCTGGAAAGCTGGCGCCTGGTCGAGGCGGGGAGCTATGGTCTGGCCGTGGCGAACCTCGCCGGGTCGGTCGGGCTGGGCCTGGCCGCCGTCTTTGCGGGCCTGGTCATCGGAAGGGCCATCTGATGCGTATCGAAGGTCAGGCGCTGCTCGTGCGCATCTACATCGGCGAATCGGATCAATGGCATGGTCAGCCGCTGTACCACGCCATCGTCGAACGCCTGCGCGCGGCGGGCGCGGCCGGAGCCACCGTGCTGCGGGGCATCGAAGGGTTCGGGGCCCACGCCCATCTGCATACGACGCGGATCCTGCGGCTGTCGGAGGACCTGCCCGTGCTCATCGAGGTCGTTGACGAGGAGGAGCGGATGCGAGCTCTGCTGCCGGAGCTCGACGCGATGGTGGGCGACGGCCTGATCACGGTCGAACGGATCGAGGTCCATGCCTACCGCGCCGGCGAAGTCCACGCCGATGGCTGATGAGACCTGGGGCCGGCAGTTCGACCCGGCCAGCCTGGCCCGGCTGGAGCTGCGCATGTGGAAGGCCTACTACCGGCGGCAGGCGCTGCGGCTGTTCGGGCTGCTCATCCAGGCCGAGCATGAGCAGGCCAACGTGTCGTGGCCGCGCGCGGTGCTGGCGGCCATCTGGCTGACGAAGGGAGCGGTCGGGTTCGCCCGCTCGAGCGGCGACTACGACCGGTTCCTGCCCGACATCGTCCGTGGCTACCGGACGCTCGGCGTGCCGCCCACGGTGGACGTGGAGGAGGTGGCTCGCCGCGAGCTGCGCTGGTGGGTCGTGCGGCGCGAGATCGGCCTTGCCGCGGGCGAGGCGGCAGGGGAGGCCATCGCACGCCTGTACTCGGCGCTCTACGAATTGCCCGTCGAGCGCGTGGCGGAGGCGGGGCGCCTGCGCGGCCTGGCGGCCGAGGTCCGCGACCGCGGCGCGACCGCCGATCCGGACGGGCCGCGCGGCCCGGGGCGGGCCTACTGGCCGGAGGTGGCCCGGCTCCTCGACGAGTCCTACGTCTCGCTCGCGGCGGCCATCAGGCCCGGGGCGGCCTGACCCTCCGTCAGGGCCGGCAGTCGCGGCAGGGCCGATAGCCGGCCGCCACCGCCTCGCCGACCGTGGTGAACGGCACGCGATGGCGTGCCTGGATCCGCCGCGCGTGGTGGCAGGTAGGCCAGCACACGATGTGCGTGGTGTCGCTGCCCAGGTAGTGGAGCCCGGCCCTGGCCTCCCGCTCGACCTCGTCCGGCGCGACCCCTTCGGTGGCCAGCACGGCGCGCTTGACGGCGCTGCCCCAGGCGTAGTCGCCGATGTGACCGTCACTGCGCACCACGCGGTGGCAGGGGATGAGGAGTGGCACGGGGTTGCGCCCCAGCGCCGACCCGACGGCCCGCACGGCCGCAGGGTGGCCGATCTCGCGGGCGATCCAGCCATAGGGGCGGATCTCGCCGCGGGGGATGCGCCGGGCGGCGTCAAGAACCTCCCGCCCGAACGCCGTGGTGGCGCGCAGGTCGAACCGGACGCCCCGTCCGCGACCCTCGCGCAGGGCGGCCACAAGCGCCTCCACCTCGCTGCGGTCGACCCGGCGGGCCGGCCGGATGGGTCGCCCGAACCGCGTCGCGAAGGCCGCCTCGAACGCGTCGGACGCGTCCGCCCGGAAGGCCGGTGCGGTGGCCGACACGCCGCGGCCGTTGCGGGCCACGAAGACCGGCCCGACCGGTGACTCCACGGTGAGGTACTCGTCGGCGAGGCCGACGCGGAAGAGGACGGTCGGGGCAAGGTCGGACGGGGCGGCCGTCCGCATCAGATCAGGGCTGGGCAACGGGTTCACGGCTGGATCTCCTTCTCGTACGCGGCACGCAGCAGGGCGACGCCGCGATGGACATGGACCTTGACGGTGTTGATGGGTCGCTGGAGGGCCTCGGCCATCTCCGCGTAGCTCAGGCCGTGCACGTGGCGCAGCTCGACGGCCAGCCCGTAGTGGCGCGGCAGGGCCGCCAGGCGGGCGCGCCACGCGGCCGCCGACTCGCGCCTCAGGACCGCCTCTTCCGGGCGAGCGGCCTCGTCGGCGACGTCCAGGTGCGCATCGTCGAGCGGCGCCTGGGCCGGTCGGGCGAGCCGGTCGCGGGCCCGGTTATGGGCGAGGTTGATGGTCAGCCGTGTCAGCCAGGGCCGCAGGTGCAGCCCGCGGACACGCTCGGGCGGATACCCGGCCAGGGCGCGATACGCGCGGACGAAGGCATCCTGGGCCAGGTCCTCCGCCGCCGCCGGGTCGCGCGTCGAGCGCAGGGCGAGGCCGTACACCAGGTCGGCATGGGAGACCACCACCGCCTCGAACGTGCCGTCGAGGTCGCGCGCCAGCCGGACGGCGAGCGGATCGGCCGGCAGGGCCTCCTCGGTGTCCATCGTCGCCTTCATGTCTCCAACTACCCGCGCGGCGGGGCCGTGGTTACAGCACCGCCGGCCCGGGCGCATCCTCGCACGCGGCCCGCTACGCTGACCGGGTGCAGTCGGAACGCGGCACGCTGGATCGCCCGGGCGGGACCCGCCTGGCGACGGTCTCGTGGCGCCCCGACGGCCCTGGCCCGGCCCTTGGGCAGGTGGTGCTGGTGCACGGCTTCGGCGAGTACAGCGGCCGGTACGGCCACGTCGCGGCCCACCTCACCGGCCACGGCTACGCCGTCCACGCCCTGGATCTCCGCGGTCACGGCCTGTCGACCGGCCGCCGCGGCCACATCGGCCGGTGGCAGGAATACCGCGACGACCTGGCCGCGTTCGTGGAGCACGTCCGAGCGGGCGACGGGGCCGCGCACCGCACGTTCGTCTACGGCCACAGCCTCGGCGGGGCGATCGTCCTGGAGTACGGCCTGCGCCTCCAGCCGCGGATCGCGGGGGTGATCGCCAGCGCCCCCGCCCTCGTGCCGTCGGGGGTGCGGCACCCCATCCTGGAGGGTGTGGGCCGGGCCATCTCGCCGGTCTGGCCGACCTTCGGGGTCCACCTGCCGCTGGAGCACGCGGCCCTGTCACGCCGGCCGGAGACGGCCGACCGCTATGACCACGACCCGCTGGTGCACGGCCGCACCACGGCGCGCGCGGCGACGGAGTCGCTCGCGGCGCTGCGCTGGACCCGTGAGCACGCGGGCGATTGGCGGCTGCCCCTGCTCCTCCTGCACGGCGCGGCGGACCGCATCATCGCCGTCCAGGGCAGCCGCGACTTCGCCGCCGCCGCGCGGGCCGGCGGAGCGACCGACGTGACCCTCATCGAGTACGCCGGGGGGTACCACGAGCCGCACAACGACGTGCAGGCCGAGCAGGTGATGACCGACGTGGAGGCGTGGCTGGACCGCGCTTGAGGTTGCGTGGCGCCCCCGGATGCGTTAAAACTGGAAGAGAGGCCTCGACGACGACCCGGCTCCCCCCCACCGGTAGTCCGTCGGGGCCTCGATGATTCCCCGAGCCAGGGCTAGTACGGCGGCCAGGGCACGGCCGGCCGGTAGGGATCCGGCTGGGGGAAGCGGCCCGCTCGCCGCAGCCGGCCGACCCGCGCGCGTGTGGCGGCCACCTCCTCCGGCGCGAGCAGCTCGCCCAGGCGCCCGCCCACCGCGCCGTCGAGGGCCGGCTCCAGGTCGGCCAGCACGCGCCGCTCCTCGGCGTGGAACCGTTCGCCACGCCAGTTCCAGAGCACCGTCCGCAGCTTGGGTTCGACGGCGAAGCAGATGCCGTGGTCGACGCCGTACACGTGGCCACCCGTCATGGGCAGGAGGTGGCCCACCTTGCGGTCGGCGTTGTTGGCCACCGCATCGAAGAGGGCCATCCGTCGCAGCGCGGCGGCACTCCCTCGGATGAGGTCCACGGGGTCGATCTCGGGATCGGGTTCCAGCCAGGCCTGGACCATGCCCGGCCCGAAGGGTCCGTCCCGCAGCACGGTGGGAGGCACGATGGCCCATCCGATCGCCTCCGAAAGCTCGAAGGCGGCGACCTCGCGGGCAGCCAGCGTGCCATCGGGGAAGTCGTCCAGCGGCCGTTCGCCGCGGACCGGCTTGTAGACACACGCCAGCGGCGCTTCGTCCGCCCCCGGGCCGCCGACGTGTCCGTAGAAACTGGCGTTGGAGGCGTTCACCAGCCGGCCCTCCAGGGTCAGCTCGCCGGCCAGGAGGCGGCCCACGATCGCGCCGGGGGCCTCTCGGCCCTCCGCGAGGCCGCTCAGTTCAGGAGCGGCGCGTGGCCGTTGCGACGCGGACACAGGTGCCCTTGCGGATCCAGGGGCTGGCCGCACATGGGGCACGCCGGACGCCCCGCCGCCACCAGGACCTGCGCCTGCCTGGCGAACGCCTCGGCGCGGGCCGCATCGAGGCTGACGGCCAGGAGGTCGGGGCCGGTCGGGTCGTCGTCGGCCCATTCGGGGGGGTCGGCGTCGGGGTCGGCCTCGGGGTCCGGCTCCTCGTCCTCGCCAAGGGCGAGGGCCTCGATCGTCACTTCGGGTTGCCGGCCGTCCCAGGCCAGGCTGAGGGTGCCCACCCGGAAGGCCGGCGCACTGTCGGGGGTCTGGAAGGCGGGAGGCGCCGCCACGAGTGGGTCGACGGGGAGGCCCCGCCGGCGCATCTCGGCCACCAGCGCCAGCAGGCGGTCCGCGAGCACCGCCACCTGGAGCTTCTCCAGCGCGACGGTGACCGGCACGCCGCCGTGCCAGGCCTGCAGGAAGAAGGTGCGCTGGCCCGGTGCGCCGATGACCCCGGGCACCAGACCGTCGGAGACCGGGAAGCGGAAGATGCGCCGCGCCATGTCGTCACTCTAACGGGTGCGCGCGGCGGCCGGGTTCGAGGTGCCCGGCCGGTATCATCCGCCCAGGAGGTGAGCAGTGATCGGTCGTGCCATCGTCGCCCTGGTGGTCAACGCCGTGGCGCTCTTCGTGACCATCCAGGTCGTGCCCGGCCTCGAGTGGCCCAACAAGCTGAACACGCCGAACGACATCCTGACGCTGCTGATCGTGGCCGTCATCTTCGCCGCCATCAACACGTTCCTGAAGCCCATCGCCAAGCTCCTGTCGCTGCCGGTGAACCTCATCACGGTCGGCCTCTTCGGCTTCATCGTGAACGCCGTGCTCTTCGTGCTGGCCGCCGTCATCGCCGGCGCGATCGGCATCAAGTTCACGGTGGGCGACTTCCCGCCGACCTTCACCGCCCAGACGATCGTGTCGGCCGTCGTGGGATCCATCGTGCTGAGCATCGTCGGCCGACTGCTGAGCCTCGTCGTCGATCGCGACTGACCTCATGGCAGCGCCGGCGGCCATCGCGCTGCGGCTGGTCCGGCCCGGCCCCCAGCTCCTGACGCTGCCGTGGGCCCGGCCGCTCGCGACGTGGGGCGAAGCGGACGCGCGATTCGTCGAGTTGCCCGTGGGGACGAGCCGCCACCTCGTCCGTTTCTGCGTCGTGGATGGCGAGGTGCTGGCGGTCAAGGAGCTGGCCATGTGGCCGGCGCGCCGCGAGTACGAGGCCCTGCGGATCCTGGAGCACCGCCAGCTGCCGGCCGTTCGGGCGGTCGGGCTCGGCGAGCGCCCGGCCGACGACGCGGCGATCCTGGTCACACGCTTCCTGGTCCGTTCGTTCCAGTACCGCCGTCTCTTCGTCCGGCTGCGCGAGGGCACGGTGGCGCAGCGGGAGCGGCTCCTCGATGCGATGGCCGGCCTCCTCGTCGAGCTGCACCGGCGCGGCGTCTACTGGGGCGACTGCTCGCTCGCCAACACGCTCCTCGTGCGCGACGGGCAGACGCTCCAGGCCTACCTGGTGGACGCCGAGACGGCCGAGATCCACGACCAGCTCTCGGACGGCCAGCGCGCTTTCGACCTGGAGCTGATGGTGGAGAACGTGGCCGGCGACCTGGCCGACGTGGCCGCCATCGACGGCCGTGGCCTCGAGGCGGTGGCCGAGGACATCGCCGTGGCCGAGAGTGTCGCCAACCGGTACGCGAACCTGTGGGACGAACTCCACCGCGAGGAGCGAGTCGCGCCCGACGATCGTTACTCGGTGGAAGCTCGCCTGAGGCGGCTCAACGACCTGGGCTTCGTGGTGGACGAGGTGACCTTCGAGCCAGGGCCGACGGGCGACGCGCTGCATCTCAAGGTCGCGGTCGCCGACCGGCGGTACCACGCCTCGCGCCTGTTCGACCTCACCGGTCTCCAGGTGGGCGAGGGTCAGGCCGCCATCCTGCTCAACGACCTCAACGCGTCGGCGGGCGCGGCGGGGGCCCCGTCAACGCCCGAAGGACTCGGCCGCTGGTGGCTGGACCACTGCCTTGAGCCGGCCGTGGCCCGCCTGCGGGCGACGCTCGGCCAGGCCATCGACCCGATCCAGGCCTACTGCGACCTGCTCGAGGTCCGCTGGCTGCTCTCCGAGCGGGCGGGGGCAGACGTCGGCACGGACGCTGCCCTGGCCGCGCTGGCGGCACGGCAGATCCCGGCCGGCTCAGCGGCCGACCTGGCCGCCGCCGAGGCGGCGACCGGCGTGTGGCGAGTGGAGGACCTGGTGGGCGGCGAGCCCGACCGAGGCCCCTAGGCGGCGGCCATCGCGGCCTGCTGCGGCACGAGGGCCAGGCCCACTTCGGTGTCGAAGAAGTGGACCTTCTCGAGCGGCGCGTACAGCGTGATGGCGTCGCCGGCCTTGACGTGGTAGGAGCTGTCGACCAGCGCGATCAGGTCGTGGCCGCCGCTCGTGACATGGATGAGCTCCTCGTTGCCGAGGTATTCGACCACGTCGGCCGATCCGTGGATCGCGCCGTGGAGGCCGGTCGGCTCCACCAGCTCGAGATGCTCCGGACGCATCCCGATGACGACCGACTGCGCGTCCCTCAGCGGGTAGGTCCCGGGCACCGCCATGTCCACCCCGTCGGAGATGAGCGTGGCCAGGCCGCCGGAGCCGCGCACCGTGGCATCGATGAAGTTCATCGCCGGGCTGCCGATGAAGCCGGCCACGAACCGGTTCGCCGGATGGTCGTAGAGCTCCTGCGGGCTGCCCACCTGCTGCAGCTTGGCGGCGCTCATCACGGCGATCCGCTGGCCCATCGTCATGGCCTCGACCTGGTCGTGCGTGACATAGACGAACGTCGTGCCAAGGCGCTGGTGCAGGCGGGCGATCTGGGCGCGCGTCTGGACGCGCAGCTTGGCATCGAGGTTGGAGAGGGGCTCGTCCATCAGGAACACGGCCGGCTCGCGCACGATGGCCCGGCCCAGCGCGACGCGCTGGCGCTGGCCGCCGGACAGTTCACGCGGCTTGCGCGCGAGCAGCGGCCCGAGCTCCAGGATCTCCGCCGCCTCCTTCACGCGCCGGTCGATGTCCGCCTTGAGGACGCGGCGCAGCTTCAGGCCGAAGGCCAGGTTGTCGTAGACCGTCATGTGGGGGTAGAGGGCGTAGCTCTGGAAGACCATGGCGATGTCACGGTCCTTCGGCGCGACGTCGTTGACCACGCGGTCAGCGATCATCAGCGTCCCCGAGGTGATCTCCTCGAGCCCGGCGACCATGCGCAGGCAGGTCGTCTTGCCGCAGCCGGACGGACCCACCAGGACCATGAACTCGCCGTCGGAGATCGCCAGGTCCACGTCGTCGACGGCGGTCACGCCGCCGAACTTCTTGGTGACGTGATCGAAGGTCACGGGGGCCATGGCGCAGCCTCACACTTCGCCAAGCCTGTCGGCGCGGGCTCTTGCATCTGGTCGCCGCAAGCGGCGCCTGGACGAGCCCCGTACGCACAGCCGGTCTCGGCTCCCGGCATCGTACACCGCGCCCCTGGCGTCAGATGGCGGCCGTGTCGCGATCGGTGACCGCTTCCATCGCCAGCCGCACCGTGCGCGAGGTGCCCGCCGCCAGGCGCAGCGGCCAGGTGAACACCAGGCAGCTGCCCTGGTGCATGCGCTCGGCTCCCGCCTCGGACAGCGAGACGGTATCGATCGAGGCCCAGGCGACGCTCGCCGCGGGTTCAGCCAGCGCCGTCACGATCAGGCCGACGTCGCGGTTGCCGAAGCGCAGGCGCTCCGTTGCCGGCAGTCCGCCCGCGCCGTCGAAACGAACGCGCGCGCCCGGCGCGGGTTCGTAGAAGGCGGCCGGGTTGGCCCCACCGCCGGAGAGGTTGAGGGCCCACTCCAGACAGAGCGTGGCGTCCAGGCGACCCTTGAGCGGGCGCACCGTGACCGTCACGACGAGGCCGGGACGGCGCCGCCGACGGTCCACGGTCACGACCTTGGTGACCTCCACGGCCTGTGCTCCGCGGCGGCCCTCGAACAGGCCGCGGCGGACCACCTCGGCGCCTCCTCGAACCAGGCGCGTGAGGTCGAACGCACCGGCCACGAAATCGTCCGGGCCGTCGTACGCGCCGCTCGCCACGAGGTGGGCCGTGACGCCCGGCCGGACCAGTCGCACCAGCGCCGAGCGACGCTCGTACGCGTCGTAGATCAGGGCCCGTCCAAGGCCGGCCTGGCGCGCCACCAGTCGCTCGTGGGGCGAGACCACGCCGGTCGGCTCTTCGCCGGGCGGCAGTTCCTGGATGTCGCCGAGGTGCCGGTGGTACGCCTCGGGGCGGCGGCGGAGCACGGCCGTGAGGGGATGGTGGACCGCCCGGACGTCCCACGCGCCGATACCCGCCCCTTCATCCGGCTTGAGGCTCACGACCTGGCCCGGCGTCGCGAGCAGGACCTCCGGCCGGCCGTCGAGGTCCAGGTCGCGCACGGCGGCGCCGTCGGTCGAGCGGCCCAGGCGGCGGGCCTCGGCGTCGGCCAGGTCCTCGGCGGCGATGAGGTGGCCCAGCGCAGCGGTGCGCAGGTGGCTCAGGTACATGCCGCCGAACAGGCCGTGCCAGTAGGGATCGTTGCCCTGGCCGCGCTGCAGCTGGTCCACGGCGCGATCGCGGATGGGTCCCGGCGCGAGCGCCGCCACCTTGGCCGACGTCCGCAGCATCTGCTTGTGGAGGTCGTTGACCTCGCGGTAGCGGTGCTGGAAGTTGCGCCAGGAGGCCCCGTGCATCCAGCGCGGCTCCGGCCGTCCTTCGGCCAGGTCGGCGCGCAGGGTGTCGCGGTACGCCTCGGCTTCGTCCGGCTCGAGGGCCCATTCACCCATCTCGGCGTACGAGCCGCCGGGCACGTACACCCGGGCCAGCGGGGCGTGCTCGGCGAGCCAGTTCGACGGGGTGGTGGTGTGGAGCCAGGCCGCCTCGGCCTCGAGGCCCTCGAAGAACCGCTCGATCCAGCGGCCCTCGCCCCAGCAGTGGGCCCAGGTGGTGGGCCAGGCGCCGAACTTCTCGCCGTCGTCGCCCATCGTCCCCAGCCGCGAGCCGTCGTCCGTGGCGTGCTCGCGCAGGTAGCCCAGCACCTCGTCCACCTCGCCGAACGGGATGCGGTAGCGGAGGCCCTTGCCGGTCGCGAACAGGTCGATGCGCCGCGACTGGTCGTCCGTGCTGTAGACGCCCCAGAGCCGCTCCTCGGGCACGGTCGCCTCGCGCAGGTGGGTGTCGTCAAGGACCGTCCAGCGGTAGCCGGCGTCGGCGAGGGCTGATGGCACGTCGGGCTCCCACACGCGCTCCGCCAGCCAGGCCCCGGTCGGCCGGCGCCCGAACAGGTCCAGCAGCGCATCGCTCAGCCGCCGCAGCTGGGCCAAGCGATCGGCCACCGGCAGGGCCGCCAGGACCGGCTCGAAATAGCCGCCACCCAGCAGCTCCACCTGGTCGCGCGCCACGAGCCGGCCCAGGCGGGCCAGGAAGTCGGGCTCCTCCGCGGCGTACCACTCCAGCAGCGGCCCGCTGTAATGGAGCGCGAGGCGGACCTGCGGATGGCGCTCCAGCGCGGCGATCAGGGGTTCGTAGGCCATCTCATGGTTGCGGGCGATGACCCAGCCGAAGTTCCCGACGGGCTGGTGGTTGTGCAGGATGAGGGCAAGGGAGATGCGGGCGGTCACGGGACGCGATCGTACGAGGTCCGGCCCCTCGTCGCGCCTAACCCTCGATCCCTTTGGGCAGCAGGCTCGCGTCGTCCTCCTGGAGGGCCCGCAACAGCGACAGGTGATCCCGTACCTCGCGCGTCGACAGGAAGTGCTGCCGCACCCGTTCGCGGCCGCCCTCGCCGAGCTGCTGTCGCAGGCCGGCGTCGCCAAGGAGCTCGGCGCAGGCGTCCACCGCTCCGTCGATGGTGTCGACCAGGCGGCCACCCGTGTCGCCGAGCTGCATGGGGATGCCGCCGACGCGCCCGGCCACGACCGGCTTGCCCTTCCAGAGCGCTTCGCTGACGGTCAGCCCGAAGCCCTCGCGCAGCGACTTCTGCAGCACGACCGTGCTGGCCTGCTGGAAGGCGTTGACCTCGACCGCCCCCACCCCGTCGAGGTTGCTCAGGATGGTCAGGTCGGGGTCGACGCCGGCGTAGCGCAGCACTTGCTGGTAGATGCGCCAGCCCTCGGGATCATCGGTCGCCATCGAGCCCACCAGCGACAGCTGCAGGCCCGGCACAGTGGCCTTGACGCGGCGGTAGACGTCGATCACGCCGAGCGGGTCCTTCCACGGGTCGAAGCGCGAGACCTGGAGCAGCAGCGGGCGCCGCGGGTCCACCCCGAAACGGGCCACGATCGGGCCGGAGCTGGCAGGATCGCCGATGCGGTTCTTGGGCGAGAGGGGGTCGATGGACGGCGGGATGTAGGCCAGCCGCTTGAGGTCCAGGTCGGGCTGGACGTACTCGGGCAGGGTGAAGATGGCGGCGTCGTAGGCCTCCACCTCCGGCCGCAGGAAGGCCCACGTCTCGGGATCGGCCGCGGTCAGGTCGATGTGGCAGCGCCAGATCCAGTGGCCCGGGGCCTCGGGCAGCAGGCGGCGCAGGCCGGCCGGCTGGGGATCGTGCACCAGCACGAAGTCGTAGGTGCCCTCGAAGGCCTTGGCGATGCGCTCCTGGGCCGCGGCGTACGTGGCGCGCCGGGCCGCGTCGAGGCCGACGCTCATGCCCTGCAGCCCGTTGTGGATGGACTTGGTGACGTCGAAGAAGGCCTCGTCGCCTGGGATGACGCGCCACTCGGCGTCGAGCCCCAGGTCGCGCATGAGGGCCGTCATGGTGGGCAGCAGCTCGGCCACCCCGCCGCCGAAGCTGGTGGCGTTGAGGTGGAGGACGCGGGCGCCGGCGAGGGGCGCGGCGAAGCGGCGCAATTCGGCCACGGCGGCCTCGCCGATGAAGGGCGCATACGCGTCCACGGAGAGCGGCGGCACGGCGACGGCCTGGAGCATCGACTGAGCCTCCTTGGGCGAGGACCTTGACGCGGGGGCCGGCCTATGGTTCGCTAACCCGCGTTACTAACGCGCGTTAGTTTCGGACCCCCGAGGCCGCTGGTCAAGGGGGCAAACCCCGCGGCAAGGAGGCGGCGAGGGCAGGTGAGGCAGGACCGCGCGACGAGCAAGGATGTGGCGCGCCTGGCGGGCGTGTCGCGGACGACCGTCTCCTTCGTGCTCAACGAGCGGCACGACGTGCTGATCAGCGAGGTCACCCGGCGGCGCGTCCGGGCGGCGGCGATCGAGCTGGGCTACCACCCCCATGAGCCGGCGCGACAGCTGGCCGGCGGCGCGAGCCGGACGCTCGGGCTGGTGCTGCACCAGGCGCCGGAGCAGGTGGCCGTGGACGCCCTCCTGGCGGAGACGCTGCGCGGCCTGGCGACCGTGGCCCGCGGCTCGGGCTTCCGGGTCCTGGTGGAGACGATGGCGCCCGGCCCGGACGGTTACACCGACCTGCTCGAGTCGCGGCAGGTGGACGGCCTGATCATCTCGGGTCCACGCGCGGATGACGTCGTGCTGCGTGACCCGGCCAGCGCGATGCTGCCGATCGTGCTGCAGGGCACCCTCTCGGAGGCGGTCGTGCCGAGCGTGGACGTGGACAACCGCGCCGGTGCCCGGGATGCCGTGGAGCACCTCATCAGCCTGGGTCACCGCCAGGTGGCCTGCATCACCAATGCGCCGCTGGCCTACACCGCGGCGGCCGACCGCGTCGAGGGCTACCGCGCTGCGCTGCGCGAGGCCGGCCTGACCGTCGATCCGACACTCCTCGCCGAAGGTGACTTCGATGCCGCGAGCGGCCACCGGGCGATGGCCCAGCTGCTGGCCCGCGGCCGGCCGTTCAGCGCGGCCTTCCTGGCCAGCGACACGGTCGCCGTGGGCGCCATCGCGGCGCTGCGGCAGGCGGGCCTCGACGTACCCGGCGACGTTTCGGTCGTGGGCTTCGACGACGTACCGCTGGCGGCCTTCATCGACCCGCCGCTGACCACCATCCACCTGCCCGCCTTCGAACTCGGCGCGACGGCCGGCCAGGTGCTACTCGACACCATCCACGGCGATGCGGTGGCGTTCCAGACCACCCTCGCGGCGACGCTCGTGGTGCGCGCCTCCACCTCCCTGTACCGCGCCGGCACTCGCCGGTCCGGAGGCGCCGTCACGGGCTGACGGGCGCGACGACCCGGGCCCAGACGTCGCAGGCGAGGCCTCGGCCGACCTCGAAGCCGTGCTTCACGGCGAACGCCGCGATGAGCCGCGCGACTGAGCGCGGCAGGTTCGACGCGGTCGCGAGGGCTCCGGTCAGGGCGTCCACGAGGAGCGCGTCGGCGACCCGGGCGATGTCGCCGATCTCGCCGCGCAGGTCCTCGTAGGCTGGGTCGTCCGTGCAGCACGCCCCAAACAGCTCGGTGTCCCAGTGGGCGATCAGCCGACGGGCATCGTCGAGCAGCGTGCCCGGATCGGGGATGCTCGCCCCGGCTGCACGAGCCTCGGCGGCCAGCGCCGCGGCGAGCTCAGCGACCAGCGCGTCATCGTCCAGGGTGAGCAGGTCGGCGTCAGAACGGCGAGCCACTCGAACCCCCCGGCAGGGCCCACTGGGCGAAGGCGCCGTGGGGCACGCGCACGGCCATGACATAGGCCACGCCCCGCTCGCCGCGGGTCGCGGGGCCGCTCCAGGTCAGCGCGAACGTCCCGCCGGCGCGGCCCTTGGCGATCGTCCACGTGTCGCAGCGGTTGACCGGCCATGAGATCCCCGCGACGGGGCTCGAGATCTGCACAGTGATGGCCGTGCACGGACCGGTCTGGTCGCCGAGCGGACTCCATTGCGCCCAGTCCTGTGGCGCGCTCGCCGCGGTGGCGTACGAGCCGATCGTCGCCGCGTGCAGCGTCCACGGCACGTTGGCGCCCGCCGTCCCGTAGCGCAGCAACTCCCAGTAGTCGGAGCCGTCGCCGCCGATGGCGCTGTAGAGCTGGTAGCAGTGGTCCAGCCAGGACCACACGTCGCTCGAGCGGCTGAAGCAGGCCTGGGCCATCCAGCGCCAGGCCGGCCCGGTCGCGGCACGGACGCGGGGCACGGGTCGGGCGGCCGAGACGGACGCAGCCGACGCGATCCGTGGCGTGCGCGGCACCAGCACCAGCCCCATGCGGCCGCGGCCATCGGTCCAGGCCTGCCGGTCGAATGTCGTCCCACGGGGCACCACGAGCACGCCGGCCGCATCGGTCCACACCTCGAGGGCCGTCGAGGACCCACCTGGTCCCATGGCGGCGAACCGGCGGCCGGCAGCCGCCGCGACCGTCAGGCCGGCGCTGGTCGCGGAGACGTCCACAGGTTGGGCCGACGCGACGAGCGGCGGCGGATCGGCCTGGAGGCGGGCGGGTTGCGCGATCGTGTCCAGCCCTCCCAGCAGGCACATGGCGCCGATGACGATGGTTCGAGATGCCGACACGGCTAGCTCCCCGGCGGCTTGCCGACGGACCGATCAGACGATGATACCAGCCTGGGTCAAGTGACACAAGACCCCGGCGTGAGCGCGCTTGATTTGCAAGACGTGGAGTTGACGATGAGTCAAGTGCTATTGTATCTTGGACGTGACCGCCGCGGAAGCGGTGGCGCGGCCGATCCACCGATGGAGGGCACTGCACGATGGGCACGACCTATGGCTTGGGGGCGATCCCGTCCGGGCCGGATGACCGGGATCTCCGCCTGGATCGACTGCTGCGGCCGTCGGCCGCACCGCCGCCGGCGCGGTTCGACACCCAGCCGCTCCCGCCGGTGATGGACCAGGGCGCGACCCCCGAATGCGTCGCCTACGCCTGCGCGGCCATGAAGAGCTACGAGGAGGCCCACGACCCGACCGAACCGCCGGGCTGGATCACGTTCGACGCTGACGGGCTGTACAAGCGCTGCAAGGCGGTGGACGGGTTCCCCAACGAGGAAGGCACCCAACCGCGAGTCGCGCTCCGCGTGCTGCGACGGGAGGGCGTCAACGCGCTCGCCGGCGGCGGCCCCGATCCGAAGCGCTACGAGATCAAGGCCTACTACCGCTGCCCGGTGGAGATCGCCGCGCTCCAGGCGGCCCTCATGCAGTTCGGGCCGCTCGTCCTGGCCATGGCCTGGTACGACCCGTGGTTCAGCCCCGCCCCCGACGGGACCCTGCCGGCGCCGTCGGGAGAGCCGGTCGGGGGGCACGCCGTGCTGCTCCACGGGTGGGACGAGGCGAGCGGCTTCCTGATCCGCAACTCATGGGGTCGACGGTGGGGTCATGGCGGCGACTTCACGATGCCGTTCGCGTACCTTCCGGCGGTGTGGGAGGCCTGGAAGACGATCGATGCCTCGATCGTCCCGGACCCCGGCGACCCCTAGCCGGCCGATGAGGCGGCGGCGTCCTCGCGTGGCTGGAGGGCGCCGTCGCTCGTACTCATGCCCGCGACTCGGAGGTGCCACAGGTCGGGTTGCCAGGCCAGCACGACGGCCAGGGCGACGAGCGTGAGGGCCCCGCCCGCGGCCAGGGTCAGCGGCGCGCCGATCTCCTCCGCGACGGCCCCCGCAAGCAGGCTCCCCAGCGGCGAGATGCCGATCGACGTCAGGACGTAGAAGCTGAGGATGCGGCCCCGCAGTCGCGCCGGTGAGAGCAGCTGCACGAGCGTGTTGGTGCTCGTGTAGTAGGCCACCTGGGCGGCGCCGAGCGCCGCCAGGGCCACGCAGGTCAGGGCCACGGCCTGTGACACGGCGAAGACGGCCACCGAGACGGCCATCACGGTGAGGCCCAGGGCGAGGGTGCGGCCGCTCGCCCCTTCGCCGCGCAGGAAGGCCACGCCGAGGGCCCCGGCCAGCGCGCCGACGCCGATCGAGGCGGTCAGCAGGCCCAGGCCGCCGGCCCCGATGCCCAGCTGCTGGGCGAAGAGGGGGAGCAGGGCGAGGTAGGGCAGGACCAGGATGGCCGGAGCACTCGCCAGCAGCAGGAGGGCCACCAGCGTCCGGCGTTGACGCACGTAGTCCATGGCCTCGCCCAGGTTCGCCCACAGGCCGGCCTCGGCCCGCACGAGTGCCGCCTGACTGGGCAGCCGGATGGCCAGCAGGGCCACGATGACGGCCCCGAAGCTCGCCGCGTTGAGCCAGAAGTTCACGCCTTCGCCGACCGTGCCGATGAGGATGCCGGCGACGGCCGGCCCCACGATGCGCCCCAGGTTGAACTGGGCGCTGTTCAGGGCGATGGCATTGGCCAACGCGTGCCGTTCGACGAGGGTCGGCACGAGGGCCTGGAAGGCGGGGCTGGCGAGGGCGTTGGCGACCCCGGCCAGGATCGCCAGGACCAGCACGTGCCAGAAGACGACCACGTCGCCAGCCACCAGGATGGCCAGCACGGCGGCCAGGAGACCCAGCGCCACCTGGGTCCACAGCAGCAGGCGCCGCTGGTCGATGCTGTCCGCCAGCGCTCCCGCGTACAGGGTCAGGACGAGCGCGGGCGCGCTCCCCGCGAAGGCTACGAGCCCCAGGAGCCCGGCGGAGCCGGTGAGCCGCAGGACGAGCCAGCCCTGGGCCGTGACCTGCATCCACGAGCCGACGTTGGAGATGAAGACGCCGAAAAGCAGGATGCGGAAGGCCGGTGAGCCGAGCGCCGGCAGGCGCCGCACCAGCCCGCCGGGCGGCGCGGTCGGGAGCTCCACGACCGTATGATGGCAGGCGTGCGTGACCGTTGGCAGGCGCTCCTGGACGAGGGCGCCCCGATCCTGGCGGATGGCGCGATGGGCACGATGCTCTTCGCGGCCGGCCTCCAGTTCGGCGACCCGCCGGAGGTCTGGAACTTCGACCGACCGGACGTGGTGCGGCGCATCCATCGAGGCTACCTGGACGCCGGCTCGCGGATCGTGATGACCAATACGTTCGGGGCCAACCGCGCTCGCCTTGGCATGCACAACCTCGAGGGGCGGGTGGCGGAGATCAACCGCACCGCCGCGGTGCTGCTCAGGTCGGAGGTCACGGCGGCCGGCGGACGGGCGCTCGTGGCGGGTGACATGGGGCCGTCGGGCGAGATCATGGCGCCGCTCGGCACGCTCGACCCGGACGAGGCGGTCGACATCTTCGCCGAGCAGGCGGCGGCCCTCGTGGCCGGCGGGGCCGACGTCCTGTGGATCGAGACGATGTCCGACCTGGCCGAGATCACGGCCGCCATACAGGGTGCCCGCCGCGCGACCGCGGACGTGCCGATCATCGCCACGATGACGTTCGACACGCGCGGTCACACGATGATGGGCGTCTCGCCCGAGCAGGCCGTGACGGCTCTCATGGCCCTCGGCGTGGATGCCGTCGGCGGCAACTGCGGCAACGGGCCGGAGGAGATGGTGCCGGTCATGACCCGCATGCACGCGGCCGCGCCCGGGGCGTTGCTGGTCGCCAAGTCCAACGCGGGCATGCCGGAGCTGGTCGACATGCGGGCCGTCTATCGCTCCGAGCCGGCCGCCATGGCCCAGCAGGCCTGTGCCATGCACGAGGCCGGCGCTCGCCTCATCGGCGGCTGCTGCGGCAGCACGCCGGCGCACCTGGCGGCGATGGCCGCGGCGCTCCTGCCCACCGCGCTGCTGCCACGCTGACCGTGGCCCAGGCGACCGCCCGCCTCCTGCTCGGCGGCCCCCTCGCCCAGGCGGTCCTGGCCACGGTCGCCGCGGAGGCGGCCGAATACCGCGAGGCGCACGGACACGCCCCCGCGCTGGCCGTCGTGGTGTGCGGCCATGAGGCGCCGTCGATGGTCTACCTGCGCCAGATCCTGCGTGGCTGCGAGAAGGTCGGCCTGGAAGGTCGCCTCGTGGAGATCGACGGCGAGGATCCCGAGCGCGGCCTGATCAACGCGCTCCGCGGCCTGGGGGAGGACCCGGAAGTGGCCGGCATCATCGTCCAGATGCCCCTGCCCGACACCGTCCGGTTGCGGCCGGTGGTGGAGGCCATCGACCCCGCCAAGGACATCGACGGCATCCACCCGCTCAACGCCGGCCTCGTGCGCCTGGGCTACGACGGGTTCGTGCCCGCCACCGCCCACGCCACGCTGGAGATCCTCAAGGGCCACGGCATCGAGATCGCCGGCCGCGAGGCGGTCGTGGTCGGGCGCTCGACCGTGGTGGGCATGCCGGTCGCGTTCCTGCTCGTGCGTGAGAACGCCACGGTCACCGTGTGCCACAGCAAGACGAGGGACCTGCGGCGCCACCTGCGCGGCGCGGAGATCGTGGTGGTCGCGGCCGGCCATCCGGGCCTCGTGACCGGCGACATGCTGCGGCGTGGCGTGGTCGTCGTCGACGTCGGCATCAACGCCGTGGATGGGCGGCTGGTAGGTGACGTGGACTTCGCCACGGCCGAGCGCGTGGCCTCCGCCATCACGCCCGTCCCCGGCGGCGTGGGGCCGCTGACCAACGCGCTGCTCCTGGCCCACCTGATGCGCGCGGCCCGCCGCCAGGCCGACGCCCGCGAGGCCGGGGCGGCCCCACTTGCCGACATCGGCGCCACGGCGCCGACCATCCCATCGCTCACTCGAGGTGGCTCGTGAGTTTCCCCTCCGACCTGGAGATCGCCCGTGCCGTCAAGCCCAAGCCGATCGTGGAGGTGGCGCGGGCGCTCGGGCTTCACGACGACGAGATCGAGCTGTACGGCTCGACCAAGGCCAAGGTGGCCCTTTCGGCCATCCGCCGCCTCGAGCGCGAGAACCCGCAGGGCAAGTACGTCGTCGTGACCGGCATCACCCCGACGCCCCTCGGCGAGGGCAAGTCGACCACCACCGTCGGGCTGGTCCAGGGTCTGCAGCGCATCGGGCACCGCGCTGCGGTGACCATCCGCCAGCCGTCGCTGGGGCCGGTCTTCGGCATCAAGGGCGGGGCCGCCGGCGGGGGCTACAGCCAGATCATCCCGATGGAGGACTTCAACCTCCACCTCACCGGCGACGTCCACGCCATCGGCGCGGCCCACAACCTGGCCGCCGCCTTCATCGACAACCACCTCCATCACGGCAACGCCCTGGAGATCGACCAGCTGGGCGTCCTCTGGCCTCGGGTGCTCGACATCAGCGATCGGGCCCTGCGCCACGTCGTGATCGGCCTCGGCGGCCGCGAGGACGGCGTCCCGCGCGAGACCGAGTTCGTCATCACGGTCGCCTCCGAAGTGATGGCCGTGCTGGCCCTGGCGTCGGACCTGGAGGACCTGCGGGCGCGCCTTGGCCGGATCGTGCTGGCGACCACCAAGGGCGGCCGCTTCGTGACCGCGGAGGACCTCAAGGTCGCCGGTTCGATGGCCGTCCTGCTGCGCGATGCCATCAAGCCCAACCTGCTCCAGACGCTGGAGGGCGGTCCGGCCTTCGTCCACTGCGGCCCGTTCGCCAACATCGCGCATGGCAACAACTCGGTCCTCGCCGACCGCCTCGCGCTGGCGACCAACGAGATCGTCTGTACGGAGGCGGGGTTCGGGGCCGAGATGGGCGCCGAGAAGTTCTTCGACATCAAGTGCCGCGCGTCGGGATTGCGTCCGGACGGGGCGGTCATGGTCGCCACCGTCCGGGCCCTGAAGATGCACGGCGGGGTCGGCCGCATCGTGGCCGGCAAGCCGCTCGACCCGGCGCTCACCGCGGAGAACGTGCCGGCCGTCCGGTCCGGCGCGGCCAACATGGCCAAGCAGATCGAGATCGTGCGGCTCTACGGCGTGCCCGTCGTGGTGGCCATCAACGCCTTCCCGACCGACACCCCGGCCGAGGTGGCGGCCATCCGCGAGGTGGCCCTGGCGGCCGGTGCGCGCGACGCGGTCGTGGCCCGCAACTTCACCGACGGCGGCGCCGGGGCGGAGGACCTTGCCCGGGCCGTCTGGGACGCGGCTGCCGCAGGCGCGCCCGACTTCCACCTCCTGTACCCCGACGAGATGCCGCTGGCGGAGAAGATCGAGACGATCGCCATGCGCGTCTACGGTGCCGATGGGGTGGATCTGGCACCCGTCGCGGTCAAGGCGCTGAAGCGCTACGAGGAGGCCGGCTTCGGACGGCTGCCGATCTGCGTGGCCAAGACGCAGTACTCGCTCAGCCACGACGCGAGCCTCAAGGGCCGGCCGACCGGCTTCCGCGTGCCGGTCCGCGACGTCCGCCTGGCCGCCGGCGCGGGGTTCGTGACGGCGCTCGTGGGCGAGATGCGGACCATGCCCGGGTTGCCGTCCTCGCCCGGCGGCGAGCGCATCGACCTGGACGAAGCCGGCGAGGTCCTGGGCCTCTTCTAGCGGGCTGGATCGGGGCGCCGCGGGCCGGCCCGGCACGTGGCCGGCGGCGGCACCCCCGCCCGGGATGTGGACATCAAGAGCCCGTTACGGCCAAGTTCGGCGCTCTTGTAGGCCGTTTGCGACACCTGGCGCCCACCGTGGCGGCAGAACGGTCCGTTCGGGCCCGGATGCTGCCCTTCCTCGGCCGTTATGGGCCTTTAGTGTCGCGTCGCTTAGAGCGGGCCGCGCACGGGGCGGGCCGCGGTGCGCCCCTTCGCCGGCCACCTCGGAGTACCCCTGAACATCCCGGTTTCGTAGCCGCGAAGCACCTGCGGCCCAGGGGTGGATCTGAGCCTGCGAGGTTCATAGCGGCGGTGCGATGCCCTGGAATGCGGCTCGCGTGGTTCTGCCGGGCTCATCCGCACCTGCAGGTCCGTTGCCGCGAAACGGTCGGGTTCACCCCGGGCATTCGGTCACCCTCGGCCGGTCGGGGCGCGTGGGCCGGGCACGTGGCCGGCCGGGGTGCGGCGCAGGACGCCGCGCCGGTCCAGGTCTTCCAGCAGGGCCATGACGTACTTGCGGCTCGTGCCGGTGGCGTCGCGCAGCGCGGCGGGGCTGAGCGGCCCGGCAGCCGCGAGCCGCAGGGCCGTCGCCTCCAGGTCGCGGTACGTCCCGGCCGCCCATGCCAGGTCCTCCTCGACGCGGACGAGGCGGCCGGCCGCTTCAAGGGCGCGGATGCCATCGGGTGAGCAGCCCGCCAACCGAGCGGCTTCGGCGAGCGGCGGCGGGGCGGGCATGGAAAGCGCCTGCTCCAGCCGATCCATCGCCGTGAGGAGTTCAGGCGCGGGCCCAGCTGGAGCGTGGCCCGGCAGATAGATCGCGTCGCCGGCGCGCGGCAGAGCGCCTGCCGCGGTCAGCTCGTCCAGCAGGCGGCCCACGATCGCACCAGCAGTCGCCTCGTCCGTCGTTGCCTGCCGACGGAGCCAGCGAACGAGCGCCCGCCGCGCTTCCGCGAGGGGCATCCCAGCCACGCCGGGGAGGGTCACCGCCTGGTCGCGGAGTGCCGCCGCGAGATCCGGCGCCATCTCGGGTCGTCCCGCGGCTTCGACAGTCACGCCGTGCAGGTCGAGTCGGGCCGCCGTCGCGTCAGCGCCGTCGTCCATCGCCGCGGCCAGCGCCACCAGGCGGCCCGCCGACGCGCGTCGCCGTGACGGTCCGGCCGGCGGCGCCGCGTCGAGGACGAGGCCACCGGCAGCGGTCCGCCCGGGGGAGGGGACACGCAGGACGAAACGGTCGCCGGGAGCAGCAGCGATCGGCCCTGCGAGACGCAGGGTCGCGATCTGCCGGCCGTCGGGCAGGGTCGCGCCGAGCCCTCGGCCGCGCTGGACACGAGCATCCACGCTCTCGGTGGCGAGGTGCAGGCCGTAGGTCGAGCCCGCGTCGAGGGGCCAGCGCCCGGCTGGCGCCGTCACGGCGAGCCGGGCTGGCGCCCGCAGCAGCACCAGTAGCCGGTCGGTCGAGCGGACATCCGGGTCGGTGGTCAGGGTCGTCCCGCGCACGAGCGAGCCCTGGGCCGCGCCAACCAGGTTCAGGGCCACCCGCCCGCCGTCCGCCACGGACTCGACCGTCGCGCCGTGAACCTGCAGCTCGCGCACGCGGACGGACCCGCCGCCCGGTTCGACTCGCAGCGTGTCGCCGCTCGCAAGGCGCCCACCGCGCAGGGATCCGGTCGCGACGAGGCCGCGCCCCTTGACGATGAAGACGCGATCGATCGCCAGACGGGCCGGGGTATGGCGATCCTGCCGCAAGCCGTCGCGCAGCACCGAGAGCGCCGCCCGGAGCTCGTCCAGGCCCGCACCACTGATGGACGAGACCGCCAGCACCATAGAGCCGGCCAGGGTGGATCGGGCCAGCAGGGCGACCACCTCGCTGGTGACCCACGCCACCCGGTCCGCGTCGACCAGGTCGGTCTTGGTCACGACGGCCAGGCCGTGGCTGATCCCCAGGCCGTCGAGCAGTTCCAGGTGCTCGAGCGTCTGGGCCCGCACGCCGTCGTCGGCGGCCACGACGAGCAGCGCCGCGTCGATCTCGCCCGCGCCCACCAGCATGTTGCCGACCAGCCGGTCGTGGCCCGGCACGTCGACGAAGTCCAGCTCGGAGCCATCGGGCAGGCGCAGGTGGGCGTACCCGACGTCGATGGTCATGCCCCGCCGGCGCTCCTCCGGCAGGCGGTCGGCATCGATGCCCGTGAGGGCGCGGAGGAGGGACGTCTTGCCGTGGTCGATGTGGCCCGCCGTGCCGATGACGACCGTCATCGCTTCACTTCCATCCGCGCGACGATACCGGCAACCCCGGCGCTAAGGTAGGCTCGAACGAGTCGGTCGGAGGACGAGCACATGCGGATGACGGACCTGCACACGGGCTGGGCCATCGTCGGGAACGACGGGCAGCGCCTGGGCACGGTGCACGAGGTCAGCCAGAACTACATCGTCGCTTCTCGTGGCCTGCTCGCCGGCGTGCTCTACGTGCCCGCCTCACACATCGCCAACGTCGAGCACGAGGTGGTCCACCTCAACCTGGCCAAGAACGAGGCCGAGCAGATGGGCTGGGAGCAGCCACCGCGGGAGCCCGACCTGCCCGACGACGAAGCCGACCCCGATCTGCTCCACCGCCACATCTGACCCGTCCGCCGCCGCGGTCACGCCCGGCGGAGTGCCCCGCTGATCGCCGCGGCGAGGTCGCCGTCGCGCTGGGGCGGGACCGTCCGTAGGTCAAGCACGACCCGGCCGTCGGCGATCCGGCCGATCACCGCGGGGTGCCCGCTCCGCAAGCGGGCGAGCAGGCCCTCCAGGCCCTTGCCGTCGCCGAGCGCGAGGCTCCAGGACGGGAGCGTCTCGCCCGGGAGCGACCCACCGCCGACGGTCGCCAGCGTGGCCGTCACCCCGATGCCCGTTCCGCTGAGCTCGCCGGCGATGGCGTCTGCCCGGGCGCGCAGGTCATCGGGACGCTGGGCGATCATCTGCCACACGGGGATCTCGGCCTCGGCTCGTCCGGCGCGATAGAGGCCCAGGGTCGCGGCGAGGGCGGCCAGGGTGGTCTTGTCGGGCCGCATCGCGCGGACGAACGGATCGCGCCGGATGCGGGCGATGAGGTCCGCGCGACCCACCAGCAGGCCGGCTTGCGGTCCACCGACCAGCTTGTCGCCGCTGAAGGTGACGACGTCCGAGCCCGCCGCCAGGCGTTCGGCCGGTGTGGGCTCGTGGGCCAGGCCGAAGCGCTCGGTCGGCAGGAGCGCCCCGCTGCCCAGGTCGTCGATGACCATGGCGCCGTGGCGATGGGCCAAGTCCGCGAGCGCAACGGGGTCGGGGGCCTCGACGAAGCCTTCCTGCACGAAGTTGGAG
>DATBOX010000171.1:0-2088 GCA_036561685.1 Candidatus Limnocylindrales bacterium | reverse complement strand
GCAGCCTCCGACGGAGACGCCGACCGAGCTCGCCAGCGCCACGCCGTCGCCGTCGCCTAGCCCGACGCCCATCCCGACCTTCCCCGCGGCGACGATCCAGTTCTCGAGCCTCCAGCTGGACTCGCCCGCCGCCTCGGGCGGTAAGGCACGCTCGATCGCCTTTGGCAGCAACGGCCCCGGCGACATCGTCGTCACGGCCAAAGTGGACACCGCCTCGAGCACCGCCAGTGTCTGCCTCCGCGCCGGGACCCAGGCGCCCACCTGCAAGAACGGCAGCAGCACGATCAGCTTCAAGGGCCACGCCTCCGGCGTCACCGGCTCGTGGACGGTCACGGCGTTCGGCGTGGCGACGAGTGCGCCGGCCATCGACCTGACCATCACCTGGCCGGTCAAGACGCCCAAGGTGACCCTCAGCAACTTCCGCTTCGACGGCACGGGCGGAGGCAACCTGGTCAACGGCTTCACGGTCGTCTTCAAGGCCCGCGGCAACGGCAACCTCGGCGTGAACATGGACACGGGGAGTGGCCACAACTGGCAGTGGGACGTGCTGGCCCAGGACCAGACGGCCGGCACCCACAAGGAGTACCCCACCACGCCCGACACGGCGCCCAAGTTCAACGTGACCTCGCCGATCCTCAAGAACCACCAGTACCGCGTCACGGTGCAGAACGAGTCGGGCAACCTCGGCGCGTCGATCCCTCTGAACGGGACGTTCTCCTGGGTCTGAACATGAAGGTCGGGCTCGTCATGCCCATCGATGACGAGAGCCTCGGCCACATCCCCAGCTACCGTGAACTGCGGGACCTGGCCCGGCAGGCCGAATCGCGCGGGCTGGACTCCATCTGGGTCTTCGACCACCTGCTCTTCCGCTTCCCGGACCAGCCCCAGTCGGGTATCCACGAGTGCTGGACGGTCCTGGCCGCCCTCGCCGACGCGACCGAACGGGTGGAGCTGGGCACGCTCGTCATGTGCACCGCCTTCCGCGGCGCCGCGATGCTGGCCAAGATGGCGGCGGCCCTCGATGTCGTGAGTGAGGGCCGCCTCATCCTGGGGTTGGGTACCGGGTGGCACGAGCCCGAGTTCCGGGCCTTCGGCTACCCCTTCGAGGAGCGGATCGGTCGCTTCCAGGATGCGCTCACGATCATCACCGGCCTGCTGCGCGATGGGCACGTGGACCACCACGGCCGCTACGAGACGGCGGACGACTGCGCCCTCATCCCCCCGCCGACGCGGCGGATCCCCATCCTCGTCGCCGCCAAGGGCCCGCGCATGCTGCGCCTCGCGGCCAGTCACGCCGATGCGTGGAACACGGCCTGGTTCGGGACGCCGGACGAACGGCTGGCCGGCCGCCGCGCCGACCTCGCGGCCGCCTGTGAAGCCGTGGGTCGCGACCCTGCCACGCTGGGCGTGACCATCGGCGTGGTGGTGCGCTACCCGGACCTCATGGCCGCCGATGCCGTGCCCGGGACGGTGCCGCCCGGACCGTCGGCGCCGGCGCTGGGTGGGTCGGCGGACGAAGTCGCGGCCGGCTTACGCGCCCATGCCGCGGCGGGCGCCGAGCATGTCATCGTGGACCTGCAGCCGCCGACGCCGGCCGCCCTGGACCGCCTGGCTCAGGCGGTCGAGCGGTTCCGGGCCGCCTAGAGGCGCTCGATCGTGCGGGCCGCCATGCGCGGGGCGCGCCGGGCCCGGGACCTGCCGCCCAGCTCGAGCAGGCGGACGACGCGGGCGCGCTGACCACGGTACGGCTCCAGCAGCTCGAGCATCCGCGCGTCGTCCGCTTGGGCCTCGCCGGCCAGCGTGAACGCGACCAGGCTGGGCAGGTGGAAGTCGCCGACGCTGACGGCGTCAGGATCGCCGAGGGCGATGCGGGTCGCCTCGGCGGCCGTCCAGGGCCCGATACCGGCGACCGCCTGGAGGCGCGCCCGGGCCTGCTCCGGTCCCTCGGCGAGGCTCGCCTCCAGCCTCGCCGCGAGGACGCCGATGCGGCGCAGGACGTCGGCCCTCCGCTGCTCCAGACCCAGGGGGTGGTAGGCGTGGTAGGGGAGGGTGGCCAGGCGGCGGGGTTCGGCAGGCACGAGGAGGCCG
>DATBOX010000170.1:0-2124 GCA_036561685.1 Candidatus Limnocylindrales bacterium | reverse complement strand
GCCTGCGGCATCGCCACCACGAGCCTCGGCCACGCCCACCCCGCCGTGAATGCCGCCATCCACGCCCAGGTCGACCGTCTGGTGCACGTCTCGAGCGGGCTCGGCTACGTCGAATCGGTGAACCTGCTGGCCGAGCGGCTCGCGGCGACCTGCCCCGCGCCGCTCGACACGGTCTTCCTGGCCAACTCCGGCACCGAGGCCATCGAGGCGGCCATGAAGCTCAGCCGCCGGGTCACCGGCCGGCCAGGCTACATCGCCTTCCGCAACGCATTCCACGGCCGCACGTACGGGGCCGCCAGCCTGACCAGCAGCAACCTCAACTACCGGGCGGGCTACGAGCCGCTTCTGCCCGGCGTCGTGCTCGCGCCCTTCCCCGACGTCCATCGCGACCCGGCGGAGGCCACCGCTGAGGCGCTCGCCGCCCTCGACTCCCTGTTCGAGGGCGTCGTCCCGGCGACGGAGATCGCGGCCATCGTCGTCGAGCCGGTGCAGGGCGAAGGCGGCCTCAACCCGGCCCCGGCGGCGTTCCTGCGCGGCCTGCGCGAGCGGTGCGACCGTCACGGCGTCCTGCTCGTCATCGATGAGATCCAGACCGGGCTGGCGCGGACCGGCCGGATGTGGGCCTTCGAGGCGGCCGACGTCGTGCCCGACGTCGTGTGCTTCGGGAAGGCCATCGCCAATGGGCTGCCGCTGGCCGGCATCGTCTCGGCCCGGGCGCTCCAGGAGCGCTGGGGGGTCGGGGCGCACGGCACCACCTTCGGCGGCAACCCGGTGGCCTGTGCCGCCGCCGTCGCCGTGCTGGAGACGATCGAAGGGGAGGGCCTGGTCGCCAACGCCGCCGCCCAGGGGGCGGTGCTCATGCGCGGCCTGGCGGACCTTGCGGCCCGCGACAAGCGTCTGATCCAGGTGCGCGGCCAGGGCCTGATGATCGGCGTGGAGGCGGGCCCGGACCTGGCGCCGCGGCTGATGGACGGCTGCGCCGATGCCGGGCTGGTCGTGCTGCTCGCCGGCGGCCCCCACGACGTGGTGCGCTGGTTGCCCCCGCTCGATGTCACCGCGGACGAGATCCGCGAGGCCCTCGGGATCTTCGAGGGCGTCCTCGCCGCGTCCTAGCTAGGTCACCGTGACCGTGATGCGCATGTGACCGCGCGCGCCGTCGGGCGCCGGCGGCGTGACATCGGTCGTTTGCACGGTGCCCGTCCCGTCGGTCGCGCGGACCTCGATGACGTGCTGGCCGGCGGCGGCCTGCCAGGTCAGCATCCACTGCACCCAGGTCGTCTTCGAGATGGCCCGCGCCAGCTGAGCTGCCTGCCAGGCGCCGCCGTCGATGCTGATCTCCACCCCCTGGACCCCTCGATCGGGCGCCCAGGCGACCCCGTCGATGACCACCGGCCCCACCTTCAGATCGGCGCCGTCGTGCGGGTTGTCGATGCGGGACTGGGTCAGGATGGGCCCATCCTTGGCCCAGCCGAGCGGGATCCAGTAGCCGTCGAAGGCCTCACGCGTCGTCAGGTTGATCTCGGTCAGCCACTTGGTGGCCGAGACGTACCCGTAGAGGCCGGGCACGATGAGGCGGGCCGGGTAGCCGTGGACGGGAGGCAGCGGCGCGCCGTTCATGCCGACGGCGATCATCGGGTCCCGCGAAGGGTCCATGGCCCAGGCGGTCGGGAAGCCGACCGTGAAGCCGTCCGTGGACTTGCCCACGATCTGGGTCGCGCCGGCCTGCACGCCGGCCTGGGCCAGGACGCTCCTGAGGTGGGCGCCCGTCCACAGGGCGTTGCCGACGAGGTCGCCACCGACCTCGTTGCTGACGCAGGCGATCGTCACGTACTGGTCGAACAGCGGCATCGCCAGCAGCTGGGCGTAGGTGAAGGTGAGGGGGTGGTCGACCATGCCGGTCACCGTCAGCTGCCACGTAGAGGCGTCGACCTGGGGGATGAGGAGCTCCGTGTCGGTGCGGTAGAAGGTCGCGGCCGGCGTCACGATCGAGCTCAGCCCGGGGGCGTCCAGGCTCTGGTCGGCGGCCAGCGCGGGGACCGACTGGTGCACGGGGATCGTCGCGGCGGTCCCGCCGGACGCCTGGGCCGGATGCTGCCGATCGAGCAGGACCCGGCCGATCCCGCC
>DATBOX010000169.1:0-13476 GCA_036561685.1 Candidatus Limnocylindrales bacterium | reverse complement strand
TGCGGTTTGACGTCGACGCGCAGCGCTCGCCGGGGGCCAGGATGTCCGGGTTCATCCCCAGGCACATCGAGCACCCCGCCCCGCGCCACTCAAAGCCGGCCGTCCGGAAGACGTCGTCCAGACCTTCAATCTCAGCCTGAGCCTTAATGTGTACGGATCCGGGGACGACCATCGCCCGGACCCCTTCTGCGACCTTGCGGCCGCGCACGACCTCGGCGGCTGCCCGCAGATCCTCGATGCGGGCATTGGTGCACGAGCCCAGGAACACGCGGTCGATGGCGATCTCCGCCATCGGCGTGCCCGCCCGCAGATCCATGTAGGCCAGCGCCCGCTCGTCCCCCTCGTCGCGCGGATCCGGGACGGCGCCGTCGATCGGGGCCACCTGGCCGGGGTTCGTGCCCCACGAGACCTGCGGCGCCAGGGCGGGGACGTCGACGACGACCTCGCGGTCGAAGGTCGCACCCTCGTCTGAGCGCAGGTCCCCCCAGCGGTGGCAGGCAGCGTCGAAGTCCTCGGGGACCCCCGGCCGCCCCTCCAGGTAGGCGAACGTGGTGTCGTCGGCCGCGATCATGCCCGCCTTGGCGCCTGCCTCGATGGACATGTTGGCTATCGTCATCCGCCCCTCCATCGACAGCCGCTTGATCGTGTCGCCTGTGTACTCCACCACGTGATGGGCGGCACCGTCGATGCCGATCTGGGCGATGGTGCCCAGGATCATGTCCTTCGCGGTGCAGCCGATGCCGAGCTCGCCCTCGTAGGTGATCCGCATCGTGTGCGGGCGCTGCTGCACCAGCGTCTGGGTCGCCAGCACGTGCTCGACCTCGCTGGTGCCGATGCCGAATGCGAGCGATCCAAACGCCCCGTGCGTCGAGGTGTGCGAGTCGCCGCAGACGATGGTCATGCCCGGCTGCGTCACGCCCAGCTCCGGCCCGATCACGTGCACGATCCCCTGCCGCCGGTGACCGAGCCCGTACAGCGGCACGCCGAACTCCTCGCAGTTGGAGGTCAGCGCCTCGAGCTGGCGGGAGGACAGGTCGTCGGGCGCCTCGCTGCCGGTGGGTACGTTGTGGTCTGCAGTGGCCAG
Organism: Candidatus Limnocylindrales bacterium; assembly: GCA_036561685.1. Classification (GTDB taxonomy): domain Bacteria; phylum Chloroflexota; class Limnocylindria; order Limnocylindrales; family CSP1-4; genus DASPUH01. Next base: position 12,392 of record DATBOX010000169.1, on the reverse strand, counting down.
CGTCCGGTCGGGGCGGCGCACCTTGCGGCTCGCCAGCCGGAGGCCGTCGAACGCCTGGGGGCTCGTCACCTCGTGCACCAGGTGCAGGTCGATGAAGAGCAGGTCGTCGTCCACCGTGTGGGCGTCCCAGACCTTCGCAAACAGCGTCCTTGGCTCGGCCATGGCCGAATCCTACCGAGGCGCGATACCTCGTTGGATAGGCCCCGTGCTATCTGGCCATCGGCTGCGGACCCCCGCATCCGGGGGGTGGCCCGATCGGTCATCTGCCCGTACGTTTGTGAGAGGACTCCCGACCCCCCGGAGCTGTCAGTGTCGTTTGATTTCGATACCTCGCACGACCTGTGTGAGCCGCTGCTTCTCCCAACTCTGATCCGTCGACACCGCGGCAACACGGCCGGCGACGGCGCGATCATGGCGATCATGCGCGGCCTGCTCGAGTCGCCGCGCACCGACTCCGAGCGAGCGGGGGAGCGCCTGCAGGTGTACGGGTGGCAGGTCGAGGGCGCCGACTGCACGACCCGTTGGATCTACCGCATCGTCGGTGAGGACAGCGGCCGGGAGCACGCCCATTTCACGCTGACCGTGCCCGACACGACCGCAGAGCTGCCCTGCCGGCTGCTGGGCCTCCAGCTCCAGATCGCGCTCAACGGCCTCGACGCGACGTCGCAGGACGAGCTCGATTGCTACCTGGAGCTGGCCGCCGAGGCGCGCGGCGCCGGCTGCTGACCGCATCCAGCGAGGGTATGACTGTCCAGTGCGAACGTCAGACCGCGGCGAACTGCAGCGCACGACCGATCGGGTCGGCCTGGGCCAGGCGCACCTGCACCTCCGCTCCCAGCGGCGGCGGGGTGGGGGTGTGGAGCCTGGCACGGATCGGCGGGTCGGGGATCGCGATGTGCGACCCGTGCGCGTCGTGGTCGAGCACGACCGCCGTGAACACGTCACCGGTCCGGTGCTCGAGCAGCCGGGCCTCCATCTCGTCCACGACCGCCCGCTCGACCGCGTTGCTGCGGGCCTCGGAGGCGTCCATCACGTCGGGCAGCGCAGCCAGATCCTTGGCGTTGCCGTGGCCGGCCAGCGTCTCCAGCACGTAGCGGTCGCACAGCCGGCGGAGCGGGGCCGTCGTGTGCGCATACAGCGTCGCCAGCCCGGCGTGCTCGCTGCCGGCGGGCGGGGCGCCCTCGAAGAACAGGTAGCCTGCGCGGCCCATCACGCCGTGCGCCTCCTGTAGCAGGACGGCGTGGGCGGGCACCGTGGGGTCGAGCCCGCCGATGAACTGCGGGTAGGTGACGTCGAGCGGCCACGGCACGTGGAGGGCCTGGGCCGTGCGCCGGAGGCGGGCCAGCCGGTACTCGTCGATGCCCACCATCGTTCGCAGCAGACCGAGGCCGCCGGCGATCATCATCTGGGCGGCGGCCATGCCCGTCAGCAGCGAGATCTCGGCGTTCCAGTCCTCGATGGGGTGGCGCTGCTCGAGCTCCAGGCGGTATCCGGCAGGCTGCAGGTTGTCGGGCACCACGGACTGGGCCGGCGTGTTCAAGAGGACGGCGCCGCGCTCGTCCGCGAGCCGCCGTCGCAGCGTGCCGATCGCCTTGAGCAGCGGCACATGGCCGTACCGGTAGGTGAGCTTGTGGCGGCTGCGAACCAGCGCACGGTGGACCTGCGCCGCGATCTGCCGGCCTTCCGAGTCGAGGTCGATCTGGAAGAGGAACGCGGGGCGGTCGGCGTCGGGTAGCAGGCTGGCCGCGCCCTCCGAGATCGACGACGGATAGAGGAGGGCGCGTGTGTCGGGGCAGTAGACGGTCTCCCCGCGCTTCCACGCCTCGGCCTCGATCGCGCCGCCGGGCGGCACCACCGCTCCCACATCGGCGATCGCGTAGCGCACCCGGTACCCGTTGCCCAGCCGCTCGAGGTGCATGGCCTGGTCGAGGTCCATGCTGCCGGGCGGGTCGAGGGTGACGAACTCGATCGACCGCATGTCCTCGCGATCGTCGGGCCGGTATGTGGCCGTCGCGGCCTCAGCTTCGACCTCCGGCGGGAACTCGACATTGACGCCGAGCTGGCTGCGGATCCGCTCGAAGTCGGACCGCAGCTGGAGCGGCGTTGGTGACTCGGGGTGGTAGACGCCGGGCATGGCGTCGAATCTACCGCGACTAGTGGGCCGCTTCCGCCTTGTCCTCGGCCTGCGTCCACGGCATCATCGACCGCAGCTGAGCGCCGACCTGCTCGATCTGGTGCTCGGCTGCCCGCCTTCGAAGCGCCTGGAACTGCGGCCGCCCGGCCGCCTCCTCGGTGATCAGGTCGCGGGCGAACCGCCCCTCCTGGATCTCGCCCAGCTGGCGCCGCATGTTCTCGCGCACCGACTCGTCGACGATCTTCGGGCCGACGGTGAGGTCGCCGTACTCGGCGGTGTCGGAGATCGAGTAGCGCATCCGCGCCATCCCGCCCTCGTACATCAGGTCGACGATCAGCTTCAGCTCGTGGAGGCACTCGAAGTAGGCGATCTCCGGCTGATAGCCCGCCTCGACCAGCGTCTCGAAGCCGAGCTGGACGAGCCGGGTGGTGCCGCCGCAGAGGACGGCCTGCTCGCCGAACAGGTCGGTCTCGGTCTCTTCGGCGAACGTGGTCTCGATCAGGCCGCCGCGGGCGCAGCCGATGCCGTGCCCGTAGGCCAGCGCGATCTGGCGGGCGTTCCCGGTCGCGTCCTGGTGGACGGCGATCAGCCCGGGGACGCCGATGCCCTGGCTGTACTGGCGGCGGACCAGGTGTCCGGGGCCCTTGGGGGCGATCATGGCGACGTCGATGTCGGCCGCCGGCGCGATCTGCCCGAAGTGGATGTTGAAGCCGTGGGCGAACATCAGCATCGATCCCGGCCGCAGGTTCGGCGCGACCTCGTCGCGGTAGAGCGACGCCTGGATGTGGTCGGGCACGAGCACCATGACCACGTCGGCCTGCGCGGTCGCGTCGGCAACCGAGGCAACTGGGAGGCCGTCCGCCTCGGCCGTCCGCCAGGCGCGCGAGTCTGGGCGCGCCCCGACGACGACCGTGTTGCCGGAGTCGTGGTTGTTCAGCGCATGGGCGTGGCCCTGGCTGCCGTAGCCGATGACGGCGATCGTCTGGCCCCGCAGGGCGGCCGGGTCGGTGTCCGCGTCGTAGTACATGCGCGCGCCCATCAGCCGTTCACTCCCTCGTACTCGATGACGTTCGAGCCGCGCTGCATGGCGATGCTGCCCGTGCGCACCAGCTCCTTGATGCCGAAGCCGCCCACGAGGGCGACGAGCGCGTCGATCTCCTCCTCCGTGCCGGTCGCCTCGATGATGATCGACTCGGCGGCGATGTCCACCACGCGGCCCTTGTAGAGCTCCACGATCTTGAGGATCTCGGTGCGGTTGGCCGCGCTGGCGCGCACCTTGATGAGGGCCAGCTCGTGCTCCAGGTGCCGCTCCTGGGTCACGTCCTGCACCTTGAGCACGTCGATGAGCCGGTAGAGCTGCTTGCTCAGCTGCTCCAGGCCGTGGTCGTCGCCGCGCAGGGTGATCGTCATGCGGCTGACCGACGGGTCCTCCGTGTGGCCCACGGCGAGCGCCTCGACGTTGAAATTGCGCGCCCGCATGAGGCTGGCGACGCGGTTCAGGACCCCCGTGCGGTTGTTGACGATGGCGACCAGCACGTGGCGGCGCTGCGTCCCCGAGCCCGGGACGTAGCGCGCCACGGGGGCCGCCGGGCGGGCCGGCTCGTCGCTCATTCGGCCGCGCCCTCCCACTTCTCGATGAGGTCCGACAGGCCCTGGCCGGCGGGCATCATGGGGAAGACGTTCTGCTCCTCGGCGATCTCGAACCACACCAGGGCCGGGCCGTCGACCGCCTGGGCGGCGGCGATGGCGTCATCGACCTGGTCGGGGCGCGTCGCCTTCCAGGCCGGGATGCCGTAGGCCTCGCACAGCTTCAGGTAGTCCGGCCCGAGCAGGCTGGCCGAGTGGTAGTTGCCGGCGTAGATGATCTCCTGCCACTGCCGGATCATGCCCAGCTTCTTGTTATCGAAGAGGGCGATGCGGACCGGGATGCGGTCCTGGACCAGCGTGGCCAGCTCCTGCAGGGTCATCTGGAAGCCGCCGTCGCCGACGATCGCCCAGGTCGCCTTGTCGGGCCGGCCAAGGGCCGCCCCCATGGCCGCCGGCATGCCATAGCCCATCGTCCCCAGGCCGCCCGACGAGAGGTGCGAATCGGGCCGCCGGAAGCCGGCGTAGCGGGCCAGCCACATCTGGTTCTGGCCGACATCGGCGACCAGGGTGGCGTCGTGGCCGGTCAGCTCGCCGAGGCGGGAGACGACGTAGTCGGCCGAGAGCAGCCCGTCGCGCCAGGCGCCCGAGCCGTGCCAGCTGCTGGCCTCGGATTCGCGGCGCCACTCGGCCAGCTCGGCGAAGTAGGCCGCCCGCTCGGCCGGCGGCACCTCGCGCACGAGCGGGACCAGCGCCCGCAGGACGCGGCCGACGTCGCCCACCACCGGCACGTCGACGGCCACATTCTTGCCGATCTCCGAGGGGTCGATGTCCACGTGGATGATGCGCGCGCCGGTGGCGTAGGTGCTGACCTTGCCCGTGACGCGGTCGTCGAAGCGCATGCCGAGCGCGATGAGCAGGTCGGCCGACTGGATGGCCCGGTTGACGTGCTTCCAGCCATGCATGCCCATGAAGCCGTAGCTGAGGGGATGCGTCTCGTCCATCGCGCCGATGCCCAGCAGCGTGTGGGCGACGGGGATCTGGGCCCGCTCGGCCAGCTCGCGCAGCTCGTCCCAGGCGCGGGAGAGCAGCACCCCGTGGCCGGCCAGGATGACCGGGCGCCGCGCCTCGCTGATGGCCTTGGCCGCCACCCGTAGCTGTTTGGGGTGGCCCTCCAGGGTGGGGCGGAAGCCGGGCAGGCCGGCCGCGACCGCCTCCGGGCCGGGGTGGGGGGCGCGCGTCTCCTGCTGCAGCGCGTCCTTGGTGATGTCGACGTGGACCGGCCCGGGCCGGCCCGAACGGGCCAGGTGGAACGCCTCGGCCAGAACGCCCGGCAGCTCGTCCGCATCACGGACGAGGTAGTTGTGCTTGGTCATGGGCAGCGTGATGCCCGTGATGTCGATCTCCTGGAAGGCGTCCTTGCCGAGCAGGGCTGAGACCACGTTGCCGGTGATGGCGACGACGGGGATCGAATCCAGCTGGGCCGTCGCCAGGCCCGTCACGAGGTTCGTGGCGCCCGGGCCGGAGGTGCCGAGGCAGACGCCCACCTTGCCGCTGGCGCGGGCGAAGCCGTCGGCCGCGTGCGCCGCGCCCTGCTCGTGGCGGACGAGCACGTGCCGCAGGGCCGGGTAGTCGCCCAGCACGTCGTACAGCGGCAGGACCACCCCGCCGGGGTAGCCGAAGAGGACGTCGGAGCCCTCCCGCAGGAGCGCCTCGCAGACGACGTCCGCCCCGATGCGCGTCCGGCCTCGGGGCTTGGCCTCGTGCAGCATCGCCCCGCGGGCGGCATCGACGGCGGCGGCGGCGGCGCTGCCGCCGCCTGGCAGGTGTCGGCCGGTCCCCGGTCGATCCGTCATGGTCATCGGTGCTGTGCTGCCTCCTGGAAAAACGAAAGACCCTCGCCACCCGGCGAGGGTCCTGGTTCGGTCGAAGTGCGCGTCCTTCGCGCTACCGTCGCCCTCCAGACTCCCGCCGGGAGCCGGTGATGAGGCCGATGAGGCCAAGGAGGAGGACGCGGATCGTGTCGCGCAGGGACGGGCTGGACGCGACCTGGCCGAAGGGCACGGGCACGCGCCGCCCATCGGCGGTGATGACCACCGCCACGAAGTCGTGCTGCCCGCTCCTGCGAACCATCGGCGCAGTCTAGCGGCACGCTCGCCCGGCTGTCCACTAGTACCGCTACGCCGCCCGCATGGGACCTCTGCCGCCACCGCGCCCCATGCTAGGCTCGGCGGCCATGAGCCTCCGACCCGCCGCCGGCGAGGGCCGATCACCGCTCGTCGTGGCGGGCGTGGTCGCGGCGGTCGTCATCCTGACCCGCATCTGGCTCCTGGCCTCGCCCCCCACCTTCAGCGACATCCCGGCCTACCAGCACGACGCCGCCCTGTGGGGCGCGGCCGGCGAGGAGGGCACCTCCTTCTACGACCTGCACCGGGCCTACGTCATCTCGACCTCCGAGGCCCTGGGCCACGAGCCGCCGGAGGGGACCACGCTCATCGAGTACCCGCCGCTCGCCCTGGCCTTCGTGGCCGCCATCAACGTCGGCCTGCCGGCGAGCGCCGATCCGGAGGACCCCGCCCGGCTGCAGGACTACTCGACGCGGTACCGCCTGCTGGCCTTTGCCATCGACCTGCTGGTCCTCGTGACGCTGGGCCTGCTGGCCGGCCGGGCCGGCGCGCTGCGCACCCCGACTCCCGCCTGGCGGTGGGCGACCGCCTGGCGGCTGGCCGTCATCGGGGCGGGCGGGGTGGCCATCTACTACATCCTGTATGACCGCCTCGACATCTTCGAGGGTGCGCTCCTGCTGGCCTCCCTGCTGGCGCTCATCCGTGGCTGGTGGGTCGCCTCCCTGGTCGTGCTGGCCGTGGCCATCGACTTCAAGGTCTACCCGGCGGTGCTCGCGCCCCTCTGGCTGGTCGCCTCGTTGCCCGCCGCGGCCCTGGCCGACTGGCGGCGCGGCGCGGCGCGGCTGGCCCGCCTGCTCGCCGGCCGCATCCTCCTCCTGGGTGGGACGGCGCTCGCCCTCCTGCTGCCGTTCGTGCTCGTGCAGGGCCCGGACGCGCTGCAGTTCGTCTCGTTCAACGCCCAGCGGGGCCTGCAGCTGGAGTCGGTCGGCGCGTCACTCCTGATGCTGCTGCAGGTGGCCGGCCAGCCGCTCCAGATCGTCGCCCGGTACGGCGCCTACGAGGTGGTCGGGCCGCTCGCCCCGGGCCTCGCCCTCGCTTCGATCCCCCTGACGCTGCTGGTCGTCGCCGTTGTGTGGTCGCTGTACGTGCGCGCGGCCAGGCGCCTGGCGCGCGCTGCGACGGATGCGTCACCCGTGGCAGGCAACGCTCACGGGGGCCGGGGGCCGCTGGTCGCCACCGTCGCCCCGGACCTGCTGGTGCTGGCCGCGGTGGCCATGCTCCTGGCCGTCATGGTGATGGCCAAGGTGCTCTCGCCGCAGTACTTCCTGTGGCTCCTGCCGCTCGTGCCGCTGCTGGGCGGCGGGCGCCGCGCACGCGCCTGGCAGGTCGGGTTCGTGGTCCTCCTGGCGCTCTCGACGGTGGTCTTCCCCGGCCTCTACTCGGGCGGCCCGCTGACGCTCGCCCTGCTGCTGCGCAACGGGGTGCTGCTCGTCCTGACGGCGGCGGCATGTGCTAGGCTGGCCGGCCCGTGGACTACCCTGCCGCGCGACCGCGCACCCTCGTCGAGAAGATCTGGGACGACCACGTCGTCGCCACCAGCCCCGGCGCGCCCGACGTCCTCTATGTGGACCTCCACCTCGTCCATGAGGTGACGTCGCCGCAGGCCTTCTCGGGCCTGCGAGCACGCGGCCTGGGCGTGCGGCGCCCCGACCTGACGGTCGCCACCGCGGACCATTCGACGCCGACCCACGACCGGTCGCTGCCGATCCTGGACCAGCAGGCCGCCTTCCAGGTGCAGCAGCTGGGCCGCAACTGCGCCGAGTTCGGCATCCCCCTCTACGGGCTCGGCTCGGAGCGGCAGGGCATCGTGCACGTCATCGGGCCGGAGCTCGGCCTGACGCAGCCGGGCATGACGATCGTGTGCGGCGACTCGCACACCGCCACCCACGGCGCATTCGGGGCCTTGGCTTTTGGCATCGGCACCAGCGAAGTCGAGATGGTCCTCGCCACCCAGTGCCTCCTGCAGCGCCGGCCACGGACGTACGAGGTGCGGGTGGACGGGCGGCTTCGGCCCGGCGTCAGCGCCAAGGACATCATCCTCGCCCTCATCGCCCGCATCGGCATCGGCGGGGGCACCGGCCACGTCTTCGAGTACACCGGCGAGGCCATCCGGGCGCTCTCCATGGAGGAGCGCATGACGGTCTGCAACATGTCGATCGAGGGCGGCGCCCGGGCCGGCCTGATCGCGCCGGACGACACGACCTTCGAGTACGTCAGCGGCCGCCCGCACGCGCCGCACGGCGCGGCCTGGGACGCCGCCGTCGCCCGCTGGCGCACGTTGCCCAGCGACCCCGACGCGACCTACGACGCACGGGTGACGCTGGCCGCCGGCGACCTCGAACCGATGGTCACCTACGGCACCAACCCGGGCATGGGCGTGCCCATCACGGGGCGCGTGCCGGCCCCCGACTCGCTGGCCGAGCCGGCCCACCAGCGGGCCCTGGCCCAGGCCCTGAGCTACATGGACCTCGCCCCCGGCCAGGCGCTCCTTGGCCAGCGGCTCGATGTCGTCTTCATCGGCTCGTGCACCAACAGCCGCATCAGCGACCTCCGCCAGGCGGCGGGCGTCCTGCGCGGCCGCCGGGTGGCCGACGGCCTGCGGGTCCTGGTCGTGCCCGGCTCCCAGCAGGTCAAGGCGCAGGCCGAGCGCGAGGGCCTCGACGAGGTCTTCCGGGCGGCGGGCGCGGAGTGGCGCGAGGCCGGCTGCTCGATGTGCATCGCCATGAACGGCGACCAGCTGGCGCCCGGCCAGTACGCCCTCTCGACCAGCAACCGCAACTTCGAGGGTCGCCAGGGCAAGGGCGGCCGGACCTTCCTGGCCTCGCCGCTGACCGCGGCCGCCAGCGCCCTCACCGGCGCCATCACCGACCCGCGCACGGTGGTGACGGCATGACGGAGCCGTACGCCTCCTTCACCAGCGCGGTCATCCCCTTCCCCGCCGAGAACGTCGACACCGACCAGATCATCCCCGCCCGCTTCCTCAAGACGACCGAGAAGTCGGGTCTCGCGGGCGCCCTCTTCAACGACTGGCGCTACGGCCCGGACGGGGCGCCGCTACCCGACTTCGTGCTCAACCGCCCGGCCATGCAGGGCCGGCGGATCCTGCTGGCGGGCGACAACTTCGGCTGCGGTTCCTCGCGCGAGCACGCCCCCTGGGCCCTCACCGCATGGGGCATCCGGGCCATCCTCTCCACCGGCTTCGCCGACATCTTCCGCAACAACGCCATGAAGAACGGCCTCCTGCCGATCGTCGTCGAGGCCGAGCGCCACCGCCAGCTGTTCGCCCTCGTGGCGGCCCAGCCCGACGTCGAGCTGCGGGTCGACCTGGAGGAGCAGCTGGTCCACCTGCCCGGCGACGAGGACCTGCCCTTCGACGTCGATCCCTTCGCCAAGCGGATGCTGCTGGCGGGGACCGACGAGGTCGGCTACCTGCTCGACCAGGCCGCCGCCGCCACCGCGTACGAGGCGGGCCACCCCGCGCGCATCGACACCCGTCACGCCGCCGGCTGACGGCCGGCCGGCGGCCGCGGCCCCGGACCATCGTGCCCCTGCCCGGAGAGCCGAACCCGGGTAGCCTCTGACGGTGGACCTGTTCGACGTCCTGGTCATCATCGTCCTGATCGCCGCCACGTGGGGCGGTTATCGCGCCGGCCTCGCCGGACCGGCCCTCGGGCTCATCGGCGCCGTGGCCGGCCTGGTCGTCGTCATCGTCGTCGCGCCGACCGTCCTGCCGGCGCTGGATGGCTACGAGCAGCCGTGGCGGGCGGTCCTGGGCCTGGCGGCCGCCCTTGCCGTCGTGATCCTCGGCGACGCCATCGGATCCGCCATCGGCGGGGCCGTGTCGCGCCGCGCCACCGGCAACATCCTGGGCTTCGTCGACCGCATCGGCGGCGTGGCGTTCGGGGGACTGCAGGCGATCCTCGTGATCTGGCTCGTCGGCGGGCTCCTGGCCAGCAGCTCGTTCGACGCGCTCGCCAACCAGGCCCAGCGGTCGACCACCGTGCAGGTCCTCATGGATGCCCTCCCGCCACCGGACCAGGTCATCGCCGACATCGGGGGCGTCCTCGACCAGGCCGGCCTGCCGGACGTCTTCATCGGCCTCGAACCGCCCGCCGCCTCGCCCGCCCCGCAACCGGACCAGGCCCAGGCGGAGGCCGAGGCGGCGCTGGCGCGCAACAGCACGGTCCGCATCGACGCCAGCGCCTGCCGGGCCTTCCTCGTGGGCACGGGCTTCGCCGTCGGTGGCGAGGACATCGTGACCAACGCCCACGTCGTCGCGGGCGCCAGCCAGGTATCGATCCGGGTGGATGCCGACGGGCGACGTCGCGACGCCACGGTCATCTTCTTCGACCCGCGCCTTGATGTGGCCGTCCTGCGGGCCCCCGGGCTCGACCTGACCGCCCTGCGGTGGGGCGCCAGGGCGCCCGACCGCGGGGCCAAGGGCGCCGCGCTCGGCCATCCGGAGGGGGCTCCCCTGACCGTCATCCCGGCCGCCGTGGATTCCCGCCTGCCGGCGCGCGGTACCGACATCTACGGCCAGGCGGTCGTCACCCGCGTCGTCCTCGAGCTCAATGCCGCGGTCCAGCCGGGCGATTCGGGCGGCCCCTTCGTGCTGGCCGACGGGACGGTCGGCGGGCTCGTCTTCGCCGCCTCTCGGACGGAGACCGGCATCGGCTATGCGCTTGACCCGACGGCCGTGGCGGCGGACATCCAGGGCGTCCTGGGACGGACGACGGCCGTCAGCACGGGCGATTGCGCCGCCTGAGCGTCACACCCCGTCGAACGTCGGCGGCAGGACGACCCGTCCGCTCAGCTCGCGGCGGTACGTCGTCAGCGGCTTGACCATGAAGGCCGCGTCGGGGACGTCACCGGGCGCCCGGATGCCGAACGCCGACGCCGGCCGGAAGCCGAACCGCGGGTAGAACCACGGGTGGCCAAGCACCAGGACGAGCGGCTCGTCGCGGACCTCAGCGGCGTCCAGCCCGGCGATCACGAGGGCACTGCCGATGCCCTGCCGCTGGCGCTCCGGCACCACGGCCAGAGGGGCGAGCTCCAGGACCTGCTCCGGTCCCCCGCCGGTCTCCAGCGTCACCGGGCTGAGGAGGATGTGGCCGACGACCGCGCCCTCGAGCTCGGCCACCAGCGACAGGTCCGCCCGAAGGGCTCCTGCCGCGCGGATCCGCTCGACGAGGTCCGCCTCGGCGCCGGTCGGGAAGGCCGCCTCCAGCACGCCGCGGATGGCGGCCGCGTCGGCCGGGCGCTCCTCCCGGAGGATCAGGCCGCTCGGGCGGCGGGTCACGCTTCGCTGACGGTCACCGACGTGATGCTCACCGGCTGGGCGGGGCGATCCTGGGAGCCCACGGGCGCCGTGGCGATCGCGTCGAGCGTCTCCTCGCCCGCCGTGAGGCGGCCGAAGATGGTGTAGTTGGGCGGCAGCCCGTAGTCGGCATGCATGACGAAGAACTGGCTGCCGTTCGTGTTGGGACCCGCGTTGGCCATGGCCAGCGTGCCCCGGCGGTACGGCAGGCGCACCGCCTCGTCGTTGAAGCGGTAGCCGGGCCCGCCGCGGCCGGTGCCCGTCGGGTCACCGCCCTGGATCATGAAGCCGCGGATGACGCGGTGGAAGATCACCCCGTCGTAGAACCCCTCGCGGGCCAGGAACACGAAGTTGTTGACGGCCAGCGGGGCCTCCTTGGGCAGCAACTCGGCGGTCATCGGGCCGGCCGAGGTCTCGATCTGGACCGTGTAGGTGCGCTGGGGGTCGATCGTCAGCGGCGGCGGCGCGGGATACTGCTTGGGCATGGGGGGTCCTCTTCAGGCGATGGGCGGCGAGCCGGCGGACCGGTTCGCGAAGGTCGTCAGGGTCGTGGCGCAGCCTACCGTAGGCGTGGCCGCGGCGCAGGCGGCGGCCTGTCAGAGCCGTCGGCCGCGAGCCTCCAGCGGTCCACTCCCACTTGAGCTCCCTCGTATCGCCTGAAGTGCTGCTCGGAGCACAAGAGAGGGCGCTAAGCCCCCGCTCCTACCTCGCCATGTTCCGCGGAAGCGACCTTAGAGCCTATCCGACGTCGCGCTAGCGACGGGGGCGCTGCGGCGCTCGACAACGACCGCCCACCGCGACTGCCCGATCGCTTGGCAGTCGACCTTGGGCTCGGAGCATCACTGGAAGCGATAGCCGATCAGGCATTCTCGAAAGCGCGGGCCTGATCGCGCGAAGGATGTCGGACCCATCGAGAGCCCCGACCCCGAGGCGCCACGCTGGTACGCTTCGGGGCATGGCCAAGCTCGACGTCCAGGCCGCCTCCGGCGTGCCGTACGACCGACCGACCGACCCGGCCAAACGGCACAGTGCGGCCCTCACCGACGGCCCGGACCGAGCGGCGGCACGGGCCATGCTCAAGGCCATCGGCTTCACCGATGACGACCTGGCCAAGCCCATCATCGGCGTGGCCACGTGCTGGATCGAAACCATGCCCTGCACGTACAACCAG
>DATBOX010000168.1:0-10787 GCA_036561685.1 Candidatus Limnocylindrales bacterium | reverse complement strand
CCTCACGGCTGCCCTGCTCCGCCCCCCGTCAGTAGCTGGCCCGCGAGAGGGTCACGAGGCGGGGGGCGTCGGGGCTCTTGGTAACATCTACACGATGGCCCTTACGACGCACCCCGCCGGCCGTTGCCTCGTCGTCGGGTGCGCCTGCGCGCTCCTAGCCACGCGCGTCGCGGTCCCGGTTGCACCATCCGTGCAGAAGGCGATCGCGGCGTACGATGCGACGCGCTTCACCAACTACCTCCGCTATCCGGGCGCGCCCGTCTGGCCGGAGGGGCTCCCCGATGTACCGGACGAACCCTGGGTGACCGTGACAACGAGCGACTACAACCCGGCGTACTTCGCGAACGGCTCGAACACGACGTACACGACGTTGCCGGCCACGCTCGGCTTCTCGGCCGAGCTGTCGATGGTGGTGACCCGGGCCCCCGTCGCGCCACCGCCGAACCGGGCGGATCGCCGGGCCGCGGGGCGCCGTCCTCGACACGACCCGCCCTGGCCGCCGCGGTAGCGGTAGCACTTCCGGTAGCATCACGCGCGGCCGGTGGCGGCCGCCGGGCTGCCCGCCACGCTCCGGCCAGGGCTCCGGTCCGTACGCTCGCGAACTCTACCGGCGTAACGGCTAGACTGCGCCGGTGTTCAGGAAAGCAGCGGAACGGGGCCGCCAGCGCCTCGTCCCGTTCGACGCCGATCGCTCGGCCGTCGAGGCGGCCAGGCGCGATCCGCGCCGGTTCGAGCCGCTGTATCGCAAGTACGTGGGGCAGGTATACAGCTTTGCCGCTTATGAATTGCGTGACCACCACGCGGCGGAAGACGTGACCGAACAGGTCTTGCTGCAGGCGCTCCGGGGGCTGCCCTCGTTCGAGGAGCGCGGCGACGGGCGTGCCAGCACGTTCCGCGTGTGGCTCTTCCAGATCGCCCGCCACGCGCTCGCCAACGAGCACCGGCGGCGGGCCCGCCACCCCCAGGCGCCCCTCGACGCGGCCCTCGACGTGTCGACCCCGGGCCAGGATCCGGCCGTCCTGGCCGTTTCGTCCGACGAGACGCGACGCGCCTGGCAGGCCATCGGCCGGCTGCCGGCCGAGCGCCGCCGTGCCCTGACGCTGCGCTTCGTGGAAGAGATGTCGACCCCCGAGATCGCCGGCGTGATGGGCCGTTCCGAGGGCGCCGTGCGCGTGCTCATCCATCGAGCCCTGCGCGCCGTGGCGACCGAGCTGGAGCGTGACTGACGAGGTGGTCCGGCTGGACGCCTACGTGGAGGGCGTGCTGGCCGGACGACCGGCCGGGCCGCGGCCCCTGCTCGACCCGGCGGACATCGACCCCGCCGCGGGCCGCGCGGCCGACGTCCTGGCCCGTTCGCTGGTGCGCTTCCATCCCTCGTTCCGTTTCGAGGATGCGCTGGCGGCACGGCTGCGCGCGCTCGGGGAGGCGATGCACGACGAACGCCCCGAGCCGCTCGTCGGCGGCCCCGTGCTGGCCTTCCCGGGCGGCGCTGGTGGTTCGCTGGCTCCTGCCGACGAGCCGGCGGGGCCGCTCGGCCGCGGCCTGCTGGTGGGTGGGGCCATCGCCTCGGGCCTGTCCCTCGCCGGGGCCGCCTACCTGGCCTGGCGTCGTGGCCACCGGGTGGCGTCGTGAGGAGCATCGCGCGATGCCGCTGAAGCTGCCCTTCCGCACGCGCGGTCAGGAGTACCCGCCCGACCTCTGGACGCGCTGCCCGAGCTGCGAAGAGATGATCTACAACAAGCAGCTCGACAAGAACCTGCGCGTGTGCCCCACCTGCGGGCACCACTTCCGCCTGAGCGCGACCGCGCGCATCGCGCTGCTGGTCGACCCCGGCTCGTTCGCCGAGCGCGACGCCGGGCTGGCGTCCGTGGACGCCCTGGGCTTCGTCGACCAGAAGCCGTACCCGGAGCGCCTGACTGCCGCCGCCGCGGCGACCGGGCTCGGCGACGCCGCCGTGTGGGGCATGGCGACCCTGGCCCAGCATCGCGTCGCCCTCGCCGTGATGGACTTTTCCTTCATGGGTGGCTCGATGGGCTCGGTCGTGGGCGAGAAGGTGACGCGGGCGGCGGAGGCGGCCCTGGCCGATCGGGTGCCGCTCGTCGTCGTCTCGGCTTCCGGCGGTGCGCGCATGCAGGAAGGGACGCTGGCCCTGATGCAGCTGGCCAAGACCGTCGGCGCTATCGGCCGTCTGGACGCTGCGGGCGTGCCGTACATCAGCGTCATGACCGACCCCACGACCGGCGGGGTCTTCGCCTCCTTTGCCGCCCTCGGCGACGTCAACGTGGCCGAGCCCAATGCCCTGATCGGCTTCGCCGGCTCCCGTGTCTCGGCGGGCACCATCGCCGAGTCGCTGCCGCCGGGGTTCCAGCGCTCCGAATTCCTCTTCAACCACGGGTTCATCGACCTCATCGTGCCCCGCCACCAGCTTCGCGACGAGCTGGGGCGCCTGCTCCAGTACCTCCGAGCGGCACCCGTTCCGGCCGACCGGGCCGCCGTGGCGGCCACCGGCAACGGCTCGTTCCCGCGCTCGCTCCTCGAGTCGTTGGCGGGGGACCCCGGCCGTGGCTGAGCGGGTCGTCGACAGCCCCCCGGCGCTGGCCGAACAGGAGCGCGACGCGGTGTGGGAGCGCGTCCGCCTGGCCCGCAACATCCGCCGGCCACACACCCTGGAGCTCCTCCAGGTGATGGCCACCGACGTCACCGAGCTGCACGGCGACCGCTACTTCGGCGACGATGGCGCGATCGTGGCCGGCTTTGCCCGCCTGGACGGGCGGCCGATCATGTTCGTGGGCCAGCAGAAGGGCAGCGACACGGAGGAGAACATCCGGCGCAACTTCGGGAGTGCCCATCCCGAGGGCTTCCGCAAGGCGATGCGCATCTTCCGGCTGGCGGAGAAGCTGCACCTGCCGGTCGTCACCCTGGTGGACACCGCCGGCGCGCATCCGGGCGCGGCATCGGAGGAGCGCGGCATCGCCGAGGCCATCGCCCGCTCGATCATGACGATGCTGGGTCTGCGCACCCCGATCGTGGTGGCCATCATCGGCGAGGGCGGCTCGGGCGGTGCCCTGGCGGTGGCCGCCGGCGACGTCGTGCTGGCCCTGGAGAACGCCGTCTACGCCGTGATCAGCCCGGAAGGCTGCGCCAGCATCCTGTGGCGGAGCAGCGAGGCCGCGCCGCAGGCCGCCGCGGCGATGCGCATGACCGCGCCCGAGCAGGCGCGCCTGGGGGTCGTGGACGGGGTCGTGCCCGAGCCGCCCGGTGGGGCCCAGGAGGATGCGGGACGGACGGCGACGCAGCTGCGGGCGGCCATCATCACCGAGCTCGACCGGCTCGCCGCGCTGTCGACGCCGGTGCTGCTGGAGGCACGCTACCAGCGCTACCGGCGCATGGGCGCCTTCACGGTGCACGAGGCCGCAGCCGAGGGCCGGATCGAACGCCCCGGCCTGACCGACCGCCTGCGCAACATCCTGGACCTGGGACGGCATACCCTTGCAGGGATCGATCCGTCCGAGGGGCCGCCGGATCCGGCCGCCGCGGACGAGCCACCGCTGCGGGAGGAGCTGTAGATGGCCGACCGACCCGCCCGCCGCACTCCGGCGCCCGCCGCTCCCCCCGCCGGGGATGCGGCCGCCGTGGGCCGCCTCGCCGACGAGGTCCTGCCGGCCCTCATCGCGCGCCTCGAGGCGAGCACGCTCGGGGAGCTGGAGATCCGCCGCAACGGCTGGCGGGTCCGCCTGCGCCGTTCCACGCTCGATACCGGCTCCACGGACGGCACGGCACGGCGGGGCACGGGGCGCTCACGCGCGACGGCCGACCAGGCCGCCACGGGCGGCCGGTCCGCGCCCCTCGCCGCGGTCGGCCCAGGCCTGCCGTCGAAGGGCGCCGACCGGCGAGCCGCCGCGCTCTCGCCCGCCGTCGGCTACTTCAGCCCGCTCGGCAGCCTCACCGCCGGCGTCGCCGTGCGCTCCGGTGACGTCCTCGGCCACGTCGACGTGCTGGGAGTGCGCCAGGACGTCGTCGCCCCGGCCGACGGCGTCGTGGGACGCTACCTGGCCGAAGCGGGGGAGGCCGTGGAGTACGGCCAGGAGCTCGTGCGCCTGGAGGCCGGCCGCGACGGATCCGTGGCCGCCGTCCCCGCCGAGGCCGGCTGATGTTCGAGCGGATCCTCATCGCCAACCGCGGCGAGATCGCCCTGCGCATCCTGCGCACGTGCCGCCGCCTGGGCATCGGGGCGGTCGTGGCCTACAGCGAGGCCGACCGCGACACGCGGGCCGTGCAGCTGGCGGACGAGGCCATCTGCGTCGGCCCGGCCGAGGCCAAGCGGAGCTACCTCTCGGCGCCGGCCATCCTGTCGGCCGCCATCGTCACCGGCTGCGACGCCATCCATCCCGGCTACGGCTTCCTCTCCGAGGACGACACGTTCGCCGAGATGACGCGGGCCCACGGCCTGACCTTCATCGGGCCGCCGGCCGAGGTGCTGGAGCGGTTCGCCTCCAAGGCCGGCACGCGCCACCTGCTGGCGAGCCACGGGCTGCCCACGGTGCCCGGCTCGGCCGAGATGCTGCGCGACGACGCGGACGCCCTCGTCGAAGCCGAACGGATCGGCTACCCCGTGCTCATCAAGCCGTCCGCGGGCGGCGGCGGTCGGGGCATGCGCATGGTGCGGTCCCCGCGCGAGCTCGAGCAGGCCCTCACCGTCTGCCGCTCGGAGGCCCGAGCCGCCTTCGGCGACGACTCCCTGTACCTGGAGAAGTGGCTGGAGGAGACGCGCCACGTGGAGGTCCAGGTGATCGTGGACCGCTACGGCCACGGCGTGCACGTCGGCGAACGCGATTGCTCGGTCCAGCGGCGTCATCAGAAGCTCGTCGAGGAGAGCCCCTCGCCGGCCCTCACGCCCGAAGCCAGCGCCGATCTATGCCGCGCCGCCGTCGAGGCGGTGGTGGCGGCCGGCTACGAGAACGTGGGCACGCTCGAGTTCCTCGTCGACCAGTCCGGCCAGGCCTACTTCATCGAGATCAACTGCCGCATCCAGGTGGAGCACCCCGTGACGGAGATGCGCTCGGGCCTCGACTTCGTGGCCGAGCAGATCCGCATCGCCGCGGGCGAGCCGCTGGGCTACAGCCAGGCCGACGTCGTCCTGCGCGGCCATGCCGTGGAGTTCCGCATCAACGCCGAGGACGTGGCCCACGACTTCCGGCCACAGGCCGGCGAGGTGCAGCGCTACCTCGCGCCGGGCGGCCCCGGGGTGCGCATGGACAGCCACCTCTATCCGGCCTACGAGGTGCCCCCGTTCTACGACTCGCTGCTGGGCAAGCTGGTGGTCTGGGGCCCCGATCGATCGTCCGCGCTGGCCCGTGCGCGCGGCGTCCTCGACGAGGTGGTGCTGGAGGGCCTCATCACCAACCTGGACTTCCATCGCGCCCTGCTGCGCAACGAGACGTTCATCGAGGGCGCCTTCACGACCAACCTGCTCGACCGGATCGGCAGCGCGGCCTTCGTTTCCAGCGTCGCGCGCCCACAGGCGGTCGGATGAGCGAAGCGGTCCTCACCTCGGCCCAGATCCAGGCCCTCATCCCGCACCGCTGGCCCTTCCTGCTGGTCGACCGCATCGTCGAGTACGACCCCGCGGCGCAGCGCATCGTGGGCCTGAAGGGCGTGACCGCCTCCGAGTGGTTCTTCCAGGGCCACTTCCCGGGGCTGCCGGTCATGCCCGGCGTGCTTCAGGTGGAGGCGCTGGCCCAGACGATGGCCGTCTACGTCGCCCAGCAGGAGGGCTTCGGCGACCGGATCGGGCTGTTCGCCGGCATCGAGGAGTGCCGCTTCAAGCGTCTCGTCCAGCCCGGCGACACCCTGCGCCTGGAGGTCGTCATGGAGCGGCTGGGGCGGCGCTTCGGTCGCGGGCGCGGGGTGGCCAGCGTCGACGGCGAGGTCGCCTGCGAGGCCCTGCTGAGCTTCATCATCCCCGGCGAGGGGGTGCTGCGGTGAGCTTCCGCCTGGCGGTCTTCGGCGACATCCACGGCAACGTGGCGGCCCTGGATGCGGCGCTGGCGGCCGTCGAGCGGGCTCGGCCCGACGCGGTGGCGGTGACCGGCGACCTGGTCATGAATGGGCCGCGGCCGGCCGAGGTGCTGGCGCGCATCCGCACCCTGGAGCAGGCCGGCGCTTGCGTCGTGCAGGGCAACACCGACATCGCCGTGGCCGACCTGGACATGAGCGCGGCGTTCCCCTGGCTGGAGGAGGTGCCCGCCGCCCAGCGGGCCGCCGCGGAGTGGGCCCACAACACCCTGAGTCCGGCCGACCTCGACCTCCTGCGCCGGCTGCCCTCCGAGCGACGCCTGCGGGTCGGGGACGACCTGGTCCTCATCTGTCACGGCTCGCCCGGCAGCCAGACGGACGGCCTGGCGGCGGGCCTCGACGCGGCCGTGACGGTGCAGCGCATCACGCGCACCGACGCGCGGGTCATCGTGTGCGGCCATACCCACGTGGCCGAGACGCGCGAGTTCGGGCGGCGGCTCATCTGCAACCCGGGCTCGTGCGGTTACAGCTTCGACGGCGACGCCGACGCGGCCTGGGCCCTCCTGACGTTCGAGCCCGACGGGGCCATCACGGCCGACCTGCGGCGCGCCTCGTACGATCCGCTGCGGATGGCCGAGGAGGTCGCCGCCCGCGGCCTGCCCGGCGACGTCTACCGGGCGGCCACGATCCGCACCGGGCGCTTCGTCCGATGAGCGGCCCCACCCCGCTCGGGCGGCGCCGCGTGGTGGTCACCGGCATGGGTACCGTGACGCCGCTGGCCAATGACGTGGCGGGCACCTGGGCCGCTCTCGTGGCCGGCCGGTCGGGCGTGCGGCCCATCACCTCCTTCGATCCCTCGCGCCTCACCAGCCGCATCGCCGGCGAGGTGCAGGACCTTGACGCCACCGGGGTCCTCGACCGCAAGGAGCTGCGACGCACCGACCGCTTCACCCAGTTCGCCCTGGTGGCGGCGCGGGAGGCGATGGCGCAGGCTTGCCTGCCACCGCGGCTCGAGGGCGCCATGGCCGAGGAGACGGGCACGCTGGTGGCGTCGGGCATGGGCGGCACGGGCACGCTGGTGGAACAGATCGCCATCTCCGCCATCCGCGGCCCCGACCGCATCAGTCCGTTCTTCATCCCCATGGCCATCAGCAACATGGCCGCCGGCCAGGTCTCCATCGTCCTCGGCCCGCAGGGGCCGTCGTACGCCCCGGTCAGCGCCTGCGCCAGCGGCGGCCACGCCATCGGCGAGGGGTCCGAGATCATCCTGCGCGGCGACGCCGAGATGATGATCGCGGGCGGCTCGGAGGCGCCCATCTTCGAGGCCTTCGTGGGTGCCTTCGCGGCCATGCGGGCGCTCTCCACGCGCAACGACGACCCGGCCGGTGCCTCGCGTCCGTTCGACCAGGGCCGCGACGGGTTCGTGGCCGCGGAGGGCGCGGCCATGCTCGTCCTGGAAGAAGCCGGCCACGCCCAGCGGCGCGACGTGCCCATCCTGGCCGAGGTGGTCGGGTACGGCGCCACGTCCGATGCGGTCCACGTGACCCTCCCCGCCCCGGGCGGCGCGGGCGCCCTGCGGGCGGCCCGACGCGCCCTGGCCAAGGCCGGCCTGCCACCGACCGCCATCGACACGGTCAGTGCCCATGCCACCAGTACGCCGGAAGGCGACCCGGCCGAGCTGGCGGCCTTCAGGTCGCTCTTCGGTGAGCACGGGCCCCGCGTCAGCATCACCGCCACGAAGGGCGCCATCGGCCACACGCTCGGTGCGGCGGGCGCCATCGGGGCCGTCGTGACGATCATGTCGATGCGCGACGGGCGGGTGCCGCCGACCCTCAACCTGGTGGCGCCCGACCCGGCCGTCGGCGACCTCGACTGCACGCCCCTGGTGGCCCGCGCGCGGGAGCTCAACGTGGGCCTCGTCAACGCCTTCGGCTTCGGCGGCCAGAACAGCTGCGTCGTCCTCAAGCGTTGGGAGGCTTAGGAGTGGCGCAGCGGGCCCGCTCCTCCGACGGTGAGGCGGCCGAACTCGTGGCCCTGATCGATCGCCTGGAGGCGATCCTGGCGGCGTCCAACCTGTCCGAGCTGGAGGTCGAGGTCGGCGAGACCGCCCTCGTCCTGCGCAAGCCGGCGGCCCTGCCCGCCGAGATGG
The DNA here is from genome assembly GCA_036561685.1 of Candidatus Limnocylindrales bacterium. Classification (GTDB taxonomy): domain Bacteria; phylum Chloroflexota; class Limnocylindria; order Limnocylindrales; family CSP1-4; genus DASPUH01. Next base: position 2,623 of record DATBOX010000168.1, on the reverse strand, counting down.
CAGCTGCGGCCCACGTGGCCCGCGAGGATGCGGCCGCCGATCGTCCGGCGGAGCCGGACACGCCCGCTTCGCCATACCACCAGGTGCTGGCGCCGCTCACCGGGCTTCTCTACCTCTCGCCGAGCCCCGACGCCGCGCCCTACGTGCAGGTGGGCCGCGAGGTCAACCAGGGCCAGGTGATCGGCCTGATCGAGGCGATGAAGCTGTTCAACGAGATCAAGTCCGACGTGCGCGGCCGGGTGGTGCGCATCCTGGCCGAGCATGGCGCGCTGATCAAGGCGCGCCAGCCCATCCTGGACGTCGATCCCTCATGACAGCCGGGAGGCTACCGCCCATGGGTCCCGCCAGCGTCCGCCTGACCGGCTGGGGCCGGTACGTCCCGGAGCGCGTCCTGACCAACCAGGACCTGGGCCGGCTCGTGGAGACGAACGACGAGTGGATCAGGTCGCGGACGGGCATCCGCGAGCGCCGCGTCGCCGGGCCGCACGAGACGACGGCCTCGCTGGCGGCCGTGGCCGGCGCCCGCGCCCTGGCCGTGGCCGGCCTGGACCCGGCCGACCTCGACCTCATCCTGGTCGGCACCTGCACGCCCGACTACGGCATGCCGGCCACCGCGGTCTTCGTCAAGGAAGCGCTCGGCGCGACCCACGCCGCGGCCATGGACCTCTCCGCCGTCTGCTCCGGCTTCGTGTACGCCTTCTCGGCCGGCCACGCCTATCTCGCCAGCGGGCTGTACCGCACGGTCCTGGTGATCGGGGCGGAGGTCCTGACGCGCATCCTGGACTACCGCGACCGCAACACGTGCGTGCTCTTCGGCGACGGCGCCGGGGCCGTCGTGCTGGCGGCGTCCGACGAGCCCGGCGGCGGCCTGCTGGGCTTCGAGCTGACGGCCGACCCGGAGGGCGCCTACAACATCTGGACGCCGGCGGGCGGCACCGCCCTGCCGACCGACCCGGTGAACCTCGAGGGGCGCATGCGCTTCGTGCGCATGAAGGGCCAGGAGACGTACCGCTACGCCACCCGAACGATGGCCAGGACGGTGGAGAAGGCGCTCGCCCGGGCCGGCCTCACCGCCGACGACATCGCCCTGTTCGTGCCCCACCAGGCCAACGTGCGCATCATCGAGGCCGTCGGCAAGCAGCTTGGCATCGGGCTCGACCGGGTCTACGTCAACGTCGACCGCTACGGCAACACGAGCGCCGCGTCGGTGCCCATCGCCCTGGCCGAGGCGGTCGATGCCGGCCGCGTCCGGCCGGGCGACAAGGTCGTCTTCGTGGCCTTCGGCTCGGGCTACACCAGCGGCGCCTGCGTCGTCGAGTGGACGGCCGACCCGGCGAACGCCGCACGGGCCGCGGCGGTGCCGCCGTTCGTGACGATCCAGCCGCCCGCTGATGTCCCCCTCGGCGACCCCACGCCGGCCGAGCTGCAGCCGATCTTCGCCGAGAAGGAGGCCGCCGCGGCACGCCAGGCGGGAGAGGGGCCGGCCACGCCGTCGGAACGGCCGACGCCGGCGGGGGCACGGGCGTGATCGACCTCAGCGGACAGCACGCCCTGGTCACGGGCGGGGCGCGCGGCATCGGGCGCGCCATCGTGCTGCGGCTGGCCCGCCAGGGGGCCGACGTGGCCTTCAGCTATCGCGCCAACGCGGAGGCCGCGGCGGAGACCGTGGCGGAGGTCGAGGCCCTCGGCCGGCGCGGGCTGGCCGTCCAGGGCGACGCCAGCGACCCGGCCACCGCCGAAGCGCTGGTCAAGGCCACCCTGGAGGCCTTCGGGTCCATCGAGATCCTGGTCAACAACGCCGGCACGACCCGCGACGACCTCATCATGCGCATGAGCCCCGAGGCGTGGCGCGTGGTCCTGGAGACCAACCTCTTCGGCGCGTTCTATGCCATCAAGGCGGTCACCCGCCCCATGCTCAAGGCGCGCCGCGGCCGGATCATCAACATCACCAGCGTGTCGGGCCAGGCCGGCCAGACCGGCCAGGCCAACTACTCCTCGGCCAAGGCGGGCCTCATCGGCCTGACCAAGGCCACCGCCCGCGAGCTGGCCAGCCGCGGCATCACCGCCAACGCCGTCGCGCCGGGCTTCGTGGACACCGACCTGACCCACGACCTGCCGGAGAACCTCAAGGAGCAGATCCGCACCGCGACGCCCCTGGGGCGCTTCGGCACCGCCGAGGAGGTCGCCGATGCGGTGGCCTTCCTGGTGTCCGACGAAGCCGCGTTCATCACCGGTCAGGTCCTGGCCGTCGATGGTGGCCTGGTGATGATGTGACGGCCGCCCCGCCCGGCTGGACCGGCGCCCCCATCGCCGACGTCCTGCGCCGGCGCTACGTGGCCCATGCCGATAGCCGAGGCGCCTTCAGCGAACTGTGGCGCGCCTCCTGGACGGACCCGCTCGGTGGCCGGCCGTTCGTCCAGGCCAACCTCTCGCGCTCGTTGCCGCGCGTCCTGCGGGGCCTCCACGTGCACCGCCACCAGGCCGACCTGTGGAGCGTGCTGGCCGGCGTGGGGACGATCGCCCTGGTCGACCTGCGGCCCACGCTGGCCGGGGCCCGCGGGGCGCCGCCGACGGCTGTGCTGCCGGTGGAGGCCGGTGACCAGGTCTACATCCCGGCCCTCGT
>DATBOX010000167.1:0-9120 GCA_036561685.1 Candidatus Limnocylindrales bacterium | reverse complement strand
CGGACATCACGCGCCGCAAGATGTTCGGCTGGCCGGCCGCCTTCGTGAACGGCAACATGTGCTGCAGCCTGCATCGCGACCACGTCGTGCTGCGCCTGGGCGACACCGAGCGCGCCGAACTGGTGGCGCAGGGCGCGATGCTGTTCGAACCCATGCCCGGCCGGCCCATGAAGGGCTTTGTCACGGCCCCGCCAGAGATGCTGGCCGACGAGCCGGCCCTGCGCACGTGGCTGGGCCGCACGGCCGACTTCGCGCGCACCCTGCCCCCGAAGTGACGGGCGGCTCGCGCTAGACTCCCCGGACCAGCCCGAAGGAGGACCGAGCATGCCGCGGAACGTGCGGGGAGCCCTGTTGCAGGCGACGTGGACCGGCGACAAGGAATCGATGATCCGGAAGCACGAGCGGTCGGCGCACCAGGCCTCGAAACAGGGCGCCCAGGTGATGCTCTTCCAGGAGCTCTTCTACGGGCCCTACTTCTGCCAGGTGCAGGATCCGCAGTACTACAGCTACACGGAGAAGATCCCCGACGGCCCGACCACGAAGCGGATGCAGGCCCTGGCCAAGGAAACGGGCATGGTGCTCGTCGTCCCGATGTACGAAGAGGACGAGCACGCCGCCGGCATCTACTACAACACGGCGGCGGTCATCGACGCCGACGGGAAGTACCTGGGCAAGTACCGCAAGACCCACATCCCCCACGTCAAAGGGTTCTGGGAGAAGTACTACTTCCGCCCCGGCAACCTCGGCTACCCCGTCTTCGAGACGGCCGTGGGCAAGGTCGGCGTCTACATCTGCTACGACCGCCACTTCCCTGAGGGCGCACGGGCGCTGGGGCTGAACGGCGCGGAGATGGTCTTCATCCCGAGTGCGACATCACGCGGGCTGTCGGAGTACCTGTGGCGTGTCGAGCAGGTCAGCCATGCCGTCGCCAACGGCTATTTCGTGGGCACCATCAACCGCGTCGGCATCGAAGCGGAGATCGGCGACGACGACTTCTACGGCCAGAGCTACTTCTGCGACCCGCGCGGCCAGTTCATCGGGGGCATCGGCAGTCCGCACGAAGAGGAGCTTCTCGTGCGCGACATGGACCTGGACCAGATCAACCAGGTCCGCCAGACCTGGCAGTTCTACCGGGACCGGCGGCCCGACGCGTATGGCGACCTGACGCGCCCCTGAGTGCCGTCGCGCCGACGTATCCTGCCGGCCATGCAGTTCGGGTTCACCCTCAAGCCTGAGCACTCCATCGCCCAATCGGTGGCGCTCGCCCGCCGCGCGGAGGAGCTGGGCTTCGACTACGGCTGGCTCTTCGACTCGCACGTCCTGTGGCGCGACCCCTATCCCCTGCTGACGGTCATCGCCGAGAACACGACCCGGCTGCGCCTGGGGACCTGCGTGACCAATCCCGCCACGCGCGAGCCGAGCGTCACGGCCTCCACGCTGGCCGTGCTGCAGGAGCTGTCGGGCGGGCGGATGGACCTGGGCATCGGCCGCGGCGACTCGGCGCGCCGGGTGCTGGGCAAGCCGCCCACGTCGATCAAGGACCTCGAGGAGGCCATCCACGTCATCCGTGCGCTCGTGGAGGGCCGCTCGATCGAGTTCGAGGGCACCGAGCTCCACTTCCCGTGGACCACCGGCTGGCCCCTTCCCGTGTGGGTGGCCGGCTACGGGCCGGTGGCCCTCAAGTTGACGGGGCGCGTCGGCGACGGCGCGATGTTCCAGATCGGCGATCCAGACCTGATCCGCTGGTTCGTCGACCAGGTCGACGCTTCCGCCGCCGAAGCCGGCCGCTCACCCGACGCGGTGGCCGTGATGGCGGCCGCGCCGGCCCACCTGGGTGATCTCGCCACCTGCCGCGACCGGGTGCGCTGGTTCCCGGCCCTGGTGGGCAACCACGTCGTCGACCTGGTCAACCGCTATCCGCGTGAGGACCTGCCCGAGGCGCTGACCGGGTACATCCGCGGCCGTGAGGGCTACGACTACCTCCATCACGCGGAGGTGGGGTCGGGCAACGCCGAGTTCGTGAGCGACGAGGTGGTCGATCGCTTCTGCCTCGTCGGCGATGTGGACGCCCACGTGCGACGGCTCCTCGAGCTGGCCGACGCGGGGGTCGACCAGTTCAACCTGTACCTCATGAACGGGGACGAGGCGGAGCAGCTGGAGCGCTTCGGCACGGAGGTCATCCCGGCTTACCGGGCCGCGACCGCCTGACGCCCGCTCCGCCGGTCTGAGCGTTGACGGGGCGCACCGTCGCGTGAGCGCGGAGGGGGGTCTGGTGCGGTGGCGTGGCCGCGACGGTACGAGCGACCCTCTGGACGTCCGTACCCCATGCGGGTGGACACTGGCAGCCTCCCAGCATCGTCGCAGTTGGAGGAACCGACTTTTGCAGCTGCATCTGTCCGTGCCCGGTCGCCGCGACCCCTGGTGGGGTCTCGAGGGACCCGGCGCCCGGCGCCACCGGGCCCGCGTGATGATCGAAAGCGGGGTGGCCTTCATCATGGCCATGGGCGCCTTCTGCTTCATGGTCGCGTTGTGGGTCAGCGCCGTCGCGCTCTGGACGCACGCCTGACCCAGGCCGTTCGCTATGCTCGTGGCCTTCGCTCGAGGAGGCCCGATGCGTACCCTCATCACGAACGGCACCGTCGTCACCGCCGACGGTTCGTACCAGGCTGACGTGCTCGTCGACGGCGAGACGATCGCCCAGATCGGGAGCGGGTCGGGGTCGGGCAGCCCTGCCGCCGACCAGACCATCGACGCCCGCGGCAAGTACGTGATCCCGGGCGGCATCGACGTCCACACGCACATGGAGCTGCCCTTCGGCGGCACGTTCGCCAAGGACACCTTCGAGACCGGGACGCGAGCCGCCGCCTTTGGCGGGACGACCAGCATCGTCGACTTCGCCGTGCAAAGCCGCGGCAAGAGTCTTCGAGAAGGGCTTGACGCGTGGCATGCCAAGGCCCAGGGCAATGCCTGTGTCGACTACGGCTTCCACATGATCATGAGCGACGTCAACGACGGGACGCTGGCCGAGATGGACCAGCTCGTCGCCGAAGGCGTACCCGACTTCAAGCTCTTCACGGCCTACCCGGGCGTCTTCTACAGCGACGACGGGGCCATCTTCCGGGCCATGCAGCGGACGGCCACCAACGGCGGCCTGATCATGATGCACGCCGAGAACGGCATGGCCATCGACGTCGTGGCCGGCGACGAGGTGGCGGCGGGCCACACCGACCCCTACTACCACGGGGTCGCCCGCAAGGCCGTCTTCGAAGGCGAGGCGACCAACCGCGTCATCCGCCTGGCGGAGGCGGCCGGCGTGCCGATCTACATCGTCCACCTGTCGGCGCTGGATGCCCTGGAGGCCGTGCGCGCGGCGCGCGACCGGGGGACGCCGGCCTTCGCCGAGACGTGCCCCCAGTACCTGTTCCTCTCGCTGGAGGACCTGGGCCATGGGTTCGAGGGCGCCAAGTTCGTGTGCTCCCCACCCCTTCGGGAGCGGGACACGTGGCCGGAGCTGTGGAAGGGGCTGATCAGGGACGACCTGGCCCTGGTCTCGACCGACCACTGCCCGTTCGACTTCCACGGCCAGAAGGAACTGGGGCGGGGGGACTTCCGCAAGATCCCCAACGGCCTGCCGGGCGTGGAGGATCGAGTGGACCTCCTGCACGATGGCGGCGTCGTCGGCGGCCAGATCACGCGCGAGCGGTGGGTCGACATCATCTCCACGGCCCCGGCCAAGCTGTTCGGGCTCTATCCGCGGAAGGGGGCCGTGGCCGTGGGCTCCGATGCCGACCTCGTCATCTACGACCCGGCCGCGCGCCACACCATCTCGGCCAAGACCCACCACATGGACGTGGACTATTCGTGCTACGAGGGCCGTGAGGTCGTGGGCAGGTCCGACATCGTCATGTCGCGCGGCACGGTCGTCGTCCGCGACGGCACCTTCACCGGCCGCAAGGGCTACGGTCAGTTCCTCAAGCGCGCCCCCGCCGACTACGTCCGCCAGCACTAGTCACCGGCCGTGGCGCCAGGCGTAGAGGCGGGTACAACCTACGTCGCACCAGACCAGGCCCAGGTCCGATGGAGGGACTGAGCCGGTCGTGAGCGCACGGACCCAAGCGCGGCTGGAGCCCGTGAATCGGCTGGCGAAGAGTTCCGGGTAGCGGGCGACGAGGTCGCGGTTCCGCCGTGTGGCTCGGACGACCCAGACGGTCGCCACCCTGTACGGCTCGCCGGGTTCATCGCCGGGGCGAGTCGGCCGCGCGCCGCCGATCACGGCAGCCAGGCCCTCCGCCTCGACCCGTTTCCGGTTCGTGGAGCGCACGGCCGCGCCGACGTCCCCGATCGTGTTCCAGCACTCCACGAGGAGCAGCCATCGGCCCCGGTCGTCGCGGAGGCCCACGTCGGTGGAGTGCGAGGGGTTAGCGGGTCGGGTCGGCAGCTCGAAGGTCCGCTGGAAGCCCGCGCCTCGACCCACCCGCATCACCAGCTCCTGGATGCCCAGGTGGCCCGCGTCCGCCGGCTCCTCCTGGGCATCTCGGGACAGTTCGATCCGCAGCGGTCGATCCAGCGCCAGCCCGATCCGCTGCCAGGCATCCAGGGACAGCGAGCCCCCGAACCCGCGTTCGGCCTTGCTGATGGTGGATTGCACGAGACCGACCTGATGCCCGAGCCGCGCCTGGGTCCACCTGCGCCGCCGGCGAGACTCGGCCACCTGCGCCCCGGCCCGCGCGAGCAGCTCCAGGTTCAGGCGACGGGCCTGGGCGGCGAGCTCAGGGGGCTTGGGCCGATCCATATCGCGTCCAGTGTTGCTGCACGCTCATGGCCAGCCCTTATCGGCCCGGGCGCCAGGCGAACGCGTCACAGCCAGGCGCCTTAAGGCTCGAATCGCCCCGATTCATTCGTCCCCGCGCTAGGCGCACGCTTAAGGTCCCCGGGCTCTCGGACGGAGGGCCCCTGCGGGACCTTATGTGCTCCGGTTGTACTCAGAGCAGCACTGGAGACGCTACGAGGGCGGCCAAGGCACGCTCCCGACCCGATTTGGGGCTTGGGGGGGCGGCTATGGCGGAGGGAAAGGGGCGCCGCCCCCGGCCCGCGGCCCACGAGCTAGCGCGTGCGGGGGAAGCCCAGGTCCACCTTGGAGGTGCCGGGGTCGGGCCAGCGGGCGGTGACCACCTTGGCACGGGTGTAGAACTGGATGCCCTCGGGGCCGTACATGTGGAGGTCGCCGAAGAGCGAGGCCTTCCAGCCGCCGAAGGAGTAGTACGCGACGGGGACGGGGATCGGCACGTTGATGCCGACCATGCCCACGTTGACATCGAACTGGAACTGCCGCGCGGCGCCTCCGTCGCGGGTGAAGATGGCCGTGCCATTGCCATAGGGGTTGGCGTTGATGAGTTCGAGCGCATCGGCGTAGGTGTCCACCCGGACCACCGTGAGCACGGGCCCGAAGATCTCGTCCCGGTATGCATCCATGGTCGGCGTGACCTGGTCGATGAGCGACGGCCCCAGGAAGAAGCCCTCGGACCCGCCGTACAGGGGGTGCGACCGGCCGTCGGCGACCACGGTCGCGCCCTGGGCAGGGGCACTGTCCAGGTACGAGGCGACCTTGTCGCGATGCTGCTTCGTGACCAGCGGCCCCATCTCGGCGGAAGGGTCACTCCCCGGCCCGACGCGCACCTTGGGCAGCCGCGCGTTGATGGCCGCCACGAGCGGATCCGCCACGGCGCCCACCGCCACCACGGTCGCCACGGCCATACACCGCTCACCGGACGAGCCGTAGCCGGCCGACACGGCAGCGTCCGCGGCCATGTCCACGTCCGCGTCGGGCAGCACGATCATGTGGTTCTTGGCGCCGCCCAGGGCCTGGACGCGCTTGCCGGCGCGCGTGCCGGTCTCGTAGATGTAGCGCGCGATGGGGGTCGAGCCGACGAAGCTCACGGCGGCGATGTCGGGGTGCTCCAGGATCCGATCGACCGCGACCTTGTCGCCCTGGACCACGTTGAAGACACCCGCCGGCACGCCGGCCTCGGCCAGCAGCTGAGCCATGTAGAGCGACGCGGACGGGTCCTTCTCCGACGGCTTGAGGATGAAGGTATTGCCGCAGGCGAGCGCGTTGCCGAACATCCACATCGGCACCATGGCCGGGAAGTTGAACGGCGTGATGCCGGCCACGACGCCGAGCGGCTGGCGGATCTGGTAGACGTCGATGCCGGTCGAGACCTGCTCGCTGAAGCCGCCCTTGAGCAGGTTGGGCACGCCGCAGGCGAACTCCAGGTTCTCCAGGCCGCGGGCGATCTCGCCGAGCGCGTCGGACGGGACCTTGCCGTGCTCCGCCGTCAGGTGGGCGGCGAGCTCCTTGCGGTGCGCGTCGATGAGGTTCCGGATGCGGAACATCATCTCCGTGCGACGCGAGAGCGACGTCGCGCGCCACGCCGGGAACGCTTCGCGGGCGGCACGGACGGTGGCATCCACCTCCTCCACCGACGCGAAGTCGACCGTGCGCGCCTGGCGACCCGTCGCCGGGTCGAAGACCGGGCCCGACCGGCCCGATGTGCCCGGGACCCGCCGGCCACCGATCCAATGATCGACCCGTTCCGCCGAGGCGGCCGATGCCGAGTCCGCGCGCTCGATCACCTGCGTCATCAGTGCTCTCCCAGATGCGAGGAGACCACGATAGCGCAGTTGTCGCGGCAGCCGGGACGTACGCTAGTCACGTGACCGACGCGACCCGACTCTTCCTGGCGTTCGCGGCCGTGGTCGCGGTCGTGGACTGGTGGGCGGCCGAGACCGGGCGGGTGCGCGTCGAAGCCGTTGCCAAGCCGGCCGTGATCGTCCTGCTGATGGGCGTGGCCCTGACCCTGATCGCCACGAGCGAGCTCGCGCGCGGCCTGGTCGTCGCGGCCCTCATCTGCTCGCTCGTGGGCGACGTGGCGCTGCTGCGACCGAATGTGGCGACGCTCTTCGCGGTCGGCCTCGCCGCCTTCCTCGTCGCGCACCTGGGCTACATCGGGGCGATGATCCTGGACGTCGGCGACGCCGCGGTCGGACTGCTGCTTGCCGCAGCCGCCACGGCCATCGTGGCGGTCGGCGGCTGGCGGGTCGGCTGGCGGATCATCGGCGCGGTCCGCCGGGCCAGGCCGGAACTGGCCACCCCCGTGGGGGCCTATGTCGCGGTCATCTCGCTGATGGTGGTGGCGGCCTGGGCGACCGGGCGGCCGCTGGCCCTCCTGGGCTCGCTGGCCTTCTACGCCTCTGACAGCCTCCTGGGCTGGGACCGCTTCGTCCGACCGCTGCCCCACCGAAGCCTGCTCGTCATGTCGACCTACCACATGGGACAGGCGCTCCTCGTCCTCTCGCTTGTCGGCTGACCGAACCACGGTCGAGAGAACGGCGCCGCGACTCACCCGTTGCCCCCACCGGCGGCCTCTTGATGGGTGACACGCAGCCGCCGGGATCGGGAGGTGCCTTGGACGCCGAGCGGCTGGACCTGGGGGCGGCCCTCCAGGCGCACGGTCCGCTGCTCCTGGCGGCCGCGCGGGCCATCACGCTGAACGAGGCAGAGGCGCAGGACCTGGTGCAGACGACGTTCGAGATCGCCCTCCGGCACGCCGACGACCTTCGCGACCCCGGCGCCCTGCGCGCGTGGCTCCTCCGCATCCAGGCCCGCGAGGCGTTCCGGCTCGTGCGTCGGCTGCGGCGGTTCGTGCCCGTCGGCGGCGGCGTGGTGGAGGTGGCCGTCCCGGGGCCGGATGCGACCGATGCCGTCGCCGTGCGACGGGCCCTGGGCGACCTCCCCAGCCGCATGCGGGCGGCGGTCGTGTTGCACCACATGGCCGGCCTCTCGGTGGCCGAGACGGCCACGGCCCTCGGCGTGAGCGAGAACACCGTCAAGTCGCAGCTCAAGACGGGCCTGGCGCAGCTGCGGAAGGCGCTCGGCGATGGCTGACCCGCGGCAGCCCGGACCGCCCGTGGCGCCGGAGCCTTCCGAGCCGCCGCCCGACCGTTTCCAGCGCTGGTTCGCGGCGGAGGTGCGCGCGGCCGAGCGAGACGTGAAACGCGGGCTGGTGAGCCTGCCGACGATGTCCATGCGCCGGGGAGTGCTCGGCCGTCGCAGGTTCGCCAGCGGGGCCGTGGCGGCTTCGGCCGTCGTCGTGCTGCTGGTCGTGGCGCTGTCGAGCGGCTTCCTGGGTGGCACCGTCGGTCCGTCGCCGTCGGCCGGGAGCGGCCAGCCCACGGCGTCGTCCGGGATCGTCCTTGGCGCGAACGGCATCCCGGCCTCGATCGACGGCGAGCAGGTGCTCACTCCGGCCGCCGCGCTCGACCGGGCGCAGGCCTCGACCGACGCGTCGACCTTCCTCGTCGGCGGCTGGCTGACCGACGCGAGGGTCCCATGCCCGACGACCGACTCAGCTGGCCCGGCACTCCTCGACACAGGCATCTGCGGTGGCCAGCCTGCGCTGCTTGGTTCTCCGCCCTTTGACCAGCTGGGTCGGTCGTTTGTCGACTGGAATGGTCCCATCCTCTGGACGCTCTTCCTCAAGGACTCCGGTCTGCCCGAGCCGCTGCCAAGTGGCTCGCCTGACGACCCGCTCACACTCGACGTGGCGGTCGTGCTGCGGGTCCACACCCATGACGCATCGGCCACGTCGTGCAGCGCCGAGGTCCGTCCGCGATGCGACCTGGCGATCGTCGTCAACGCTGTCCTGTGGCGAGCCACTGTCGGGCCGGTCGCAATCGCCTCGCCGTTCGGCCCGCTGTATGCGGACGGGATCCCCTCGACGTTCGAGGGGCAGCCCGTGCTGCGGCCGAGCCAGGCGGCGGCCCGGGCGGCGGCGTCGACGGACGCCTCCACGTTCCTGGTCGGCGGCTGGGTCGGGACCGTCTATTCCTACACCGGGTGCGCCAAGCCGAGCGGGTCGGAGGGGGACCAGGTGCTGACGCGCACCTTCTGCGGCACGTATCTGAACGAGTCGCCGACCGGCGTCACCGAGGGCCCGCTGGAGCTCCACTTCCGCACGTCGGTGTCGGCCGACTGGCAGGGCGTCGGCCCGGCCATCGTGCGGGTGCACACGCACGATCCGCTCGCGACAACCTGCGCCGCCGCGAACCAGGATGCCTGCG
>DATBOX010000166.1:0-9413 GCA_036561685.1 Candidatus Limnocylindrales bacterium | reverse complement strand
CCCGACGAATTCGCCGAGATGCGGCAGGAGGCGCTTGGGATGGGCTTCAAGCACGTCGAGTCAGGGCCACTCGTCCGCTCCAGCTACCACGCCCGCGATCAGGTGCCGGAGGCAGCCCGGCGCGCCCGTGGGGCTCGCGCCGCGGCCCTCGCCGCCAACGGCCTGGCCTGATCGCCGGAGCATGCCCGCCGTCCTGCCCCGCCGGACCCCGCTGACCGAGCTGCACTGCCACCTCGGCAGCGCCGTGGCCCCGGCCATCATGTGGGGCATCGCCCACTCCCAGGGCATCCGCCTGCCGACCAAGGACTACTGGGAGTTCCGCGACATGATCACCGTGTCCGCGCGGCACGGCCACTCGTTCGACGGCTACCTGCAGCTGTTCCACTGGACCGAGCTGATCCAGTCGTCTCCGCTGGCGGTCGAGCGATCCGTGTACGAGGTCGTCGGCGGCGCCTATCGCAAGAACAACGTGACCACGGTCGAGCTGCGCTTCAACCCCATGAAGCGCAACCGGGGCGGCGAGCAGGACCTGGATCACATCATCAGCGCCGCGATCCGGGGCATGGACCGGGCCAAGCTGGAGTACCCGGTGACCCCGGGGCTCATCTTCTGCCTCGACCGGGCGTTCCCGTACCAGCTCAACGAGATCATCGCGGAGAAGGCCATCGCCTACCTGGGCCGGGGCGTGGTCGGCATCGATATCGCCGGCCCCGAGGCCCACGACTTTCGCCCGCGCGCCTATCGGCGCCTCTTCGATCGCTGCCGACGAGCCGGCCTTGGCATCACCGTCCACGCCGGCGAGGCCGGGCCGGTGGAGGAGATCGCCGACGTCATCGAGAACCTGGAGCCCAGCCGCATCGGCCACGGCGTCAAGTCGGCCTACGACCCGCGGACGCTCGACATGATCCGTGAGCGCGGCGTCGTCCTGGAGGTCTGCCCCACCTCGAACCTCAACACGCGCGTGGTCGCCAGCTGGGACGAGTTCCGCTGGATCTTCGACACCTTCCGGCGCCACGGCGTGCGCTACACGATCAACACCGACGGCCCCGAGATGCTCCGCACCTACATCCGCGACGAGCTGGCCACGCTCGGACGGCTCGGCATCCTCTCCCTGGAGGAGCAGGAGCAATCGGCCGAGTGGGCGCGGCAGGCATCCTTCGTGCAGGGCGTCAGCGACGTGCCCCCGCCGCGCCACCGCCCAGCTCCGCGTCGCCAGCTCGAGCGCGAAGAGGCCTGACGCCCGGCGCTGCGCGTCACGTGGTCACGGCCCGTGAACGTTCCTGGCCCGAAACGGCCTGTGAGGCGATCCGGGAGCGGCCTCGGCGTCCTTTGGTCACTCACCGTGAACATCCGGGGCGGTTAGCGACTCCCGGAGATGGCCTGGCACGCGTTCGAGCGCGATCCGTTCACCGTCCGTGACGGAAACCGACTGAGGGCCGCTCCGCCGACGTCGGGGGCCGCCTGGGAGTCGACTCGTTCACTCACAGCTACGCGACCGGTAGGGCGGGCGCCTTTCGGTCATGTGCTGCGGCGGCCGCTGGTATGACCTTTACGTCAACGTAAAGGTATGGCACCATGCGCGGATGCCCGTTCACGCTCCGGTCCAGGCCGAACCTGGCCTGCGCCGCATCCACGAGGTCGCGGCGGAGCTCGGCCTCACGACCCGTGCCATCCGTTACTACGAGCAGTTCGGCCTGCTCAGCCCGGTCCGGTCGGACGGCTCGTATCGCCTGTACGACGCCGCGGACGTGGAGCGACTGCGGGCCATCGTCGCGCTGCGCGATGACGCGGGCTTCTCGCTGGCCGACATCCGCGAGCTGCTGAGCGACGAGGATGCGGCCTCCCAGGACCGGGCCGCCTTCCTGGCCACGGCCGACGTGGACGCGCGACGGCGTCTCGTCCGCGACGCCATCGGTCGCGAGGAGCGCCATCTCGTGCTGCTCCGCGGTAAGGTCGAGCGCCTCGCGGCGATGATCGAGGCGGCGGAGCAGCGCCGCGACCGTCTCGGCGCCAAGCTGGCCGAGCTGGCAAAGCTCGCCGACCTGGCCGACCTGGCCGACCTGGGCGACCGATGACGGCGCTCCGCACCATCCAGCGCGGCATCGTGGACCCGGCCACGCCCTCCTACCGCTGGTGGCTTCTGTTCGTGACCAGCATCGGGGCGCTGCTCGCCTCGCTGAACTCCGGCACGCTCGTCATCGCCCTGCCGGAGATCCTGCGCGACCTCCACACCGACCTCTTCTCGCTGCTGTGGATCGTCGTCGGCTACACCCTCGTGGTGACGGTGCTCGTCCTGAACGCCGGCCGGCTGGCCGACCGCTACGGCCGTGCGCGGACCTACACCCTGGGGATCGTCGTCTTCACGCTCGCCTCGGTGTGGTGCGCGGTCGCCCCGACGGCGCTGCTGCTGATCCTCGGGCGCATCGCCCAGGGCGTGGGTGGCGCCTTCGTCTTCGCCAATTCGGCGGCCCTGGTGACCGACGCCTTCCCTCGCCGGGAGCTGGGTCGGGCCCTCGGCATCAACGCCATGGTGGTCGGGGCAGGCTTGATCCTGGGGCCCATCCTGGGCGGCTTCCTGACCAGCTTCGGCTGGACGTTCGTCTTCTGGTTCAACGTGCCCATCGGCCTGATCGGCGCCGGAGCGGCCTTCTTGATCCTGGTCGAACAGGCCCAGCCGCAACGCAACGTCTCCCTGGACCTGGCGGGATCCGCGCTCTACCTGGTGGCGCTTCTCGCGCTGATGACGTCCCTCGCCTTCGGCGGCATCTACGGCTGGGGCACGTGGTGGGTGATCGGCGGGTTCGTGCTGTTCCTCGTCGTCATGCCGTTCTTCGTCTGGGTCGAGTCGCGCGTCCGCACCCCGATCCTGGACCTGACGCTCTTCCGCGACCGCCTCTTCACCATGGGCAACCTGACCGGACTGCTGAACGGCGTGGCCCGCAACGGCGTCCTGTTCCTGCTGGTCTTCTACCTCCAGGGCGTCCGTGGCGACGATCCCGTGACGGCAGGCATCGAGCTGGCGCCGCTCGCCGTTGGCCTGCTCGTCCTCTCGCCGATCAGCGGCATCCTGGCTGACCGCTACGGCTCGCGCGTGCTGGCCACGGCCGGGATGTTGGTCACGGCCGTCGGGCTGGCCGGCCTGCTGACGATCAGCGTCGACACGCCGCTCTGGCAGCTGGTCGTGTGGCAGCTCGTCATCGGCGCCGGGTCGGGCCTCTTCAACTCGCCCAACACGAGCGCGGTGATGGGCGTGGTGCCGCCCGCCAAACGCGGTATCGGCGCCGGCATGCGGGCCATGCTCACCAACACCGGCTTCGTCATCAGCATCGCCCTGGCCATCGGCCTCATCACGACCGCCATGAGCCCCCAGGTCATGGTCGCCGTCTTCTCCGGCACGCAATCCGGCGGGGCAGGCATCGACATGGGCCCGTTCATCAACGCGCTCCACCTGGCCTTCGGGGCCGGCGTCATCGCCAGTCTGCTGGGTGCCGCCATCTCCGCCATGCGCGGCGAGCACCGCTCCTGGGAACCGGACTCGGAAGCCCGGCCCGAACCCGCCTGACGGTCGGGCGCGAGGCGGGCCTTCCGCCTTGGGGTTGGCGCGGGTCCAGTGTGGACCGCTCACCCCCGGTGGCCGGCCAGTCGGCGGTCATCTCCCGCTGACATCCGATGCTCATATCGGCCACCTTCTCATCCTTGCGTGGCCGGAAGCGATCTTTGGTGCCAATGGCGGCTACGTGGGGCACCCTGCTCGACGCCGCGGACCCACGTGGCGGCCGTTATGGGCACTTGATGTCCGGGATCAGGGGCATCCTGAGTCTACGGGCCCCCGGCCCCCGGCTCTTGGGGCCCAGGATGCGTCTGACTGGATTCAGACCATCACGATGCCGTTCGCGCCGGGGTCACGGCCCGCGCCTAGAGCGGCCAGAACCGATCTGGTATCCAGGGGGAAGTCGTCCCGCATCAGCTCCCTTACGTCGCGGATGACGCGCCGATTGGCGTGGGTCGCCGCCACGACGAGGATCAGCCGATCGACCCGGTCCGCCCCCGCCTTGGCGAGGATGCGTCGCAGTTGTGCCTGGATGTCATACAACCGGGTCTCGGCCTCGACCGCGACCCGCAGACCGTTGCAGGTCGCCAGCGCGTCCCATGCCCGGCCATCTGGCACAGCCCCGACCGGGACTTCCACGCGCCAGCGCCAAGCTGGAGGGACACGGCCTCGAAACCGGCCGAGTAGGGCGACGTGCCCTGCGTCCCGGATGGGGTTGCCGGCTGGATATGCGCGGATGCGGAGCTCCAACCCCACAGCCGCCAGGGCACGGCTGACCGTCGACGCATCGAACCGCTGCATGCGGCCGCGTTCGAGCCGTCCCTCCTGACGTGACGAGATCCCGGCGTGATGCCCGACCTGAGCCTGCGTGAGCCCGGCGGCCAGCCGAGCGGTGCGCAGGTCCTGCCCCAGGGCAGTCAGATCCCGCAGGGTTCGATCGACCGCACGGTCGATCGAGCGAACTCGGGGAGCCATGGACGACATGGTCGACATGGCCGCTTAACACCGACTTCCTGCGCGCTCGAGCCCTGACTGTACCGGCTTGGGTCACGGGCTCAGGACCATCCTGGATCACGCGCACGAGTCATGGGCACCTGACGCCCATATCGGCCGACATCAACGTTGTCCGTGCCCGAGTCGGACACCGAGTGCCCGTCTCAGCCCGTGAGTCCCTCCGGATCAGGCCGCCGGCCTCAAATCGCGGCCGTTATGGGCACTTGATGTCGTCTGGGGATGTGGGTGCCGGCGCCCGGCCACGGCCCGGCTCGGGCCCTGCCCTCGCGCGTCTGCGCCTCAGGAGGGGTCGCGGCCGGCGGCGGTGATGGTGTCGGCGGCGGCCGCGGGAGAGTCCGCTGCGGCCTGGGCCATGCGGACGACGGCCATGCGGTCGGCGTAGGTGCGGCGGACCACGTTGAGCTCGGCCATGGTGAAGCCCAGCTCGTCGGAGATCTCGCGGATGGTGCGGTTCTCCTCGAAGGAGATCGTTTCGTCGCCGGGCGCGGCGACTGCGAAGAGGCAATGCAGCAGGTGCTCCAGCTCCTCGGGCGTGGCCAGGGCGCGGACGCGCTGGGTGACATAGAAGTCGTCCGTGCCGGCGCCGGCCATGGCCTCGTGCACGGCGAGGTCCACGATGAGTTGCGCCTCCTCCGCGGGCACGGCGGCGAATGCCTCGACCTGGTTCACCATCTCCGCCCGCTCCGCGTCGGTGACCTCGAGGTTGGCGGCCACGACGCGCGCCAGGCAGTAGCCGACCCCGGCCAGGAACGCCGCCCGGAGCGGATCCAGCTCGGACAGGCGCCCGGCGATGCGGCGGACGGTCTCCGGTTCGGCCGCGCCGCCTACGCTGGGTCGCGGGGCCTGGCTGGCGCCGGTCGGGTCGTGCTGCAGGAAGTGGATGAAGGACATCGGGCTCTCGAGGCTCCTGGGTTTGCGGGACTGGGATGACGAACGGGCAGACGGCTCGGCGGGGAGTCCCGCGGTCAGTCGATCTTCAGGCCAAGGACCTTTCGACCGATGACGAGGCGCTGGATCTGGCTGGTGCCCTCGCCGATCTCGGTGAGTTTCGCGTCACGCAGGAAGCGCTCCACCTTGAACTCTTCGATGTAACCGTACCCGCCGTGGATCTGGACGGCGTGGTTGGTGACGCGCTGGCTGACCTCCGACGCGAAGAGCTTGCCCTGGGCCGCCGCGAGGGCGTACTCGCGGCCCTGGTCCTTGAGCCACGCGGCGCGGTAGACCATGGCCCGGGCCGCCTCGACCTCGGTCGCCATGTCGGCGATCATGAAGCCGACGCCCTGGAACGAGCCGATCGGCCGCCCGAACTGTTTGCGCTCGCGCGCGTAGGGCACGCTGGCATCGAGCGCCGCCTGGGCCAGGCCGAGCGCCATCGCCCCGATGGAGATCCGGCCGCCGTCGAGCGTCTCGAGGAAGATCTTCCAGCCGTCGCCGCGCTCGCCCAGCATCTGGTCGGCCGGGACGCGGCAGCCCTCGAACAGCAGCTCGCCGGTGGCGCTCGCGTGGAGGCCCATCTTCTCCTCCAGCCGACCGACGCTGAAGCCGGGCGTGTCGGCCGCGACGATGAAGGCGCTGATCTCCGGCGACCCGTCGTGCCGTGACCCGGTGCGGGCCGTGACGACGTACGTCCCGGCCTGCCCGGCATTGGTGATGAAGCGCTTGCCCCCGTCGATGACCCACGTGCCGCCGTCCGGGCCGGCCTCGTGGCGCGCCGTCGTGCGCGTGCCGCCCGAATCGGAGCCGGCCTCCGGCTCGGTCAGGCCGAACGCCCCGATCACCCGGCCCTGCGCCATCGGCACGAGCCAGCGGTCCTTCTGGGCCGGCGTGGCGGCGAGGTGGAGCGGGCCGCAGCCCAGGCTGGTGTGGGCCGCGACGATGATGCCGAGCGAGCCCCACACGCGGGAGAGCTCCTCCACGGCGATGGCATAGGCGAGCGTGTCGAGGCCCGCTCCGCCCTCGTCCTCGGGATAGGGCACGCCAAGGAGGCCCATCGGTCCCAGCATCGCCACCACATCGCCGGGGAAGCGGCGTTCATGCTCGTGCTCGTCGATGACGGGCTCCGCCTCGCGCCGCGCGAAGTCGCGCACGGTCTGGCGCAGCAGGACATGCTCCGGGGAAAGGTCGAGATCCATGGGCGGGCAGGGTAGCACCGGTGCCGCCGGGGACGGGCCGGCCGCGCCCGGCCGCCGTCGGCCGACCGCGAGCGGTGCCCCGTGCGATAGTTGGGCCGTGCCTGTCCGTACCGTCATCGAACGCGGGCCCAAGGGCAAGCGGGCGGTGGCCTTCAGCCTCGACTGGCCCGGGTGGAGTCGGGGCGAGAGGAGCGCCGAGCTTGCCGTGGAGACGCTCGAGTCGTACCGCGCGCGCTACCGGGCCATCGCCGATCTCGCCGGGATGGGCGGTGAGTTCGACGCCGCGGGTCCTCTCGAGGTCGTCGAGGACAGGGTCGGCAGTGGTTCGACCGACTTCTGGGGCATCTCTTTCCAGCCCGCCTCGACCGAGCAGGGGCCGCTGAGCACGGCCGAGTTCGAGCGCCGGATCACCCTCCTGCGAGCCTGCTGGGCGTACTTCGACGCCGTCGCCGCGCGGGTCTCGCCGGAGATGCGCAAGGGCCCGCGCGGGGGCGGGCGCGACCGCGATCGGATCGTCCGCCACACCATCCGCACCGAGAGCGAGGACTTCGCGAAGCAGGTCGGCCTGCGGATCCCCGAGGAGGGCGCGCTGACCCCCGATGGCCTGCGGCAGCACCGCGAGACGTACGTCGCGGCGATGCGCGCCTACAACGCCGGTCAGATCGAGCGCCGGATGCGATCGTGGACGCTGCCCTTCCTGATCCGGCACTCCGCCTTCCACACGCTCGACCACGCGTGGGAGATGGAGGACAAGGACCTCTCCGTCCCCGCCGGGGCCTGACCCTCGCCGCGGGACCGCCTGGCGCTAGGCGGACGGATCGGCCGCCGCAGCCTCGCGGATCGCGGCGACCGCGCGCGGATCCTCCAGGGCGGAGGTGTCGCCCGGATCCTGGCCCAGGAAGGCGGCGCGAGCGACCCGCCGCATGATCTTGCCGCTGCGCGTCTTGGGCAGGGTCGGTACGACGACGATGGCGTCGGGCTTGAGGGCCTTGCCCATCTCCGCCACGACCCGGGCGGCGATGTCGGCCCGCAGCCCGGGCCCGTCGACCGCACCGGGACGCAGGACGCAGAAGACGACGATCACCTCGCCCTTGACCTCGTGCGGCACGCCGACGGCGGCCGCCTCGATGACGTCGGGATGGGCGATCGCCGCCGACTCGACCTCGGCGGGGCCGACGCGCTTGCCGGCGACCTTGAGCGTGTCGTCCGAGCGGCCCTGGATGAACCAGTGCCCGTCCGGGTCGATGACCGCCCAGTCGCCGTGGACCCAGGTCCCGGGCACGCGGCGCCAGTACGCCTCCAGGTAGCGCTCACGGTCGTGCCAGAAGCCGCGGGTCATGCCCGGCAGCGGCGCCCGGATGGCCAGCTCACCGACCACGCCCCGGACGCTCTCGCCGTCCGGCCCGATCACGTCGGCGGCCGTGCCGATGCTGGGCCCGCCGAAACCACACGGCTTGATCGGCGTCAGCAGGTTGCCGCTGACGATGCCTCCCGAGACCTCGGTCCCGCCGCTGTAGTTGATGATCGGGCAGCGGGCTTCGCCGACCTCGCGGAAGTACCACCACCAGGGCTCGGGGTTCCACGGCTCACCGGTCGAGCCAAGGACCCGCAGGCTCGAGCGGTCGTGGGCGCGCACGGGGTCCGGCCCATGGGCCATGAGGGCGCGGATGACGGTCGGCGACAGGCCCAGGTGCGTGACCCGATGGCGCTCGACCAGGGCCCACAGGCGGTCCGGCCCGGGGAAGTCGGGCACGCCCTCATAGAGCACCAGCGTCGCGCCCAGCAGCAGGGCGCCCGAGATGGCCCACGGGCCCATCATCCAGCCCAGGTCGGTGAACCAGCACAGGACGTCGCCCGGACCGAGGTCGAACGCGTGCGCCAGGTCCTGCGCGCCCTTGATGGGGAACCCGCCGTGGACGTGGACGGCACCCTTGGGACGGCCCGTGGTGCCCGAGGTATAGATGAGCATGTAGGGCGTCTCGGGGTCGGTCGGGCCGACTGGCTCGAGTCGACCGATCGCCGGGTCGGCCAGCGCCTCGTCCCACCAGGCATCCCGCCCGGGCGTCCAGGGCACCGAGCCGGCGCGGTCACCCAGCCGGCGCACCACGAGTACCTGGCGCACGGTGGGCGCCTCGGCGACCGCGGCATCGGCCGTCTCCTTGAGCGGCACCATCGCGCCGCGGCGCAGGAAGCCGTCGGCCGTGATGAGCACCGACGCCTCCGCATCGCGCAGTCGCGCCGCCACGGCGGGCGCGCCGTAGCCGGAGAAGATCGGCGTGTAGATGGCCTCGAGCAGGCCCAGGGCGAGGACCGCGACGACCGTCTCGGGCAGCAGCGGCAGGAGGATCCCCACGCGGTCGCCCGCCCTGACGCCGCGAGCAGACAGCATCACCGCAGCCCGCTCGACGGCCGCGCTGAGCTCGGCGTTGGTGAGGCGGCGCACCTCGCCGTCGTCGCCCTCCCAGGCCACCGCCGGGCCGTCCGGATCACGGGCGAGGCGCGGCTCCAGGGCTGCCGCGGCGTAGTTGAACGCGCCTCCGGTCCACCACCGGGCGAACTCGATGCCGCCACGCAGGTCCAGCACGGCGCGCGGGCGGCGCTGCCAGGGGAGGGCCAGATCGTCGGCCGCCGCACCCCAGAACCAGCCAGGGTCGGCCACCGCGTGCCGCTGGAGCGCCGTCAGGTCGGCGTGGCCGGTCGCGCGGAGGAAGCGCGCC
>DATBOX010000165.1:0-1520 GCA_036561685.1 Candidatus Limnocylindrales bacterium | reverse complement strand
GACGCCGCCGGAACTGTCGGTGAAGTCCTGGCTGAGCGGCTGGGGTGAGGTGTCGACGCGCGGGTCGTACGCGCCCACGGCGCCCCCGACGATGGCGATCACCAGTGTCTCGGTGGTGGCGAGCAACGCGCCCGACGGGTGATGGAGCGGTCGCGTGACGTCGGGCCGCCAGGCGGCCGACTGCACCAGTCCCGATGGGCTGTAGGCGGCCGCCTGTTTGGCCTGCAGCTGTAGGAGCGCCTTCATGGCGTCCTGGTCCTGGATCGCCTGGAGCGCAGGGATCGAGGCGCTGATGGCGGCCGCGTTGACCTGGGTTCGGGCAGCGCCCGACAGGGCCTCCGCCAGCGGCCCGATCTGTGACGGGTCGGGCACCGTGGTGGCGACCAACGCGGCCAGGTTCGACCGGTCAAGGGGCCCGGTCGCGAGGGGCGTGGAGTTCGCCGCGGGGCTCCCCGCTGGGCTCACGGCCGTGGTTGCGCCGCCACAGGCCGCGGCCGTGAGGGCGGCCGCGAACAGGATGGTGACCAGCCGGGCAGGTCGACGGTTCCTCGATCCCACCGGCCGGATTCTCGGGAGCGCCCGAGGCTGGTGTCAATCACCGCGAACGCCCCGGACCGCACCCTGGGATCCGGTCAGGCCGTCAGATCGACTGGGCGGGCTCCTCGCCCCACCGTTCCCAGCGGGCGAACGCCGCGGAGGGGACCCAGCCGCGCTTGAGCGAGGGTGACCGCTTGTCGGGCAGCGGGTGACCGACCGGCATGACGCCGACGGGCACGAAGTCGGCCGGGATGCCCAGCTCGTCCTTGAGCGCCTGGATGTTGGTTGGCTCGGGCGTGCCGGCAAACCCTGATGCCAACCCGGCGTCGACCGCCGCCAGGGTGATGAGCATCACGGTCATGCCGATGTCCATCCACCAGTAAGGCACGGGCCAGGTCGTCTCGGCCCCCGCATCGTCGACCTTGTCGGCCTCGTGGTAGCGGTCGTGGTAGATCCGCTCGCTCACGCAGGGGATGAAGAGCGCGGCGCACGTGCTGATCCAGGTATCCCACCCCTCCTCCACCAGCTCGTCCTCGTGGTACAGGTCGGCGATCCGCCTGCGCATCGCCGGCTCCGTCACGATGACCAGCCGCTGGCCCTGGCTGAAGCCGGCGCTGGGCGTCCGTTGGGCGATCGCCGCGATCCGCTCCAGCACCTCGCGGGGCACCGGCTCTTCGGCGAAGTGGCGGACCATGCGCCGTCGCCTCACGACCTCGCTGAACTCCATGGCTGCTCCTTTACCGGTCGTTGATGCCCCGATCCCGTACCGCGGCTAGGATGGCCCAGACCCAGTCGAAACGCCCACGCGGGCCGAACCCGAGGGAAGTGCCATGACCGAGGCCGCCGCACCGTACGCCAACAAGCCAGCCTGGGTGGACCTCTCGAGCCCTGACGTGGCCGCGTCCGCCGCCTTCTACACCCGGCTCTTCGGCTGGAGTGTCGCCGTGTCACCGGACCCCCAGTACGGTGGCTACGCGATCGCC
>DATBOX010000164.1:0-2761 GCA_036561685.1 Candidatus Limnocylindrales bacterium | reverse complement strand
CCAGCTCCACGGCGGCATCGTCCAGGGCGTGGGCCAGGCCCTCTGGGAAGGCGCCATCTACGGCCAGGACGGCCAGCTCCTCTCGGGCTCGATGCTCGACTACGCCCTGCCCCGCGCGTCATGGCTGCCCGACCTGGAGCTTGATGAGACCGTCACCCCGTCACCGGTCAACCCGCTGGGGGTCAAGGGCGTGGGCGAGGCGGGGGCCATCGCCAGCACGGCCGCCGTCTCCAACGCCGTCATCGACGCGCTCGCCCCGTTCGGCGTGCGCCACCTCGACATGCCCTACACGCCGCAGACCGTGTGGCGGGCGATGCACGCCGCGAAGGGAGGCCAGGCATGATCCCGGTGTCGTTCGACTACGTCCGCCCGGCCTCACTCGACGAGGCCCTGGGCCTCCTGGGCGGCGACGGGACGAAGATCATCGCCGGCGGCCAGTCGCTGCTGCCGCTCATGAAGCTGCGCCTGGCGCGGCCGGAGCGGCTCGTCGACATCGGCGGCCTGAGCGCCCTGCGCGGCACGCACCGCCTGGCCGATGGCGGCCTCGCCATCGGCGGCCTGACGCGCTACGTGGACCTCATGGGCGACCCGGCCGCGGCCGCCTACACGGCCCTTGCCGAGGCGCTGCCGTCGATCGGCGACGTGCAGGTGCGCAACCGGGGCACGGTCGGTGGGGCGCTGGCCCACTGTGACCCGGCCTCCGACCTGCCCGCCGTGCTGCTGGCCTTCGAGGCCCAGATCGTCGCCCGCTCGCGGCGAGGCGAACGGACGATCGCCATCGCCGACTTCTTCCACGGCCCGTTCCAGACCGCGCTGGCCGCTGACGAGGTCCTGACCGAGGTCCGCCTCCCGGCGATCGCCTCGGGACGAGCCTCGGCCTACGTCTCGCTCGAGCAGGCGGCCTCGGGCTTCGCCATCGCCGGGGCGGCGGTGGACCTGAGCCGGGCCGGCGACGCGGTCCGGATCGGGGTCACCGGGGTGGGTCACGTGCCGTATCGGGCGGCCGCCGCGGAACACGCCCTCGCCGGCGGCGCCGATGCCGCAGCGGCCGCGGCGCATGCCGCCGACGGCCAGACCGTCAACACCGACATCCATGCCGACGCCGCCTACCGGTCCGCCATCGCGGCCGTCGTCGTGCGCCGCGCCATCGAGGCTGCCCAGGCCCGACTGGGGTGAGGACGGCCCGGATCCGCCCCGGCCGACCGGCACCGGCGGGGCTGGTCGGGGCGGTGCTCACGCGCGACCTGGCGGCGGGTGGCGAGCGCTGGCCCAAGGGCCGGCGGCTGACCGCGGCCGACCTGCGGGCGATCGCCGCCGCTCCTGACGCAGGGGGCGAGACGACCGTCCTCCTGCCCGACCGGGGCGAGCTCCACGAGGACGACGCCGCACGCCGCCTGGCCAGCATCGTCGGCGGCGCGGGCCTCACCGCACGGGCGCCACGAGAGAGCCGGGTGGACCTCGTCGCCCGGCGGGACGGAGTGGCCTGGGTCGACCAGGCCCTGCTGGCCCGCCTGGACGCCATCGATGCCCTCGAGGTCTTCACCGTCCTCGACGGGCAGGTCGTGCGGGCCGGCCAGCTCGTGGCCAGTGTCAAGATCGCGCCCCATCTCATCCCGCGTCGGGTACTCGACCGCGCGGCGCGCCTGGCCGCGGGCCGCGCCGTGGTGCGCGTCGCCGGGTTCCGGTCCCGCCGAGTGGCCGCTCTCGTCAAGGAGTCGCTGCACGCGCCGGCCCGGGCCCGCTTCGAGGCCAGCGTGCGCCAGAAGGTTGAGGCGCTCGGTTCGCAGCTGGTGGGGCCGGTCTACGTCGCCGACGAGGCTGGCCCGGTCACGGCCGCCCTGCGGGACCTGCTGGCCGCGCGCCCGCCGGCCGACGTCGTCCTGACCGCCGGCGGCGCCAGCACCGACCCGGATGATCCGTTCTACCGCGCGCTGGCGGCGGCCGGCGGGCGCGTCGTGCGTCACGGGGTCCCGGCCCATCCCGGCTCGATGCTGTGGCTGGGCCGGGCCGGCACGACGACCATCCTGGGGTTGCCCACCTGCGGCGCCTACTCGCGGGCGACGGCCGCCGACCTCCTGCTGCCCTGGCTGCTGAGCGGCGCCCCCGCCACGCGGGCTACCGTGGCGCGGCTGGGCCATGGCGGGATTCTGACCCGCGACATGCGCTTCCGCATGCCGGCCTACGCCCACGCCCTCGACGCGCCCGAGGGGTAGCGGCCCGGTGAGCCCGGACGAGCGCGGCGAGTAGACTCGGGCCCATGCAGTCCATGCACGAGGGAGACGGCCACGGCGTCATGGCGGACCCGCCGGTCGGCCTGACGATCGAGGGCGTCCAGGCGGCCTTCCGGGCGCGCGGCTACATCACCGACCGATCGCTCGCCACGACGATCTTCCTGGCCCTCCAGCTGGGCCGCCCGCTGCTTCTGGAGGGGGAGGCCGGCGTGGGCAAGACGGAGGTCGCCAAGGTCCTCGCTTCGACGCTTGGCGCGCCGCTCATCCGCCTGCAGTGCTACGAAGGGCTGGACGTCAACACGGCTGTCTACGAGTGGAACTACCCCCGCCAGATGCTCGAGATCCGCCTCCTCGAGGCCCAGGGCGCCGCGGGCCAGGCCACCGCGCACGACATCTTCGCCCCCGACTTCCTCATCAAGCGGCCCCTCCTGCAGGCCCTCGAGGCGGGCGAGGGGCCCCCGCCGGTGCTGCTCATCGACGAGATCGACCGGGCCGACGAGGAGTTCGAGGCGTACCTCCTGGAGATCCTC
>DATBOX010000163.1:0-21562 GCA_036561685.1 Candidatus Limnocylindrales bacterium | reverse complement strand
AGGATCGCCGCCACGGTCCGGGCCAGGGCCAGGCCGGATCCGTTGAGCGTGTGGAGGACCTCCGGGCGCGCCCCCGGTTCCGGCCGCCAGCGGATGTTCATGCGCCGGGCCTGGTAGTCGCGGAAGTTGGAGACCGAGCTGACCTCCAGCCAGCGCTCGACGCCGGGCGCCCAGACCTCCAGGTCGTACTTCTTGGCCTGCACGAAGCCCATGTCGCCGGTCGCCATGAGCTTCACCCGGTAGGGCAGCTCCAGCCGCTGGAGGACCACCTCCGCCCGCGCGGTGAGCCACTCCAGCGTGGCGTTGGAGTCCGCCGGGCGCTCGAAGCAGACCATCTCCACCTTGTCGAACTGGTGGACGCGCAGGATGCCGCGGGTGTCCTTGCCGGCCGCCCCGGCCTCGCGGCGGAAGCACGGCGAATAGGCCACATACCTGATGGGCAGCTCGTCCGCCTCGATGATCTCGTCGCGATGGATGTTGGTGACGGGCACCTCGGCGGTCGGCACGAGGTAGAGGTCGTCGCGCGTCACGACATACATCAGGTCTTCTTTGTCGGGGATCTGGCCCGTCCCCCGCGCCGAGGCCTGGTTGACCAGCGCCGGCGGCCAGATCTCGGTCATGCCGTGCTCGCGGACGTGCAGGCCGACCATGAAGTCGATCAGTGCTCGCTGGAGGGCGGCTCCAGCGGCGCGGTAGATGGGGAACCCCGAGCCGGTCACCTTGGCCCCCGCCTGGAGGGCCAGGATGCCCAGCGCCTCGCCGACCTCCCAGTGGGGCTGGACGACCGAGCCGTCGGCGCGTTGGTGGGGGGCCGGCGCACCCCACGTCCGCACGATGACGCTGGCGTCCTCACCCCCGATGGGGACATCCGGATCGGCCGGATTGGGGATGCGCAGCAGGAGCTCCTCCAGGTCGTGCTCCGCGGTCGCGATCTGCGCGTCCAGGGCGGCGATCTCGGCGCCCAGCGCGTTGGCCCGGCGGCGCGTCTCGGCGAGCGCGGGATCGTCCGGCCGGGCTCCGCCGCGGATGGCCGCCCCGACCTCCTGGCTGAGGCGATTGCGCTCGGCCTTCCGCGCGTCCGCCTCGTTCGTCAGGCGGCGCCGCTCCGCGTCGAGCTCGATGGCCTGGTCGACGATGGCCGCGTCCTCGCCCTTGTCGAGGGCCCCCTGGCGCAGGCGCGCGGCGTCCTCGCGAAGCCGCTGCATACCGACGCTCATGCCGGTGCTCCGGCCGCGGCATCGTCGACCGGCCGCCAGCCGGCCGCCTCGCGCAGGCGGGCCACGACGGAATCGAACGGCTGGGCGACCAGCAGCCAGCCGGCTCGCGGACCGTTGGGCCGCCCCAGGAACGCGACGTAGACGGCGGCGAACCCCTTGCCGGACGGGAGACCGCCGTCGTGGGCCACGCGGAAGATCAGGTCCTGCCACGCGTCGCCGGTGCCAGGGCGCTCCTGCTCGGCGGCGAGCGCGAGGGCGCCAAGGTAGACCCGCTGGTCGTCGCCAAGCTCGCGCACCTCGGCCGGCAGCTCCGGCTGCACGGCGACCCTGTAGCGGTCGGGGGCAAGGCCCGCCAGCCAGGCACGGGCGACGGCCACGCGCTGCGCCTGGATGGCCTGTTCGGCGTCGTCGAGGGGCGCGCCTTTCTCCG
Source organism: Candidatus Limnocylindrales bacterium (assembly GCA_036561685.1). Lineage (GTDB taxonomy): Bacteria > Chloroflexota > Limnocylindria > Limnocylindrales > CSP1-4 > DASPUH01. The sequence continues at coordinate 19,915 of DATBOX010000163.1, read as the reverse complement.
CCTCGAGCTGGGCCGCCAGGTCCACCCCGGGCACCTGGGCGAGGAGCGCCAGGTGGCGGAAGGCCGGCCGGAACCGGGCCGCCTCCGCCGCCGGGTCGGCCTCGGCGTCGACCAGGCTCATGCGGAAGATGCGCACCGGGTCGGGCGGCAACTCACCGCGCACCTCGCGGCCGGCCGCGGCCGCGGCGATGCGGTCGAACTCATCGAACAGGCCGGGGACCGTGTCGCCCTCCGGGTCGAACTCGAGGTGCTTGCGCGGCTTGTGGCGCAGGAAGAGGAAGCGCAGGAGCTCGGGCGGCAGGAGCTCGGCGATCTCGTGGGCGGCGGCCCCCGAGCCCTTGCTCGTGCTCATCTTCTTGCCCCCGATGGTGAGGAACTCGTACGGCACGTTGGTCGGCGGTTCGCGCTCGAACACGCGCCGGCTGATGGCGTCGGCGCGGTCACGCGAGCCACCCTTGGTGGCCAGGTCCTTGCCGCAGCCCTCGATGGTGGCCCCGACCAGGCCCCAGCGGGCGGCCCAGTCGACGTTCCACACCAGCTTGGCACGGCCGCCGAACGGCGAGAGCCGGCCGTGGAAGCCGCAGCCGGTGGCCCAGTCGACCAGGTCCGCGCGGCACTCGTAGGTCACCTCGCGGCCGTCCCACTCGCTGGCGATGGTCGTGCCGCTGCGGCCGCAGTTCTCGCAGATGACGCTGATCGGCAGCCAGTGGGCGGGGTGGTCGACCGTGCTGACGGTGCGGTAGATGTCGCGGATGACGTCGGCGTGGTCCAGGGCGCGGCTGATGTAGGGGTCCATGTCGCCGGCCGCGTACCGCTCGCTCATCCAGTAGAGCTCCGGCCGGATGCCCAGGCCCTCGAACGTGCCAAGGAAGAGGCCCACGAAATGGCGGGCGTAGTTGGGCGCGCTGCTGCCGGCCGGAGCGGGCACGTGGGCCAGCGGCACGCCCATGTACTTCTCGACGGCGTCGGGCGTCAGGAGCGCCTGGGCGTCCATCGGATCCAGGTCCTCGACGCCGTAGCGGAACGTGACGGGCGTCTCGCGGTCCAGCAGCGCGCGGCGGATGGCGTCGTGCAGCACGACGCCGCGCAGGCTGCCCACGTGGACAGTGCCCGATGGCGTCTTGGAGTCGTTGACGACCTGCGGTCCCTCAGCTGCGGCCGCCAGCTCGTCGGCCCAGTACACGGCCGCCTCAGCGGATGGCGACGACGGTGTACGTGGAGTCCCCGCCGGGCACCGAGATGATCACCTTGTCGCCCTTCCGCCGCCCGATGAGGGCCCGCCCGACCGGCGACTCGTTGGAGATGCGCCCGTCCCGCGGGGCGGCTTCGGCCGAACCGACGATGGTGTACGTCTCCTTGCCGTCGGCCGACTCGACGTCCACCGTGGAGCCGATCTGCACGAAATCGGTCGAGTGGTGCTCGTCGATGATGATGGCGTTCTTGATGAGGGCCTCAAGGGACTGGACGCGTCCCTCCACGAAGGCCTGTTCGTTCTTGGCGTCCTCGTACTCCGCGTTCTCGCTGAGGTCGCCGTGCTCCTTGGCGTCGGAGATGCGCGCGGCCACCTCGGGGCGTCGCACGTTCTTGAGCTCCTGGAGCTCGTCGCGCAGCTTGGCGAGGCCCTCCCTGGAGAGGTAGCTGGGCTTGTTGTTCACGAGGGGGCTCCCTCCCGGGTGACGCGGCCGGCGGCCCGACGGCACGGCCGTCGTGGGCCACGAGGTGGTCGTGATAAGCAGAACGAACCCCCGATCGCGCATGGGTCTGCGCGTGGGAGTTCGACCGTGCGCGGATTGTAGGAGGGACCACCCCGAGCGTCAATCGAACGCTCACCGGGGAGTGGGGTGGTGCGACAAGGTCGTGGCGAGGCCGCCCACCGTGCGCGTCCCGATCCGCGAGGCGACACGGAGCCGCGTTCGGGCCGATGGACCCTTGCGGGCCTCGACTGGCCGGTGCTAGAACGGGGCCAAGGTCAGGAGGTGCAAGCATGGCCGCCAAGGTCGGAGACAGGATCATCGTCGAATCGGAGAAGGTGGGCACTGCAGCTCGCGAGGGGGAGATCCTCGAGGTCCTCGCCTCGCCGCTCGGGGAGCACTACAACGTGCGCTGGGCGGACGGTCACGAAAGCGGCTTCCGCCCGAGCGCGGGCAGCTCCAGGATCGTCACTCCGGGCGACAAGAAGCCGGTCGGGTCCTCGCCTGGGGAGTAAGCCGGCTCTTGCCTCGGAGGCTCGAGGTCAGAGTGTCCTGGCGGGGCGCGCCAGGGCGCTCGACGGCACGTCCACGCGGTAGAGCGGCCGCAGGTACGGCGCGCTGATCCCGCCGTAGGGCACGTAGATGTCCGCCACGACCGTCAGCTCGTAGTGCGCCCGCATGGCCTCCACGCCGGCGTCGAACACCTGGAGGACGTAGACGGGCCGCCCGGCCGCGGCATAGGCGAGGGCCTTGCCGGCGTTCTCCGTCAGCGTCAGGCCCCTCCCCTTGCCCTCGATCTGCTGGGCGTATTCGAGCGGGGTGCGGACATCCCATAGGTCGAACAGGACGGCATCGGGCGGCAGGTCGGCCAGGATCGTGTCCACGAACTGCTGGCCCTGCTGGTTGACGCTCTGGTTGGCGGTCGGGACGGTGTCCACGAACAGGAGGAGCGGCGCGAAGGCGACCAGGCCGATGGCCACGCCACGCGCCACGTCGAAGGCACGCCACCCCCGCCAGGCGCGCTCCACTCGCGCCACGAAGGCCTCGGCGGCCACGCCCAGGTACAGGATCATCACCGCCGAGGACGTGAAGAGGTACTGGTCGCGACGGCCGGGGTCCTCGTTGTTATCGATGTAGGCGTGGATCAGCAGGACGGCGAGGAGCACCACGGCGTAGGCCCGGTTCGTCCGCCACAGGACCGCCAGGCCGAACACGGCGAGGGCCACGGCCAGGATCAGGAGGTAGCCGCCCGGCGGCGTGAGCCACGCCTGGAGCTGCTCGTAAAAGCGCACCGGCCCGTCCGCCGTCAGGCCGGTCGACTGGCTGCCGAACTGGGAGCCCGTGATGTGAGTGACGAGGGCCGACAGGTTGCTCAGGTCGGCGTACATCACGGCCGGCTTGTCCAGCGAGCGCAGCGGCAGGTACAGGTAGACCGACAGGCCCACGAGGAATTCGAAGACCGTCGGGAGCAGGATCCTCGGCTGGGCCAGGATCGTGCGCCGCCCCAGCCAGAGGGCGCCCAGGACGATCTCGGGCGCCAGCGTCAGCGTGAGCATGTGGTTGCCGAAGGAAAGGCCCAGCAGCAGGCCGCCCAGCCACAGGTCGCGCGGGCGCTGCTCCTGCGCCCAGACGAGGAGCCGGTGCAGGAGGAGCGCCACGAACAGCAGGTGCAGCGTGTGCACCTCGGCGTGGATCGAGTTGAGCCAGATGTTGGCCGTGAAACCCAGGGCCAGCGCCACGAGGGCCCCCACCAGCGGCCGCACCCCGAGCCGGGCGAGGATCAGGGTGAGCGTGGCCAGGGCGCCCGCGGTGCAGGCGCCGGACAGCAGGTTCGCCTTGAAGGCCGGCGAGCCCGCCGGGATCGCGCTGACCAGCGCGCCGACCAGCGTGTAGGTCGGATAGCCGGTCGGATGCATGATGCCCAGGGTCGCCGGCACGACCTGCGCCTCCGCCCAGTCGCCGAAGCTGACGCCGCGGATGGCCGTGGCCGCGTAGACGGCGAGGGCGATCACGCCGACCGCGAGGGCGAAGACACCGGCCACGCCCGGACGCCGGCGCCAGGCGGCCCTCAGGAGATCCCCGGCCGTCCCGCCGCTCCCGCCCGTCGACGGGCGTTCAGGTGCCGGATGCAAGCCGCCTGAGCCGCTGCTGGAGGAGTTGGCGAGCCGCCCGGTCGCGGCAGGCCACGAAGACGGTGTCGTCACCGGCGATGGTGCCGATCACCTCCGGCCACGGCGTTCGATCGAGGGCGTTGGCGAGCGCGTGCGCGGAGCCGGGCAGGGTGCGTACGACGAGCAGAAGCCCTGCCGCCTGGACCTCGAAGGGCAGGTCTCGCACGAGGATCCGCAGACGCTCCTCCGCGGTGGCTTCGGGGGCCGCACCACGGGCCGGCAGCGCGTAGGCCAGGACCCCCTCGCGGGGCGACTTGTGCAAGCCAAGCTCGCTGACATCGCGGCTGATGGTGGCCTGGGTGGCGCGGAAGCCTCGTTCGCGCAGGGCTGCCGCCAGCTCCTGTTGCGTGCGGATGCGCCGGCGCGTGACCAGATCGCGGATCGCCTGGTGCCGCAGGCCCTTCATGACTTCCATGACGACAGCCTAGCGCGACCGGCGCCGCCGCCTCAGGCGGATGGGCGGCTCAACGGGCCAGCAGCCACACCACGACCACGGCCGCCGCGATGATGCGGTACCCCACGAAGATGTCGTAGCTGTGCCGGCGGAGGTAACCCAGCATGCCCACGATGGCGATCAGGCCGGCGATCACGGCGGCGACGAAGCCCACGGCCAAAGGCCCGACATCCGTCCCGGCGAGCCCGCCACCCAGCAGCTCGCGTCCCTTCCAGATGCCGGCGCCGGCGATGATCGGCACGGCCATCAGGAACGAGAAGCGCGCGGCGGCCTCGCGCGTCAGGCCGAGATAGAGGCCGCTCGAGATCGTGATGCCCGACCGCGAGATGCCGGGGAACAGGGCCAGCGCCTGGGCCGCGCCGATGACGACGGCGTCGCGGACGCCCAGGGCACCCAGCTCGCGGCTCTGGGTGCCGATGCGATCGGCCAGCCACAGGATGGCCGCCCCGGCCAGCATCAGGGCCACCAGGAAGGCCGCGCTGTGCTCGCGGAAGAAGGTGTCGAAGAAGTTCTCGCCGAGCGCGCCGAGCAGCGCCCCGGGGATGATCGTGATGAGCAGCAACCAGGCCAGGCGGCGGTCCGGATCCTCACCGATGCGGCGCTCGGCGAGCGACCGCAGGAACGCTCGCAGGTAGCGCCACAGGTCGGCCCAGAAGTACAGCAGCAGGGCCACGAGCGTGCCCATGTGGAGCATCACGTCGAAGGCGGCCGAGTTGATGAACGGGTCGTGCCAGCCCAGCAGCTCGGGCGCGACGATGAGGTGCCACGACGATGAGATCGGCAGGAACTCGGTCAGGCCCTGCATGAGGCCGAGCACGGCCGCCTGGATGATGAGATCCATCTGGGTCCCCCTTCCGGGGCGCGGCTAGCGGATGAAGAGGGGGGCGAGGACGAGCGTCAGCGTCGCCAGCAGCTTGACCAGGACGTGCAGCGAGGGTCCGGCGGTGTCCTTGAAGGGGTCGCCCACGGTGTCGCCCACGACGGCTGCCGCATGGGCATCGGTCTTCTTGCCGAGCACGTTCCCGTTGTCATCCTTGAGCTGGCCTGACTCGATGTACTTCTTGGCGTTGTCCCATGCGCCGCCGCCGTTGTTGAGGACGGTGGCCAGCATGACGCCTGAGATGGTGCCCACGATGAGCAGGCCGGCCGCGGCCTGGTAGCCCAGCGTCACGCCGACGATGATCGGGGTGGCCACCGCGACGACGCCTGGGGCGATCATCTCGCGCAGGGCAGAACGGGTCGTGATGTCGACCACCCGCGCGTAGTCGGGCCGCTGCGTGTAATCCATGATGCCCGGCATCTCGCGGAACTGGCGCCGCACCTCGATGATGATGGCGCCGGCCGCTTTGCCCACGGCGCGGATGGCCAGCGAGCTGAAGAAGAAGGTCAGCATGGCCCCGATCAGGGCGGCCGCGAAGACCGGCACCTCGTCCACGTTGACGGCGGTCATGAGGTGCACGTTGGTGGCTCCGCCGGCGATCTGACGGCTGAGGATCAGGTTGACCTTGTCGATGTAGGCGTTGAAGAGCAGGAACGCGGCCAGGCTGGCGGAGGCGATGGCGTAGCCCTTGGTCAGCGCTTTGGTCGTATTGCCGACGGCGTCGAGGCGGTCGGTGATCTCGCGCGCGCCGCCTTCGGCGTGGGCGAACTCGGCGATGCCGCCGGCGTTGTCGGTGATGGGCCCGAAGGTGTCCATGGCCAGGATGTAGGCCGTCGTCATGAGCATGCCCATGGTCGCCACGGCAGTGCCGAAGATGCCGCCCACGTCGTTGCCACTGGCGTCGACGAGGTGCGCCTGCTGGCCCAGGAAGTGGCTCAGGAGGAGCGCCGCGCCGATGCTCAGGGCGGTCATGCCGGTGGTCTCGAAGCCCACCGCGGTGCCGGCGATGATGTTGGTCGCGGGACCGGTCTTGCTGGCCTCGGCGATGTCCCTGACCGGGCGGTGCGAGCCCGCGGTGTAGTACTGGGTGATGTAGACGAAGGCGATGCTGGTGGCCAGGCCGACCACGCCGCAGCCGAAGAACCAGACCCAGGCGGGGATGCCGTTGGCCCCGTTCACCGAGCCCGTCTGCATCATCACGTTGGTCACGATGAGCAGGCCCACGGCGGACAGGGCGGTCGTCACCCAGTAGCCGCGGTTGAGCATGTTCATGGGGTCCTCATCCTCGCGGCCGCGGACGAAGAAGATCGACACGATGGTCGCCAGCAGGCCGAAGCCGCGCACGACGAGCGGGAAGAAGATCCACGACTCGGGGTTGGGCCAGCCAGCGGCGAGGGCGATGCCGTACACCGCGACGCCCAGGATCATGGCCCCGATGTTCTCGGCTGCCGTGGACTCGAAGAGGTCCGCGCCGCGGCCGGCGCAGTCGCCGACGTTGTCGCCCACCAGGTCGGCGATCACCGCGGCGTTGCGCGGGTCGTCCTCCGGGATGCCCTTCTCCACCTTGCCCACGAGGTCGGAGCCCACGTCGGCGGCCTTGGTGTAGATCCCGCCGCCCAGCTGGGCGAAGAGGGCCACGAACGAGGCGCCGAAGCCATAGCCGACGATGAGGAAGGGGGCCTGCGACGGCTTGTCCAGCCCGCCGAAGAGCACGAACATCGACCACACGCCGAGCAGCGACAGGGCCACCACGAGGAAGCCCGAGACGGCTCCGCCGCGCATCGCGACCTGGACGGCGGTCACGAGGCTGGAGCGGGCGGCCGCCGCCGTGCGGACGTTGGACTTGACGCTGATGAACATGCCGATGATCCCGGAGGCCATCGAGCAGGCCGCGCCGACGAGGAAGGCGATGCCGGTCCGCAGACCGAGTGCGACACCGTTGATGTCCGTGTCGGCGACCGCGGGCCCTTCGACCAGGCTGATGACGACGGCCACCACGACGGCCACCACGAGGGCCAGCAGGGCGATCGTCAGGTACTGGCGGCGGATGAAGGCGATGGCGCCCTCGTAGATGGTGCCTGCCACGTCCTGCATCGCCGGTGTGCCCTGATCGCGCGACAGCACGTCGCGGGCCAGGTAGATGGCGAAGAGGACCGCGGCGATACCCGCGATCGGGATGATCCATTGGATCGCGGATGCCAGCTGCACCGTGGAACGCCTCCTCGTGTCGACCATTCAGGAAGGCCGGCCGCCGGACCGGCGATGTGGATCGGTCAGGGTCCGTCGGGCTGCTGGGCCGCGTCCCTCATGCGGCCACACGCACCACGCAGACAAGCAACGAGACCCCCGACGGGGGCCTCGTACACCGGGCGGAGTTTAGCAACGCCGCGTGGCCATGGTCAACCGCAGGAGAGTCGCGGGGCTGGTCCCACGCCCGGGCATAGAAATGCCGGCGACCCGGTCGGGCCGCCGGCACGTCGGGCACGAGTCAGTTGATGTGGATGGTCACTGACTTCGCGAAGTGGTTGCTCGACAGACCCGTGATGGTCAGGGGGCCGTTGCGGAAGATGCCCCAATACTCATTGGCGATGTGGTTGAGCGCGACGGTCACGGTCACCGGCACGACTGCACTGAACAGCGCGATCCCCGTCGGGTGACCGCTGCCGGAGTCCGGGTCGATGCCGTTGCCGGAGATCTGGTTGCCGACGATCACGTTGCCGGAGACGTTCTGGCCAGGAGCATGGGCATGGATGCCGACGCCGGCCTCGCCGTTGTCCTTCAGCGTGTTGTCGATGACCAGGTTGTCGTACGAGGCGGTCCCGGGGAACGGGGCGAACATGCCCACGCCGGCGCCACCGTTGCCTTCGGACAGGTTACCGAAGACCAGGTTGTCGTAGACGCCACCCATCGTCGGGTCGGCCAGGGCGGCGGCATTGTGGGATGGCAGGGTGATCCCGCAGTCTTCCTTGTTGTCGCGGGACACATTGAAGGCGATCACGTTGTGGGCGCTGGGGCCGAATTCGTCGGTGATCAGGATGCCGCCGACGTTGTCCTCGACCACGTTGTGCAGCATGCTGGACCAGGTCACGCTCACGAAATGGAGCCCCTCGCCGCAGTCACCGGGGATGTTTCCCTGGGCCATGCACTCGAAGGTGGCATCGGTCCCGAAGCCGGCATCGTCCAGGCGGATCGTGTTCCGCTCGATGCGCACCTTCGAGGTGCCTGCCACGAGGATGCCCTCACCGAGGGCGTGCTCGACCGTGAAGCCTTCCACGACCGACCCGCTGGCGCCGGGGCCGAACACGAGTAGTCCGTAGCCCACGACGCCCATGCCCGCGAGGGGCTGGATGCCGCCGGTCTGGCCGGCGGCGTCGATGACCGCGTGCTCACCCTTGAGGCTGAGCTCCTTGGTGATCGAGACCTGTTCGGCGTACGTCCCTCTGCCGACGTGGATCGTGGCGCCGGAAGGAGCGACGGCGACGGCATGCCCGATGGTCAGGCACGGCCGGCTGGCCGAGCACGGATTCGCGTCGCTGGCCTGGCCTCCTTTGGCGACGTACAACTGGGATGACGCTGCGCCGACGGCCGGCGCTGCGACGAGCGTCGCGGCGACGGCAAGGATCGCGCCGACCGCACCGACGCGCGCCAAGGCGTGTCTGGACCATGAAACCATGTGGCCTCCTTCTCTGGGTGTGCCGCTGCCACGCGTGGCGCGCCAGCGGGTCGGTGGTGTGGGACTCGGCATCGGCCATGTGCGGCCGAGGCGACCGCGACGGGCGGCCGCGTGTACTCGCCTGACATCCTCTAACCCAATGCTGTCACCCGGACCCCACCGCTGTCCACCGCAGGCCACCTCGATGACGAAGCCCGGACCGATTAGCCGGTGCGTCTTGTCACCAAGTCCACGCCAGAACGATCAGGCGCCCCGCGACGTGGGCCCGCCGTGGCGCGGGGTCTGCGATCGACCGGCAGCCGGCAGCGGCCGCCCGAGCAGGTAGCCCTGCGGTCAAAGCCGGAGGCGCCCGTATACTCCTCGTCCTGTGGATAGACGCCAGTGGGGATGCCTCTTCGAGGTCCTCGAAACCCTTGTCCTCACGATCGTGATCTTCCTGCTCATCCAGAACTTCGTGGCTCAGCCCTACCAGGTCGAGCAGCAGAGCATGGAGCACACGCTCGAGCCCGGGCAGTACGTGCTCGTGGACAAGCTCACGCCCCGCTTCAACGACTACCAGCGTGGCGACATCATCGTCTTCAACCCGCCGGGCTCCGCGGCCGCCGACCCGACCCAGGTACCGTTCATCAAGCGGATCATCGGCCTGCCCGGGGATCGCATCGACTTCCGCAACGGCGATGTGTTCGTCAATGGCGTCCAACTCCCCGAGCCGTACATCTACGACGGCCAGCCGACCCAGGCGGGGGCCGAGGGCTCGACCGTCGTCGTCCCGGCCGGCTCCTACTTCGGCCTGGGGGACCACCGCGCGAATTCGACCGACTCGCGGGTCTTTGGCTTCATCCCCCGCAGCGACATCATCGGGCGGGCCTGGCTGCGCTACTGGCCGCTCAACGACCTGGGCATCCTCAGCGCGCCCGCGTACCCCGACGTGCCGCCCGCCGGATCGGCCTTCGACCCGCTGGCCGGCCTGGCCATCCTGAGCTTCGGGCTCGGCGGCGCGGGCGTGGCCGGCGTGCGCGGCTTGCGCGCCCGTATCGGCTGACCGGGCGCCGATGCCGGTCGTGCCCTTCCTCGCGGCGACCGTGGTCATCGCCGGCGCCGTGATGGCCATCCTGGCGACCGATGCGCGCCTCACGACAGCGGGCACGGCGGCCGCTCTCCTCGCCGCTCCGTTCGTGGCCGATCCCCTGCCCCAGCAACTCGGCCTGGGCGTCCGCCTCGTCGGCGCCGGGCTCGCGGCGTACCTCCTGTGGACGTCGATGCGGCAGGCCGCGCCGCTCCTTGGCCCGCTCCCGCTCGCCGGCCGCGGGGAAGCCGCCTTCGTGCTGGCCGCCGCCGCGATCGGGTTCCTGGCCGATGCCGTCACCTCGGAGGCGCTCGGGCCGACGGCCGCCCTGGCCGCCGGGGGAGCCCTCCTCGTCGGGGGGCTCGATCTCCTGGCGTTCGGCGAAGACGGGCTGCGCCTGGGCAGCGGCGCCCTCCTGGCCCTGACCGGCGCGTCCCTCGTGCTCGCTGAGCTTGGCGGCACGCCAGGTGCGGGCCTGGAGGCCGGCCTTGCCGTCGCCACCGCGGCGGTCGCCGGTGCGGCCGCCTGGCTGACCGTGACGACGCTGAGTCCTCGCCGCGAGATGCGGCTGGCGGCCCGGCACGGCGACCTGCGCGACATCGGCTGAATCGACGACGCCGGACCGCTGGTGACGCTCGTCGCGTTCATCGTCGTGGCCGGCGCAGGTGCCGCGGCTTGGTGGATGGTCGGCCGGTGGCCGCCGCTGCGGACGGTCGTGGGCCTCGTCGCGTTGGCCGCATGCGTCGTGCTGGCGCGGGCGCTGCCAAGCGGTGAGCTGACGCTCTTCGGCGACGACGCGCTGCAGACGACGACCTTCCTGCGCCTCTGGCTGCTGAGCGGCTCGGCCGCCGCACTGCTGCTCCTGCTGCTGGCCGAGACCCTGGGTCGATCCTCGCGCCTCGCTCCGGCGGCCCTCGTCCTGCTCGCGGGGACGGCCGGCGCGCTCTCCCTGACCGATGCGGCCGGCGCCCTGCTGCTGGTCGTGGCCACCACCACCCTCGTCGGCGTCGTCGCCCTCAGCGACCGCTCGGGGCGCCCTGGTCGGGAGTCGATCGGCATCCTCCGCTTGCCCATCGCCGTCGCGGTGCTGGGGCTGCTGGGCATCGGCTGGGCCTCGGTCGGCGGCCTGGGCGAGCAGCCGACCACGATGCTCGCCGCCTTCACCCTGGTCGGGGCGGCCCTCATCCTGGGTACCGGCGCCGTGCCCTTCCACCTGCCCCTCGCCCGCCAGGGCGAGGCCGTGGCACGCCCGCTCCTGCCGCTCGTCCTGGGCTGGCTGCCCGCCGTGCTGGCGGTGGTCGTGCTCGAGTGGTCGGGCGCCCGGCTCGTGCCGCTCGACCCGGACCTGGGGCTGGTGCGTGCCGTGGTCCTCGGGCTGGCCCTCCTGACCCTCGCAGCGGCCACGGTCGCCATGCTGCTCCAGGAGGACCTGGGCCACGTCGTGGCGTATGCCGGCCTGCAGGGCCTGGCCCTGGGGCTGCTGGGCTATGCCAGCATCGACGGCTCAGCCCAGGCGAGCGCTCGCCAGGTGCTGCTGCTACTGCCCCTCTGGCTGGCGGCACTGGTCGGCGTGCTGCTCGTCCTCGAGACGGTGGGCGGCGGCTCCGACCTCAAGGCGCTGAGCGGCTGGGTGCGGCGGGCGCCGGTCACGGCCGTCGCGCTGGCGATCGCCGTGGCGGTCGCGATCGGCCTGCCCGGGTCGGCCGCGTTCGCGGCGCGCGGCTCGGTCGCCGACGTGGCCCTGGGGCCGACGGTCGGCACGGTGGCCCTCCTCCTGGTGGTCGCCTCGGTGTCGGCCTGGCTGAGGCTCGTGTGGGAGGGCCTGCGGCCGAACGGGTCCGCCTGGGGCGCGGCAGAGCGGCCGAACATGGACGCGGCGGCGGCCGGTGCCGGACCCGACCGGGTGCGGCGACTCCTCGCGGCGAACCGCATCCCCATCGCGGCCGTGCTGGCGCTGGCCCTCGCCATCCTGCCGCTGGCCATGAGCCTGGGCTTCGGGCATCTGGAGGCGGCCGCGGCGGGGCCGAACCCGGCCGCCAGCGTCCGGCCTGTGGCGCCGACACCCTCACCCAGCCCGACGATCACGCCCGAGTCGACGCCCTCGCCCACGCCGACCCCGCCGAGCGGCTTCCCGCCGACCCCTACGCCCGGCCTGTCCGCCTCCCCCGCCGCCACCCAGACGCCGGGCCCGTCGAGCCCCGTGCCGACCTCCTCGATCGGCGACTAGCCGGGGTCTGCCAGTCAGCCCTCGTCGGGGGCGTTGACCCAGCGGTCGATGTCGCGGTCGTAGGGCAGGAGCTCCTCCGGCCGGAACCAGAGCGCGAGCTCCTGGACGGCCGTCTCCGGCCCGTCCGAGGCGTGGACCAGGTTCTGCGCGGTCTCGAGCGCGAAGTCGCCGCGGATCGTGCCGGGCGACGCCTGACCGGGGCGGGTCGCGCCGTTGATGGTGCGCACGATGGCGATCGCGTCGGGGCCCTCGAGAGCGACCGCGACGAGCGGCCCGATCGTGATGAAGGCGACGAGGCCGGCGAAGAACGGCTTGTCGCGGTGGACGGCGTAGTGGGCCTCCGCCATCGCCCGGTCGATATGGACGAGTTTGAGGCCGATGATCTTGAGCCCGCGCTCCTCGTACCTCGACAGGACACGGCCGACGAGCTGGCGCTGCACGCCATCGGGCTTGATGAGGACGAGGGTTCGTTCGATCACGTGGTTTCCTCTCGTGGGGCCGCGTCGACGAGGGCACGGCGGGATCCCTGGAACGCGGCCGACGCCTCCCCGGTCCGGCCAAGGAGCCGGAGGGCATCGCCGCGGACGAGCTGGAGGGCGGCCGCCGCGGGGCCGGTCGGCCCCGACGCCGTGAGACCGCGCTCGGCGACCGACAGGGTCATGGCGGCCAGGGCGGGTTCCTCGCGCAGGACGACGCCCAGCAGGCCGGCCGCGGCGAGCGCGTCGTCCCGGGCAAGCGCGGCCTCGGCGGCGGCGAGGTCGTCGCTCGGGCGAGCCGTGGGCTGGGTGCCACGCGCGGTGGCGGGCGCCGCAGCAGCCGCGACGGGGGTGGTCACGGCCGCCCGGGCGGAGGCGGCCGCCGCGACCCCCGCGGGCGCCGGCACGAACTCATGCCGGCCGGGCCAGGCGCTGGAGCGTGGATGACCGGCGAAGACGCGGTCGAGGGCGGCCTCGTCCACGTCGGCCCGCGCCAGGACACGCTGCGCGAGGCGCCGGGCGTCGCGGTGGTCGCCGGCGGCGGCGAGCGACTCGATGACGACGACCTCGGCCAGCACGTCGTCGCCGCCCTGGTCCAGGTGGACCCGCGCGGCATCGGCCGCCCCGCTCAGGTCGCCACCCCGCCACCGCGCCTCGGCCAGGTCCGCCCAGGCCGGGGCTCCCAGCTCGCCACGGCCGGTCAGCGCCTCCAGCTCGACCCGAGCCAGCGCGGGCAGCCCGGTGCGCAGGTGCAGATGCGCCATGCGCGTCGTGACGGCAGCCTCATCCACGGCCGGTTTCATGGCAGGCGGAGCGCCGGCTCCAGGTCGGGCGCCTTCGTGCCGTGCGGCGCCACGACGGCGAGGCACAGGCCGGGGTCCCGGAAGAGGCGGCCCGCCAGCTCCTGGATCATGTCGGCCGAGACCCCTTCGAGGGCGGCCAAGGCGTCGTCAAGGGTCAGCACACGATCGTGCAGCGCCTCCTGCACGCCAAGCCACGAGACCAGGTGGCGGCCCTCCTCAAGGCGAAGCTCCAGGTGCCCCGCGGCGAACCGCTTGGCCTTCTCGAGCTCGGCGGGAGGGACCAGCTCATCGCGCATGCGGGCCAGCTCGGCCACGATGGCGCGGACGGCCTGGCCCAGGACGTCGGGATCCACCCCGGCGTAGATCTGGAGCGTGCCGCAGTCGGCGTAGTCGGCCTGGAAGCTGTGCACGTCGTAGGCCAGGCCGGCGTCCTCACGCAGATTGAGGAAGAGCCGGCTGCTGGAGCCATCGCCAAGGACCGTGTTGAGCACCTCCAGCGTCCACGCGTCGGGGTGGTCGCGCCGCAGGGCCGGCAGGCCCAGCACGAGGTGCGCCTGCTGCCCCTCTCGTTCGTCAAGCCGTACGCGTGGACCGACCGGGCCCGCTGGTGCCGGGGCCCAGCCGGGGACCGGTCCATTGCCGCGCCCGAAGGCCTCGGCCACCAGGCCCACCGCTTCCTCGTGGGCCATGTCGCCGGCCACCGCCACGATCGTGTTGGCCGGCCGGTAGCTGGCCGCCCAGAAGGCCCGGATCTCGTCGCCGCTCAGGCTGCGCACCGTGGCCTCGTCGCCGGCGATCTCGCGGCCCAGGCTCGTGTCGCCGAAGAACTGCTCGTCGAAGACGTTGAAGACGAACTGGCTGGCGTCGTCGTGGTAGGAGCGGATCTCCTCCACGATGACGTCCCGCTCACGGTCGATCTCCTGGTCCCGCAGCAGCGGCCGGACGATCAGCTCGCCCAGCATCTGGACGCCGCGCCGCGCCTCACGGAGGGGCAGGCGGGCCCAGTAGACGGTCGACTCGCGGTCGGTCGCGGCGTTGCTGGAGCCGCCCACGCCCTCGATCGCCTCGGACACGGCGCGCGTGCTGGGAAAGGCGGTCGTGCCCCTGAAGGTGAGGTGCTCCATGAAGTGGGCCACCCCCGCCTGCTCACGTCGCTCGAGGCGGGACCCGGCCAGGACGTACGCGGCCACCGAGAACGCGCGCGAGCCCGGCAGGCGTGCCGAGATGACGCGCGGCCCGTCGGGCAACGCGGTCCGTTCGTACATCGCCGGGATGGTACAGGACTGGACCGGCGCCCCCCGCAGGAGGCGCCGGCGTCGGTCGAGCTACTTGGGCAGCAGCGAGGAGATCCAGTCCTGGGCGAAGAAGATGACGAAGCCGGCCGAGACCAGCCACATCAGCCAGTGGATCTCGCCGAACTTGCGGCGGACGACCTTGATGAGGACCCAGCTGATGAAGCCGGCCCCGATGCCCACCGTGATGTCGTACGTGAGCGGCATCAGGATGATCGTCAGGAGCGCGGGCAGGCCGTCCTCGAAGTCGGCCACGTTGATGTCCTTGACCAGGGTGAACATCAGGTAGCCCACGAGGACGAGGGCCGGGGCCGTGGCCTGGGCGGGCACGATGCCCGCGATCGGCGAGAGCAGGATGGCCAGCAGGAAGAGCACGCCGGTGACCACCGAGGTCAGGCCGGTCTTGCCCCCTTCGGCCACGCCCGCGGCGCTCTCGATGTAGGTCGTGTTGGAGCTGACGCCGGCCAGGCCGCCGGCGATGGCGGCGACACTGTCGACGAACAGGATGCGCCCGACGCCGGGCACCGAGCCGTCGGGCTCCGCGAGGCCGGCTTCCGCGGCGATCCCCGTCACGGTCCCCATCGTGTCGAAGAAGTCCGACAGCATGATGGCGAACACGACCAGCACGGCCGACAGCACGCCCAGCTTGGTGAACGCCTGGAACGGATCCTGCAGGCCCAGGCCGAGGGTGTCGAAGCTGACCGTCGCGGTGAGGGGGCTCGGGATGGAGGACACGCCGAGCACGATGGCCACCACGGTCGTGACCAGGATGCTGATGATCAGGGCCGCCCGGATGTGGAGCGCCCACAGCGCGAACGTG
This sequence comes from Candidatus Limnocylindrales bacterium, assembly GCA_036561685.1. Taxonomy (GTDB): domain Bacteria; phylum Chloroflexota; class Limnocylindria; order Limnocylindrales; family CSP1-4; genus DASPUH01. The sequence continues at coordinate 4,362 of DATBOX010000163.1, read as the reverse complement.
ATGACCAGCCCCAGCAGGAACACGAACTGCCCGACGGTGGTGGGGAAGGCCAGGCCCACGATCGGCGCCCCGCCGGCCGGGGTCACGATCATGCCGCCGTTGGCGAAGCCGATGAACAGGATGAAGAGTCCGATGCCCACCCCGATCGACCGCTTGAGGGCCAACGGCACCGCGTTCATGATCGCTTCCCGGGCGCCCAGCACGACGAGGATCGTGATGGCCACGCCTTCGAGCACGATCACGCCCATCGCGCCGGCCGGGGTGAGGCCCTTGGCCGGGAGGCTGAACGCGACAAGGGCGTTGATGCCGAGGCCGGCAGCCAGGGCGAACGGGTAGTTCGCCACGAGGCCCATGCTGATGGTCATGATGCCGGCCACCAGCGCCGTCCCGGCCGACACGGAGGCGGGGTCAAGCCCGAGCGGCTTGGCGATGATGTTGGGGTTCAGGAAGATGATGTAGGACATGACCATGAAGGTGGTCAGGCCCGCACGGACCTCCGTCCCCACGGTCGTGCCGCGTTCGGACAGCTTGAAGAATGACGCGATCGCGTCCACCGACGTCGTGCCCTCCTATCCGTCTCCTGCGCGGCCGGCGTCCCATCCGCCGGCTCGGCGCTCCCTCCGCTAGTTCGACCCCCCGGTCGGCGGCCCGCTGTCGGGCCCGCTCGGTGTGTCACCCCCGTCGAGCCCGCTGAGCTCCATCTGGACGAAGCCGTCGGGCTGGAAGCGGAACGTCTGCTGCACCCCGGGCTCGCCCGCCATCGCCGGGGCGAACTCGACGACGACCTTCTCATCGCCCTGCACGAGCGTGTAGACCAGCAGCTGGTCGGGCCGCGTCTCGAACTCGAGGTGCTCGAAGGAATCCACGTTGAGGCAGATCGAGAGGGGCGTGAAGAAGGTGGAGATCTCAGGGTGGTCCGAGACGATGCGCTCGACCCAGCCGGTGCCGTGGGCCACCAGGGCCTGGCCGCGGTAGTAACGGTAGCCCACCGTCTGGCGCAGCAGCGGCCGCAGCAGGTTGTGGATGTCCGTTCGACTCGAGACCAGGCCGCTGTTGACGAAGAACTTCGCGGGCTGGTCGAGCGACACGCTACTCCTCAGCGGGGCGCGGACACCGGATCGGGGAACCCCACGATGGTAGCCGAGGGCGGCGGACCGGACAAGGTGTCCGCGTATCATCCAGCGCATGCTCCTGGCCGTCGATGCGGGCAACACGAACCTCACGCTGGCGCTCGCGTCGGGCGGTGATCCCGCCTCCCTGGGTCGCCTGCGACGGGCCGGCAGCCGGCGCGACGTGACCGCGGACGAGCTGGAAGCGTCGCTCGATGGGCTGCTGCGGCTTGACGGCCACGCCCTGACGGATGTGCAGGCCATCGTGGCCGCCTCGGTCGTCCCGGCCTACACCGCCGCGTTCGACGCCATCGCCGCCCGCCGGGGCATCCCGATCCTGCATGCCAGCGCCGCCACGGTCCCCATCGGGGTGCGCCTGGACCGCCCCGATGACGCCGGCGCCGACCGCCTCGTCAACGCCTACGCCGTCGGCCGGCTCTATGGCCGACCCGCCATCGTCCTCGACTTCGGGACGGCCACGACCCTCGACGTGATCGGCCCCGACGGCACCTACCTGGGCGGCTCGATCGCGCCCGGCCTGGAGCTGGGCATGGAGGCCCTCGCCACGCGCACCGCGCGGCTGCCGCGCATCGAGCTGCGGCGCCCCGAACGGGCCATCGGGCGCGACACGGTCAGCGCCATGCAGGCGGGCACGGTCCTGGGCTACCTGGGCCTGACCCGCGAGCTGCTGGCACGGACCCGCGACGAGCTGGTGGCCGAATTCGGGGAGCTGCCCATCCACATCGTGCTGACGGGCGGACTGGCCAACGCACCGTGGGTCGAAGGCCTGGAGGACGTCGAGGCGATCGATCCGGCGCTGACGCTCAAGGGCCTGGTGCTGCTGTTCGCCGAGGTCGGCACGGACCACCGGCGCACCACGTGACCAAGCGCGAGGTGGGGGGCGCCCTCCCGCTGGAGGGACGTTTCATCCTCCTGGGGGTGACGGGCTCGATCGCCGCGTACAAGGCGGCCGAGGTGACGCGGGCGCTCCAGGCGGCCGGGGCGGAGGTCCAGGCCGCCATGACGCCGAGCGCGACGCACTTCCTGGGGCCCCTGACGCTGGCCGCGCTGACCCGCCGCCAGGTGCTGCTTGACCCGCTCGAGCTGCTGCCCGACGAGCGCATCGCCCACATCGTGGCCGCCGATGCCGCCGATGCCGTGCTGGTCGCACCGGCGACGGCCCACTGGCTGGGGGCCATGGCCAACGGATTGGCCAGCGATGCCATCACGGCCGCCTGCCTCGCCACGGCCGCGCCCGTGATCGTGGCCCCGGCCATGGACGGCGAGATGTACCGCCACCCGGCCACGCGCGCCAACGTCACCACGCTCCAGGGCTTCGGCTACACCGTGGTCGAGCCGGAGATGGGGGCGCTCGCGTCGGGCCAGACCGGGCAGGGCCGGCTGGCCGAGACCGCGCGGCTCGTGGCGGCCGTCGCTGCGGCAGTGGCCGGGCGCCCGGTGCGCGCCCCCGATGCCGCCTCGCGTCCGCCCCTGGACCGGAGCGTCCACGAACGCGATCTCGAGGGTCGCCGGGTGCTGGTGACCGCCGGCGGCACGGCCGAACCGATCGACCCGGTGCGCTACATCGGCAACCGCTCGACGGGCCGCATGGGCGTCGCGGTGGCCGAGGCGGCCCTCGCGCGCGGCGCGGCCGTGACGCTCATCGCCGCACACACGTCTGTGGACCTGCCGGGCGAGGCCACGGTCGTGGCGGCCGAGACCACGGCGGCGATGGAAGCCGCCGTCCTGGAGGCCCTGCCGGGCAGTGATGTCCTGGTGATGGCCGCGGCGGTGGCGGACTTCCGGCCGCGCTCGAACTCGGCGACCAAGCTGACACGCGGCGCGGGGCTGACGCTGGAGCTGGAGCCCACCGACGACATCCTGGCCGCCGCGTCCGCGCTGACCCATGAACGATCGGGGCCGCGGCCCGTCATCGTCGGCTTCGCGGCCGAGACGGGTTCGCTGGATCGGGTCGCCGGCAAGGCCGCCCGCAAGCGGGTCGACCTGATGATCGCCAACGACGTCACGGAAGCAGGCTCGGGCTTCGGCACGGCCACCAACCGCGTCACGCTGGTGGCGCCGGGCGAGGCACCCGAGCCCTGGCCGCTGCTGAGCAAGCGCGAGGTCGCCGACCGGTTGCTCGACCGGGTGGTGGCGTTGCTGGAGGCCCGCGGCCGCCACTGACCGGGTCCCCCGGCGATCAGCGCGCCGGCACGGGCTCCGAGAACGCGCCAAGGATGCGATCCACGTCGAGGTGCTGCGCCACGAGGGCCTTGATCAGCTCGATCTTGTCGCGATCGTCGGGGTGCGTCTTGACCAGCAGGTCATGCACCTCGGACGCCGCGGCGTAGGTGTCGTCGCGGACGGCGTACATGAAGAGGTCCGCGTGCCGCGCGCTGGCGATGACGTCCGGGCTGGGCAGGTAGCCGCCGGTCAGCACGACGCCCGCCATGCCCGAACCGTGCAGGGCAGGATCCCGGTTGGCCGCCCGGCGCGGCAACTTGCCCGAGCGGACCGCGTCCACCGTCGCCCGCAGGACGTCGACGCGGTCGCCGGGCACGATCAGGAGGCTGCCTGGGCCCAGGCGCTCCATGACGTGCTCGGCCTGCATGGCCCCGATGGCCACGTGCTCGATGACCCGTCCCAGGTCCGGCCCGGGGTGGAGGAGCTGGCCGGTGAGCTGCTCGGTCAGCATCGAGAGGGTCGGGTTCGACAGGAGCGGCCGGTACGGCAGGACGCCCAGGAGTTCGATGCCGTGGCGGGCCAGGCCGCGCTCCAGCACGTCGGCCAGGCTGGGGTGGGTGTCCAGGTCGACCTTGTTGACCACGGCCCCCACGACGTCCACCCCGTGGCGCTGGAAGAGGGCATGGTTCAGGACGAGCTCATCGATGGGGCGGCCGACGCCCGCCTCGCTGACGATGATGGCCCGCGCGCCGAGCATCGCCGCCACCTGCGCGTTCGACAGGTCGACCACCGAACCCACCCCGGCGTGACCCGTGCCCTCCACCAGCAGGACGTCACGATCCTTGGCCACGCGGTCATAGGCGGCGCGGATGCGTGCCGGCAGATCCTCCACGACCTCGCCACCGATGTAGGCCTTGGTGAAACCGCGCGGGATGTGGACCGGGCTGAGCGCGTCCAGGGCGTCCGGCAGGTCGAAGGCACTCTTCACGAGGATGGCGTCCTCATCGGCCGGCGTGCCGTCGACCATCGCGTAGCGCTGGCCGACGGGCTTGATGAAGCCCGTGCGCAG
>DATBOX010000162.1:0-55533 GCA_036561685.1 Candidatus Limnocylindrales bacterium | reverse complement strand
GCGGGACCGCCGATGCTAGGGGCTCCGCCGCAGATCGCGCCGGTCCTCTAAGGAGTCTCCACGTGGCCACATGGGATGCGAGGACCTGGCTGGCGGGCCTCATCGGCTGCTCGCCCGGGGACCTCACGGTCCGCAGCGTGGACCGGTACGGGCCGACCGAGACGCAGGTGCGCTACGCGCGCGGCGACGAGGCCGTGGCCCGGCTGGTGGTCACCGGGCCGGTCATGGACATGGGCATCAAGGAGGGCCAGGGCTACTGGGACGTGTCGGTGCGGATCGGGTCCGGCTCCGAGGACGTCCATACCCTCCGCCTCCCGCAGGCGGACGAGATCGCCTACTAGGGCGGCGGCCTAGAGGACGGCCGCCACGCGGCGCAGGAACCAGCGCCCGGCGGCCTCGGTGGCGGTGTCAGGGGGCGCGACATCGGACGTCCGGCGGTGTCCGCCCGGTGGGGTGTAGTAGCCGACGAGCTCGAGGCGACCCGGCCCCACGTTGAGCTGGCCGGTGAAGACCGGGAGGCGGGCCGTGGCGTCGCCGGGGCGCCACTCGACGACGAGCGTCCAGCCCGTGTCCGACGGCGTGACCTGGCCTAGGGTCACCAGCGCCGACGCGTGTAGCGCCCGGTCGGTGCCGGTCCGGGTGTCGATCTCGAAGTCACAGCGGAAGCTGCGCAGGCCCGGCCGCGGGTCCGAGACGCGCTCCCCGAGCCACGTGGCGGTGTCGCCTCCCAGGGCCTCCGGGGCGCGCTCGACGCGGACCGGTCCCTGGACGGCCTGCCGCATGCGCGCGGCGTCGCCCGTCCTGCCAAGGCTTGTCTGACCCGATCGTGGGGCCTGCCCGCTCACGGCCTGAGTCTACGCCGGTACCTCCAGCGCGCTCGACGCCGCTTGATGACCGCGCTCGACGCCGCTTGATGACCGCGCTCGAACGCCGCGAAGTCGGCCGCCACGAGCGCCGGACGGTCGCCCAGCACCACGCCAAGCGCCTCCCGGATGGAGGCCGCGCTGACGATCGGCCGTCGCGCGATGAGCGCGCCGAGGGCGACGATGCTGACGAAACGATCGTCACCGGCCTCCCGTGCCAGGGCGGAGCAGGCGATCGGGACCGCCTCGATGTCCGCCCGGCGTGGCTCCGCCTCGACGAGTGAGGCGTTGATGATGAGGAGGCCGCCGGGGACCAGCAACGGCTCGAACTTGGCGAGCGACGGCGGGTTGAGGGCGACCACGCTCTCCGCCGCATCCACGATCGGCGAGCCGATGGGGCGGTCGGCGATGATGACCGTGCAGGAAGCCGTGCCGCCGCGCATCTCGGGGCCGTACGAGGGCATCCACGACACGTCGCGGCCCTCGATGACGGCAGCTTCCGCCAGGACCTTCCCGGCGAACAGCAGCCCCTGGCCGCCGAACCCGCTGAAGACCGTCGCGTGCTGCATGGTCAGACCTCCGGTGCGCCCGTGGCGGGTGCCTTGAGGCGGTCCACCATCACGCCGAGCGGGTAGGTCTGGACGACGTCGTGCGCGACGTGGGCCATGGCCTCGGTCGGTGTCATGCCCCAGCCGACGGGGCACGTCGAGAGGATCTCGACGATCGACAGCCCGGCGCCCGCGAGCTGGACCTCGAAGGCCCGCCGCATCATCGCCTTGGTGCGGCCGATGAGGGGCGGGTCGGCGATGGAGCCGCGTGCCGCGTACGTCACGCCCGGCAGCAGCGCCAGCATCTCCGTGATGGGGATGGGGTAGCCGGCCAGGCTGGCCTCGCGCCCGGCCGGGCTCGAGGTGGTGTGCTGGCCGAGCAGCGTGGTCGGCGCCATCTGGCCACCGGTCATGCCGTAGATGCCGTTGTTGACGAAGATGACGCTGATGCGCTCGCCGCGGGCCGCGGCGTGGACGATCTCGGCCGTCCCGATGGCGGCCAGGTCACCGTCGCCCTGGTAGGTGAAGACGAAGGCGTCGGGCCGCACCCGGCGGACGCCGGTCGCCACCGCGGGCGCGCGACCGTGGGGAGACTCCACGAAGTCGATGGCCAGGTAGTCGTAGGCGAACACGCTGCAGCCCACGGAGGCCACGCCGATGGTGCTCGGGGCCAGGTGCATCTCGTCGAGCAGCTCCGCCACGAGGCGGTGGATGATGCCGTGGCCGCAGCCGGGGCAGTAGTGGGTCGACGTGTCGACGAGCGCCTCGGGCCGCCGGTAGATGACCCGGCGAGTGTCGGACGTCACGGTGCTCATCGGATCTCCGCCTTCTCGTCATCAGACACGGGATGGCCGGCCAGGTGCGGGGCCGTCACCGCGGCGGCGTGGACCACCGCCTCGACCACCTCGCTCGGCGTCGGCACCATGCCGCCGGTGCGACCCTGGAAGAAGATCGGCGTGCGGCCCCCGAGCGCCAGGCGCACGTCCTCCACCATCTGCCCGGCCGACATCTCGACGACGACGACCGCGCGCGCGCCCAAGGCGACGGCGGCCAGTTCGGCCGAGGGGAAGGGCCACAGGCTGATGGGCCGGAAGATGCCGGCGCGGACGCCCTGCTCGCGGGCCCGCTCGACCGCCGTGCGGGCGACACGGGCCGACGTGCCGTAGGCGACGATCACGACGTCGGCGTCGTCGAGGTCCTCGACCGCCCAGCGCACCTCGTGCTCGGCGATGGCGGCGAACTTGGCCTGCAGGTGGTGGTTGTGGGCCTCCAGCTCCTCCGGGCGGAGGTGCAGGGAGCGGACGACCCGCGGCTCGCGCCCGACGGCCCCGGTGAGCTCCCATCCCGCCGACTCGCGAGGCGGCGTCCGGTAGACGGGCACGACCGGCTCCATGGCCTGGCCCATCACGCCGTCGGCCAGGATGATGACGGGGGTCCGGTACCGCTCGGCGACCTCGAAGGCATCGGCCGTGAGGGCGACCGCCTCGGCGATGGACGAGGGGGCCAGCACCGGCAGCCGGTAGTCGCCGTGGCCGTGGCCCTTGGTGGCCTGGAAGTAGTCGGCCTGCGACGGCCCGATGCTGCCGAGCCCGGGCCCGCCTCGCATGACGTTGATGAGCACCATCGGCACTTCCGAGCCGGCCATGTAGCTCATCGCCTCGGCCATGAGGCTGATGCCGGGGCTTGACGACGAGGCCAGGACACGTGCCCCGGTGGCCGCCGCGCCGAGGGCCATGTTGATCGCCCCTAGCTCGCTCTCCGCCTGCACGAAGACCCGGCCGAGCTCCGGCATGCGGCGCGCCATCCACTCCAGCAGCTCCGCCTGCGGCGTGATGGGGTAGCCGAAGTAGGCCTCGCAGCCGGCCTGGATGGCGGCCTCCGCCATCGCCTCGTTGCCCTTCATCAGGACCGGGCGGACGGCTTCGGCGGCCTGGCCGGCGGGTGCCACGGTGGCGGTCGTCATGAGGACCATCTCACGTCCCCTTCGGGCGAGCGAAGACGGTGAAGACGGCGTCGGGACAGACACGGGCGCAGAGGACGCAGCTTGTGCAGGCCGCGGCGTCGGTCAGCCGGGTGGGGTGATAGCCGAGCTCGTTCACGATCGACGTGTCCAGCTCGAGCAGGTGATGGGGGCAGACGTCGATACAGAGTCCGCAGCCCTTGCAGTGGGCGGCGTCGATGTCGAGGGGCTGGAACACCTGGTTGACGGCGCTGACCACCGACCACCTCCGACCAGACCGTACGTGCGGGTGGGGAGATGGGGGAGTGCCGAAGGGCGCCTTCGCGGGGGCCGTTCGGCCGCCCGCCCGGCGCCTCCCGGGCGGGAGCGGTGAGTCCCTCTGAATCGGTCCGAACGGCCCTGTCCGGTCGGGCGTGGCCGCTGGCACCCTCCAGCCACGGCGCTTGCCTCGTCACGCAGGAGCAACCAGGCCATGGACTTCCCGAACCTGTTCAGCCCCCTCCGGATGGGCAGCCTCGAACTCCCCAACCGCATCGTCCACGTGCCGACGGACATCAGCTCCTCGCACGCCGACGGCGAGGTCAGCGAGCGTGACATCGCCCACCACGGCGACATCGCCCGCGGCGGCACCGGCTTCATCATCGTGGGCGCCACGACGCCGGACATGAAGACCGGCCGGCCCACCGTCACCTGCCTCGTGGCGGACGGCGACAACTACATCCCCGGCCTGGCCCGCCTCGCCGAGAGCATGCATCGCTACGGCGCGAAGTGCGCCGTGCAGCTCCAGCATCCCGGGCGCCAGTGCGCCATCCCGCGCTACAACACGCTGGGCGCCACCGACCGCGTCCTCAAACTGCCCTGGTCGGCCGGCCACGAGATCATCTACGAGAACGCCGAGGAGAAAGGCAAGGAGATCCGCGAGGCTTCGATCGCCGAGATCCTGGAGCTGGTCGATCTGTTCAGCGAGGCTGCCTGGCGGGTGAAGCAGGCTGGCTATGACGCGGTCGAGCTGCACGCCGCGCACGGCTACCTGCTGTCGGAGTTCATGAGCCCGTTCCTCAACATGCGCACCGACCGGTTCGGCGGCAGCCTGGAGAACCGCATGCGGTTCCCGCTGGCGGTGGTGGACTCCATCCAGAAGAAGTGCGGCCGGAGCTTCCCGCTCCTGGTCCGCTACTCCTTCGACGAGTGGTGCGAAGGCGGCCGCACGACGGAGGAGGGCCTTGAGATCGCCCGCCTCCTCGAGCGAGCGGGCTGCGCCGCGGTCGACCTCTCCATGGGCATGCAGGAGAGCGCCGGGGCGGGCTTCGACCCTATGCCCTACCCGCAGGGCTGGGCGACCTATGCCGCCGCGGCGGTCAAGAAGGTCATCAGGATCCCCGTCATCACCAGCCACTCGCTGCGCGACCCGGCCTATTGCGAGCAGATCCTGGCCGAGGGCCAGACCGACCTCGTGGGCCTCGCGCGGCAGCTGCTGGCCGACCCGTACTGGCCGGTCAAGGCCCGCTACGGCAAGGTCAAGTCCATCCGGCGCTGCATCTCCTGCCTCGGCGGCTGCTGGCAGGAATCGCTGATGGCCAAGAAGGAGATCGCCTGCTCCATCAACGCGGCGTGCGGCAACCCTGCCTACGCGCAGATGAAGCGGACGGCCAAGCCGGTCCAGGTGGCCGTGGTCGGCGGCGGGCCGGCCGGCATGGAGGCCGCCCGCATCGCCACCGAGCGGGGCCACCTCGTGACGCTGTTCGAGCAGGCCGGTGAGCTTGGCGGGGCCATGAAGTACGTGTGCCTCGTGCCGGGCAAGGAGAAGATGCGCTGGTACCTGGACTGGGTCCGCGACCAGCTCGTCGAGCTCAACGTAGACATCCGCCTGAACCACGCGCCGACCGTCGAGGAGCTCGGCGAGTTCGACGTCGTGCTCAACGCCACGGGCGCCCGCTCGTACGTGCCGGAGGTGGCCGGTGACACCTCCCGGGTCATCCCCTTCGAGGACGCCATGGCCTGCCCCAAGGTGGCCTGCGAGTGCTATCCGGGCGGGCGGCGGCTGCACAAGCTGGGCGCACGCGTCCTGCTGTGGGGCGACAGCTATGCCGCCACCGACACGGCGGCCTTCCTGGCCCACATCGGCAAGCAGGTCACGATCGTGACCGAGAACCCTGAGTTCGCCGCCGACTGCGAGGTCATCCACATGTACGTCCTGCGCAAGCGTTTCGCGCAGGGCGACGCGGAGGTCCTGGAGTCGCGGCCCTACCCGCACCCGGTGACCGTGCTCACGAGCACCACCGTGGTGGAGATCCGGCCCGGCGAGGTCGTCCTGCAGGACAAGGACTTCGTGCGCACGACCCTCGCCATCGACGACGTCGTGACGTGCCACACCCGGCCGGAGGTGGCCCTCCTTGGCCAGCTCCGCGAGGCCGGCGTGGCCGTCCTCAACGTCGGCGACTCGGTCCGACCCCGTAACCTGTACCACGCGGTGAAGGAGGGGTCGGCGTTCGGCTATGAGGTCGACGAGGATCTGCTGTTCAACCCCAACGGCGCGATCCTGAACGACCTGCCACTGGACGTGCGGGCCCAGCTCATCCGCGAGACCGGGCCGTCATACACCGCCCAGCAGATGGCGGCGCTGGCCGCGGTCCACACGGAGGTGCCGGTCGCATGAAGGCCCACTCGATCTCGCTGCTCGGCACGGGGCTCATCGCGGGCTTCTACGCCATGACGCTCCATGGGCAGCGCGGCCGCGACCGCGTGCGGGTCGTCCACTCGCGGACAGCGGCCCGGGCGGCCGAGTTCGGGAAGCAGTGGGCCATCCCCGAGACCACCACCGACATGCAGGCGGCGATCCGCCACCCGGCGACCGATGTGGTCGTGGTGGCACTCCCCAACCACCTCCATGAGGAGGCGGTCAAGGCCGTCGCCGCGGCCGGCAAGGCCGTGCTGGTGACCAAGCCCCTGGGCCGCAACGCCGCCGAGGCGCAGCGGATGCTTGAGGCGGTCGAGGCGGCGGGCGTCTTCGGGGGTTACCTGGAGGACCTCTGCTACACGCCCAAGACGCTCAAGTCGGTGCGGTCCGTCCAGGACGGCGTGATCGGCGACGTGACGTGGGTGCGCTCCCGCGAGGCCCATCCGGGACCCCATAGCGCCTGGTTCTGGGACGGCCGGCTGACCGGCGGTGGCGCGATCATCGACCTGGGCTGCCACTGCATCGAGATCATCCGCAGCTTCGTGGGCAAGGGCAATCGACCGGTCGAGGTGATGTGCCACACCGACACGCTGGTCCATCCCATCGCCGACGAGGACAACGCGGTCGCCTTCATCCGCTTCGAGTCGGGCGCCATCGGCCAGTTCGAGGTGAGCTGGACCTTCCGCGGCGGCATGGACCTGCGCGACGAGGTGGCCGGCACGAACGGCACGATCTGGCTCAACCACTTCCTGCGCACCGGGTACGAGGTCTTCACCGCCGGCGGCACGGGCGGCTACGTGGCGGAGAAGGCCGAGACGGCCGCGGGCTGGCTCTTCCCCGTCGGGGACGAGGTCTCGGAGCTGGGGTACGTGGACATGTTCAGCGACATGTTCGACGCCCTGGACGGCGGCACGACCCCGCGCGAGACGCTGTACGACGGCTACGTCGTCAACGCCGTGATGGACGCGGCCTACCGCTCCGCCCGCAGCGGCGCGTGGGAGCCGGTGGACCTGTTCACGTGGCGTGGCGGGTCGACGCCCCGCATCGCCAAGTCGCCCGAGACGTTCGAGGGCCAGGTCGTCATCAAGCGCGAGGTGCTGCCGGACGGGCGGGCCAAGCTGATCCTCAAGGACCCCGTCAGTGGGGACTTCACCGACCGCACGGTCGCCGGAGGCTGACGTGGCGGTGCGGCCTCGTCACATCGCGCTCATTCGGCACCCCTCTAGTCGTATAGACTGGCTGCGCCCGGTGGCTCGGGGGCTTGAGCCGGCGGGTGGGAGGAGGAGCCGGGGATGACGCGCCTTGCTGATGTCGGAGCCGCGGTCATCGGCTCCGGATTCATCGGCACGGTCCACATCGAGGCCCTGCGGCGCATCGGCGTGCCGGTCAGGGGCCTGGTCGAGTCGTCGCCCGAACTGGGTGCCACGCGGGCGGATGAGCTGGGCCTGCCGCGGTCGTATGCCGGCCTCGCCGAGATGCTCGCCGACGATGCCGTGCGCGTGGTCCACGTCACCTCGCCGAACGCGCTCCATCACGCCCAGGTCAAGCAGATCCTGGCCGCCGGCCGCCACGTCATCTGCGAGAAGCCGCTGGCCATGACCTCGGCCGAGTCGGGCGAGCTGGTCGCGCTGGCCGCCGCCAGCGGGCTGGTGAACGCGGTCAACTTCAACCTCCGCTTCTACCCCCTCAACCAGCACCTGGCCGGCTTCATCGCGCAGGGTGGCCTGGGCGACGTGCGCCTCGTCACGGGCCACTACTTCCAGGACTGGCTGCTCTTCGACACCGACTGGAACTGGCGCCTGGAGAAGGACAAGGGCGGCGCCCTGCGGGCCGTGGGCGACATCGGCTCGCACTGGCTCGACCTGACGAGCTTCCTCATCGGGCGGCGGGTCGACGCGGTCATGGCCGACCTGACGACCTTCATCCCGGTGCGGCGTCGGCCGGCCGGGCGGGTCGTGACCTTCTCGACCGAGCGGGCCGCCGAGACGGTGCCCGTGGAGATCGACACCGAGGACGTGGCCACGATCATGCTGCGCTTCGAGGGCGGCGCTCGCGGCAGCTGCGCCATCTCCCAGCTGAGCCCGGGGCGGAAGAACAGCATCGCCTACCAGATCGATGGCGCCACCTCCGCGGCGGCCTGGGAGTCGGAGCGGCCCGAGGAGCTGTGGATCGGGCATCGCGACCGTCCCAACGAGCTGTTGCTGCGCAACCCGGCCCTCATGAACGCCGTCGGCAGCGCCGCCGCACGGCTGCCCGGCGGGCACGTCGAGGGTTTCGCCGACACGTTCGGGGCGGTCTTCCGGGCCATCTACGCCGATGTCGTCGCGGGCGCCCCGTCCGCGACGCGGACGTACGCGAACTTCGCCGACGGCCATGACGAGATGCTCGTCGGGGACGCCGTGCTCGAAAGCTCCCGCCAGGGCCGCTGGGTCGAGGTCGCCCGAGCGCGCCAGGAGGTCGAAGCGCCATGAAGCTGGGATTCCTCACCGCCCCGTTCCCCGCCACCCCGCTGATGGACGTCGCCGCCTGGGGGGCGTCGGCCGGCTTCGAGGTCCTGGAGATCGCCTGCTGGCCGCGCAGCAGCGGGCCCACCCGCCGCTACGCCGGCACGAGCCACATCGACGTGGCGAACCTCTCGGCCTCGCAGGCGACGGAGCTCGTGGGCGAGTTGCGGGCCAAGGGCCTGGCCATCTCCGGCCTGGGTTTCTACCCCAACCCGCTGCACCCCGATGCGGCCCACCGAGAACAGGTCATCACCCACCTGAAGCACGTCATCACGGCCGCCGAAAAGATGGACGTGCCCCTCGTCAACACCTTCATGGGCGGCGACGCGGCCCGCAACCAGGACCAGAACTGGGAAGAGGCGCTGCGCGTCTGGCCCGCCATCGTGGCCTTCGCCAAGGATCACGGGCGCAGGATCACCCTCGAGAACTGCCCCATGCTCTTCTCGTACGACGAGTGGCCGGGCGGCCACAACATCGCCACGACGCCCCGCATGTGGCGGCGGATCCTGGAGCAGTGGGGCGACACGATCGGCCTCAACTTCGACCCCAGCCACCTGGTCCTCCAGATGATCGACACGCGACGCTTCCTCAAGGAGTTCGGGCCGCACGTCCTCCACTACCAGGCCAAGGACCTGATGATCGACCGCGACGGGCTGTACGAGCGCGGCGTCTTCTCCATGGGCATGGGCTGGCAGATCCCGCGCATCCCCGGCCTTGGCGAGGTGGACTGGTCGGCCGTCTTCTCCGAGCTCTACCGGGCCGGCTTCGAGGGCGACTGCATCATCGAGCACGAGGACCGCCGCTTCGAAGGCACCGACGACAAGGTCAAGCAGGGATTCCTCATCGCGCGGGACGTCCTGCGCCCGTACTGCAAGTAGCGGCTCATCCGCTGCAGGAGCCAGCCATGGCACTCACCGTCGACGACCTGACCGAACACGACATCGCCAAGGCGATCGACCACTCGCTCCTGCGACCCGAGCTGGACGATGCCTTCGTGGAGGACGGTTGCCGGCTGGCGGCGCGGTACGACGTGGCCTCCGTCTGCGTCCGTCCAGCTGATGTCCGGCGCGCCAGGGCGATCCTGGAGGGGACCGACGTGGCGGTGGGCACGACGATCGGCTTCCCGCACGGCAACCACACCACCGAGGTCAAGGTCTTCGAGGCCCAGCGGGCCCTCGCCGACGGCGCGACCGAGCTGGACATGGTCATCCAGATCGGGGCCCTCAAGTCCGGCCGCGACGCCGACGTGGAGGCCGACATCCGCGCCGTGGCGCAGGTGGCGCACGCCGGTGGGGCGATCCTCAAGGTCATCTTCGAGAACGCCTACCTGACCGACGAGGAGAAGATCCGCGCCTGCCACCTGACGGCGGCCGCCGGCGGCGACTTCGTCAAGACCAGCACGGGCTTCGCGCCGAGCGGGGCGACCCACGACGACCTGCGCCTCATGCGGGCCAACACGTCGCCGACCATCGGCGTCAAGGCCGCCGGCGGGGTGCGCACGCTGGACGCGCTGCTGGCGGTGATGGACCTCGGCGTGACGCGCATCGGGGCCACCGCCACGGCCACCATCATCGACGACTTCCGCGCCCGCAAGGCCGGCCGCACGGCCGTCGCCACCGCCGCGGACGGCGGCTACTGATGCCCTGCTCGGCGATCGCCGCATGAACGCCATCGAGACCGGTGCCACGACGTGGCTCCGCGAAGCCGCGGCGCTCATCGAGCGCGTCGGCGCGACCCAGGCGGAAGGGCTCGAGACGGCCAGTCAGTGGTGCGCCGAGGCGATCGGCAGCGACGGGTTGGTCCACCTGTTCGGGGCGGGCCATTCGCGGATCCCCGTCGAGGAGATGTTCCCGCGCTACGGGTCCTACCCCGGCTTCAACCCGATGGTCGAGCTGTCGGTCACGTTCCACACCCAGGTGGTGGGCTCGAACGGGCAGCGCCAGGCGATGTTCATCGAACGCGTCCCCGGGCTGGCGGAGGTGATCCTCTCCAACTTCCGCTTCGGCCCGCGCGACGTGATGATGGTCTTCTCCGCCAGCGGCCTGACGGCCCTGCCCGTGGAGATGGCGCGAGTGGCGAAGCGGCGCGGCCTGCGCGTGATCGCCGTCACGTCGGTGGCCCAGTCGATGTCGGGCGAACCCGAGCCGGCGGCCGGGGCGCGGCTCATGGAAGTGGCCGACCTCGTGCTCGACACGTGCTCGCCGCCGGCCGACGCGATGGTGACCATCGGCTCATTAGAAACCCCCATTGGGCCCGGGTCCACGATCGGGGCGGTCGCCATCGTCAACGCGATCAAGGTCCGGACCGCCGAACTACTCGTGGCTCGGGGGGTCATGCCGCCGGTCATCACGCGCGCAAGCGTCGTGGGCGCCGAGCGGTCCAGGGCCCTGTTCGATGCGGCATATCGAGAGCATGCGCGGCGGCTAGCCCGCGCGATCGACCAGCAAGGAGGTGGAGGAGGAAGCGACGCGCTCTTCGGGTCCACGACATAGGCTCGCGCCGGTGGTAGCAGAATGGGCCGCCGGCAGCAGCAGTGCGGAGGTTCTATCTCCATGAAACATTCCGGAATCGGACGGGCGCTCGCAGCGCTGACCACCGTGATGGTCATCGCGGGCGCTTGCTCCAGCGGCGCCACCACGGCGCCGGCGACCACGGGCACCGGCGCCACGCCGACGCCCGCTGCAGGCTCGCCCACGCCGGCGGGATCGACGTCGGCCACTGGCCCCTTTACGATCGGCTACTCCAATGGCGGCGGCGTCGGCAACGGCTTCCGCGAGGAGCAGGTCTGCACCGCCAAGGCCGAGGTCAAGGCGCTCGGCACGGGCAAGATCTCCAACCTCACCGTCATCCATCGGAATACCGATGCGGCCGGCCAGCTGGCCGACCTGCGGACCCTGATCTCGCAGAACGTCAACGCCCTGGTGTTCAACCCGAACGATCCCGACGCGCTGAACCCGGCCCTCGCCGAGGCCCACGCGGCCGGCATCGTGACGGTCTCGGTCGACGCCTACGTCACCGATCCGAACACCTGGAACCTCTATAACAACCAGATCAAGTACGCCCAGCTTGGCGCCGAGTGGCTGTTCAAGCAGATGGGCGGCACCGGCACGGTCTGGTACACCCGCGGGCTCGCCGGCCACCCGGCCGACTCCGACCGCGACATCGGCTTCAACAACGCCCTCAAGAAGTACCCCAACATCAAGGTCCAGAACCCCGGCGGAACGTTCACTGGCTGGGATCCGGCCACGGCCACCCAGATCACCAATGACGAGATCGCCAGCGGCAAGTACGACAAGATCCAGGGCATCTGGGCGTCCGGCATGGGCGCGCAGATCGTGGATGCGATCAAGGGCGCGAAGAAGGCCTTCGTCCCGATCGCGGACGCCGACATCGGCGCCTTCGTCCATCAGCTCCTTACCCCTGCTGACTATCCGGGCCTCGTCGGTGCGGCCGTGACCAACACGGCCTCCGTCGGTGGTGCCGGCGTCAACCTCGCCTACAAGCTGCTCACCGGCCAGACGGTCGCCCAGACCGCCGGCGCCGGCCGGCCCAACACGATCCTGCTTGACCCCCAGATCCTCGACAACACGACGGATCAGGGCAAGGCCGACCTCCAGAAGTGGATCTCGGTCCCGGGCATGGATCCGCTGTGGCCGCTCAGCCTTTCGATCCCGAACTGGACCGACTACGACCCGAACACGGTCCCGTCGTCCTGCAAGGGCGCCTAGCATCATTCGCTAACTCCGAAGGACGCCGGCCACGCCGGCGTCCTTCGGTCCATCACCCCAGAGGCCGATGACAGCTACCGCGACCGTCACCGCCGCCGCCACCACCAACGGACTGCTGCTCGAGGCGACCGACGTCTCCAAGACGTACGGCGCCGTGGTCGCGCTCGACCACGCATCGCTGTCGGTCCGCCCGGGCGAGGTCCACGCCCTGATGGGCGCCAACGGTGCCGGCAAGAGCACGCTGGTCAAGATCCTGACCGGTGCGGTCACGCCTGATAGCGGGCGCATCGTCGTGCGGGGCCGCGAGCGCATGTCGCACTCGCCGGCCGACGCGCGCCGCAACGGGCTCGTGTCCGTCTACCAGGAGCCCGCGGTCATCCTGGATCTCGACATCCGGGACAACCTCCGTCTCACCTCGACACCGCTGGAGCCGTTCCGCCACTGGCTGAACGAGCTCGGTCTGGCGAACCTGAGCCTGACGCGCCTGGCGCGACGGCTGCCGCTCGCCTCGCTCCGCATCGTCGACCTGGCCCGTGCGCTGGCCATCGAGCCCGACGTGCTGCTCCTTGACGAGATCACAGCGGCGCTCCCGGCCAACCTGACCGAGCTGGTGCTCCGGGTGGTCCAGCAGCAGGGCAACGACCGGGCGGTCATCTTCATCTCGCATCGCCTTATCGAGATCGCGGCGATCTGCGATCGCGCCACGGTCCTGCGCAACGGCGAGACCGTCGGCGTGGTCGACGTGACCGCCGGCTCGGAGGACAAGATCGTCGACCTGATGCTCGGTGAAGGCGCCGTCGCGCTCGGCCAGCAGGTCGCGTCGGTCGTGGCCGCGGCCGCCCAGGCGGATCGGCAGCCCCGCGTCAGCGCCCAAGCGCTCAGCGACGGCCGTCGCCTGCACGACGCCACGTTCGACCTCTACCCCGGCGAGGTGCTCGGGGTGGTCGCCCTTGAGGGCCAGGGGCAGGACGAGCTCTTCGACCTGCTCTCGGGCGCCGAGCGGCCGGCGGCCGGCACCCTGTCGGTCGACGGCAAGCCCGTTTCCTTCCGGCACCCCGCCGACGCCATCCGCAAGGGCATGGTCTTCGTGGCCGCCGACCGGGCGGAGGCGCTGCTGATGCAGCGCTCGGTTCGCGAGAACATCTCGCTGCCGTTCTCGGCGCGCCTGACGCAGTGGGGCTGGATCAACCTCGGCCGCGAGGGCAAGAAGGTCGACGAGGCCGTCGCCACGCTCCAGATCGACGCCCGTGCCGGCAGCGAGGTGCGGCGCCTCTCCGGCGGGAACCAGCAGAAGGTCACCATCGCGCGCTGGGTCGCCAGCGGCGTGAAGACGATGCTTTGCTTCGATCCCACGCGCGGGATCGACATCCGCACCAAGACCCAGATCTACATCCTGCTGCGTGACCTGGCGGCAGCCGGCGCAGCCATCCTCCTCTACACCTCGGAGCTGAAGGAGATCCAGCTCGCCTGCGACCGCGTCATCGTCATCTTCGGCGGCCAGGTCGTCGCCGAGATGCCGGCGGCCGGCGCCGACGAGGCGACCCTCCTGCGCGCCGCCCACAACCTCAAGCCGGGGGCCGCGCTGCCCGAGGAGGTCGTCGCCGCGACGTCGGCCGACAAGGCAGCCGTGGAGGCCGCCATCCAGGCCGACGTCGACGGGGGATCGGCCGCGCCGGTGGAGCAGCCATGAGCGCACCTGCCGCCAGCATCGGCCGGCCGCGGTCGAGAGCCGCGGACTCGCTGGGCTCGTTCGGCCGCGACCACGCCTGGACGCTGGGCCTCCTCGTCTTCCTCGCGGTGCTGCTCCTCTTCACCAAGTTCGTCAACCACAACTACGACCTCAAGAGCCTCGCCAGCACGGCGACCGCGGTGCTGCCGCTGGCCCTGGCCGCCGTGGCCCAGGCGGTCGTCGTCATCTCCGGCGGCATCGACCTGTCCGTCAGCGCCCAGATGGCGCTCACCAGCTGCGTCGCCGCGACCCTCATGAAGGAAAATCCGGGCGACGGGACGGCCGTGGCGATCGTCATCGGCGTGCTCCTGCTGGGGATGCTGTTGGGGGCCATCAACGGCGGGCTCGTGGTGGTCACCAGGGTGCCCGATATCGTGGTGACGCTGGCGACCTCGTTCGTCTGGGCCGGCTTCGCCCTGCTCGTGCGACCGGCGCCCGGCGGCAGCGCCGCGGGGTGGCTGAAGGACCTGGTCGTCGGCCCCCTCATCCCGGGCGTCGACTTCGTGCCCAAGGCGGCGGTCCTCCTCGTCGTCATCGTCGCCGTCATCTGGATCCCGCTGTCGCGGGCCCGGCTTGGCCTGTCGCTGTACGCGATCGGCAGCAATCGCCTGGCCGCCTTCCGCAGTGGGGTGCCGGTCAACCGCACGAAGCTCCTCTCATACATCATCACCGGCTTCATCGCGGCCTTCGCCGGGCTGTCCCTGACGGCCAGCACCGGGATCGGATCGCCCGTCCCGGAGCCGACCTACACGCTGGTCAGCATCGGTGCGGTCGTGCTCGGCGGGGTCAGCCTGGCCGGTGGCGTCGGGGGCGTCTTCGGCCCGCTCGTCGCCGTGGTCGTCCTCCAGCTGATCCGTGACGACATGACGTTCATGCACGTCGATTCCAACTACGGGCTCGTCGCGCAGGGCTTCATCCTCATCGGGGTGCTGATGGCCGGCAGCCTCATCCAGATGCGGAGGAGACGCACGTGACCGCGGCCACCGACACCGTCACCCCTCAGGCCTGGTGGCGGCCCGCCGTCTGGCGCAACCTGCCGCGCGACTACCCGGTCGTCCCGCTGGTCATCCTCCTGGTCCTGCTCGTCGTCGTCGTCCAGCTGACCCAGCCGGGCACGGTGAATGCGGGCTGGGCGGCCGTCAACATCCGCCAGGCGGTCGTGCTGGCCATCCTGGCCGGTTGCCAGACGCTGACGATGCTGACCGGCGGCATCGACCTGTCGGTCGCCTACGTCGCGTCGATGTCGGGCTTCGTCACCGCCACGTTCGTCCACCAGCCGGGCGGCTGGGTCCTCGGCATCACCGTCGCCCTCGCGGCCGCCGCGCTGGCGGGGCTGGTCAACGGCGTCGGCGTCGGCGTGTTCCGCGTCCACCCGCTGATCATGACCCTGGGCATGGGCCTGATCGTGTATGGCTTCTCGAACGTCTGGCAGCTGCAGAACGTGCAGACCGGGTCGGGGGTGCCGAGCGAGCTGCGGACCGTGGGCTCGAGTCTGGCGGGCGATCTGATCCCCTACAACTTGGTCGTCTTCGTGCCGATCGCGATCGTGCTGCTCGTGCTCCTGAGACGGACCGGCTACGGCCGGATGCTGTACGCCGTCGGCGACAACCCGGTCGCGGCGCGCCTGTCCGGCGTGCGCTCCTGGCAGGTCCTGGTCGTGCTGTACG
This sequence comes from Candidatus Limnocylindrales bacterium, assembly GCA_036561685.1. Taxonomy (GTDB): domain Bacteria; phylum Chloroflexota; class Limnocylindria; order Limnocylindrales; family CSP1-4; genus DASPUH01. The sequence goes on along the minus strand of DATBOX010000162.1, from coordinate 39,857 downwards.
TCATCTCGGCCCTGCTGGCCGGCATCGCCGGACTGCTCCAGTCGGGCCTCTCGAACACTGCCAGCGTCACGCTCGTCGTGCCGTACCTGCTGCCGTCGGTGGCCGCGGCGGTCATCGGCGGGACATCCATCCTGGGCGGCCGGGGCGGCTACTCGGGCACGATCGTCGGTGCACTCATCCTGACCGTGCTGACCGGGTACCTGAGCATCATCCTGCCCGAGCCGTGGCGCCAGATCGTGTTCGGCTCGATCGTCGTGCTCGTGGCCGCCGCCTACACCCGCGTCACCGCCGAAGCCTGAGGGTCGTAGGGGGGAGGCGATCCAGACGAAGAGCAAAGGGGTCGAGATCCGCCACCTGGGCCTCGATCTCGGCGCCACGAACCTCAAGTGGGCCGTCGTGGCGCACGCCGCTGGCACCTGGACGACGGTCGCCACGGGCCAGGTCGCGACGCGGGTCGTGGCTGACACCGATGCAGTACCGGCCTCGGTCGTGGCCCAGCTGGGGGAGGTCGCCGCCACCGCCATCGGCGCGTGGGGCCCGGTGCGCAGCGTGGGCATCGGGGTGCCAGGCCTGTACGACCCGGCCACCGGCTGCACGCGCTTCCTCGTCAACGTGCCCGGCCCGTGGGCCGGGCATCCCGTGGCCGGCCCGGTGGGTGACGCGGTGGGTCTCCCGGCGTTCCTCATCAACGACGCGCGGGCGTTCGGCCTGGCCGAGCTCAACCTGGGCGCCGGCCGCGGTGCCTCGTCGATGGTCGGCCTGACCCTGGGCACGGGGGTGGGCGGCGTCTTCGCCATCGACGGGCGGGTCCACGAAGGCCACGACGGCACGGCCGGCGAGATCGGCCACCAGACGATCGACCCCGACGGCCCGTGGTGCCACTGCGGCAACCGGGGCTGCCTGGAGGCCTTCGCGCGAGCCGACCAGATCGCCGCGGCCTGTGGCACGGCGACCGCCGAGGAGGCGGTCCGCGCAGCGGAGGCGGGCAACGAGCGGGCCCGGGCGGGCCTGGCCGATGTGGGCCGCTACCTGGGCATCGGCATCGCCAACGTGATCACGGTCATCTCCCCCGATCGCGTCATCCTGGGCGGCGGCGTGGCCGCCGCCGGCGAGCTGCTCTTCGGGCCGATCCGCGCCGAGATCGCGCGCCGCGTCAGGACCACGTCGGTCGCGGACGTGGCCCTCCTGCGGGCCGAGCTCGGCATCTGGGCCGGCGCCATCGGCGCCGCGGTGCACGGCGCCGAGCGGGCGGCGGCGGCATGACGCGCCTGGCCTGGACGCCCACCTACCGCTCGATCGAGCTGGACCTGCGGGCGCGGCTGCGCACGATGCACCCCGGTGACCGCCTGCCGTCGGACAGCGACCTGTGCCGCGAGTTCGGGGTGAGCCGCATGACCGCCCGCAACGCGATGCAGCGCCTCGCCGAGGACGGCCTGGTCCAGCGCATCCCCGGCCTTGGCTCGTTCGTGGTCGAGCCGCCCTCGCACCGCTACGCCGACCGGCTGCTCGCCTTCACCCACGAGATGCGGCGCCAGGGCCGTGTGCCGAGCTCCCGTCTCCTGGCCCGCGAGATCCGGCCGGCCACCGACGGCGAGGCCAGCGCGCTGCAGATCCGCCCCGCCGAGCCGGTGGTGACGGTCCGTCGCATCCGCAAGGTGGACGGGGTGGCCACGGCGGTCGAGACGGCGGTCCTGGTGCGCCGCACGTCGGACATCGTCATGGCCGCGGACCTGGAAAAGGGGTCCCTGCACGAGGCCCTCGCCGGCGCCGGCCTGCACCTCCGGCGCGGCCACGCCACGATCACCGCGGAGGCGGCGACCCCGGATGACGCGCGCCTGCTCGGCGTGGCCGAGGGCGACGCCCTGCTGGTCGAGCGCCGCGTCATCCTGGATGTCCACGGCCGGCCCGTCGAGGCGACCGAATCGCGCTACCCGGGCGAGCGGTACGCCCTTGACGTCCGCTTCGAGGTGGACGACGGGCGCGCCGGCGCAGCCTGACCGCGCCTTACCGGTTCAGCCCTCGCTGACGCTCCAGCCGCCGTCCACGGCGATCACCTGGCCCGTCACCATGCTCGCCTCGTCGCTCAGCAGGAAGAGGGCCGCACGCGTGACGGCATCGGCGGTGACCGGGCCGCCGGCCAGGGGCTGCTTGCGCGCCAGGTAAGCCCGGATCGTGGGGTCCTCCTGGGCCCGCCGGCTCATCGGGGTCGCGACGAGGCCGGGCGCGATGGCATTGACGCGGATGCCGTGCGGGGCGTAGTACGCCGCCGCGGCACGGGTGAGGCCCTCGATGGCGCCCTTGCTGGCGGCATAGGCATGGGTCGCGAAGTGGCGGGGGCCGGGGCGCGTGGCGAGCGTGCTCGACATCGTCAGGACCGCGCCGCGAGCGCCGACCTCGTCCGGCTCCTGGACCAGCATGCGCCGGATGGCCGCGCGACAGACCAGGAACTGGCTCGTCGCGTTCGTCCGCATGACCGTCTCCCAGCCCTCGAGGGTCGCCGTGTCGAGGGGCCCGTCGCCGAACCGGCGGCCGCTGATGCCCGCCGCGCTGTAGACCGCGTCGAGACGGCCGGTGAGCTCCAGGCAGGCGGCGACCGCCGCCTCGACCTCCGCCTCCACGGACACGTCCGCCGTGTGCCACGCGGCCTTGCCGCCCTCGGCCCTGATCTGGCGGGCCAGCGCCTCGGCGTGCCCCGGCGTGCGCGACACGACGAAGACGGTGCCGCCCTCGGCGGCGATCGCGCGCGCCGCCGACCCGCCCATCCCCGTCGACCCGGTGATGAGGCACGTCCGGCCGGCGAAACGGCCTCTGGAGGGGGCGCTCATGCCCTGACCTCCGCCGCGTCGACCGGTTCGAGGAGCGCGCCGTCGCGGCCCAGCCGTGCCCGGAGGTCGGCCGCCGCGACCGCCCGCGGCGTGCTGCCCCCCGCCACGGCCAGGGCCGCCGCGGTGCCGGCCGCCTGGCCCATCGCCATGCAGGTCGCCATCGACCGCGCCGAGGCGTGGGCGTCGTGGGTCGCCGAGAAGCATCGCCCCGCCACGAGGAGGCCCTCCAGGCCGGCCGGCAGGAGCGTGCCGTAGGGGATGCCGTACACGCCGCCTGCCGCGACGTACTCCCACGTCGTGCCTCCACCGTCGCCGTGATCCTCGATGGGCGCACCGCACAGGGCGACCTCGTCGGGGAAGCGGCGCGCGGCGAGGACGTCGTCGCGAGTCAGGCGATAGTCGCCGAGGACCCGGCGGCTCTCGCGCACCCCGATGGCCGGCGACGTGGCCACCACCACGGCCTGCTCGAAGCCCGGCACGCGGTCGCGCAGGAAACGGTGGTATTCGCGCACCTGGCGCCGGCCCTCGATCTCGGCGTGGGTGAGGGCCACCGGATCGGTCGCGTCGACGTGCGGGATGCGCGTCATGTGGACCATCACGACCCCCGGGTGGGGCGTGCGGTGCCATGAGCCCTCGAGCCGCGGCAGCTGGTAGTCGCCCGTCGCGGCGGCCTCGCGCATCAGCTCCCATAGGACGGACTTGGGCACCGCGGAGGCCCGTGCGACGTCGACGTTGGCCAGCTTGAACAGCGTCGAGAGCGCCTGGGTCGCCGGCGTGGTCCGCGCATCGTCGTAGCCGGCGCCGGCCATCGCCGAGACGTCCGCGTCGCCGGAGGCGTCGACGAGGGCGCCTCCCGCGAACCACCGTTCGCCGCCCTTGCTCCAGGTTCGCACCGCCTCCACTCGGCCGTCACGGACCCGTACGCCGGTGGCCCATGCGTGCAGCAGCAGGTCCACGCCCGCCTCGGCCGCCAGCGCCTCCCAGACGATCTTGAGGGCCTCGGGGTCGTAGGTCACGCCGGTCCCGGCGCCGTACGTGTTCGGCCGCTCGAAGGCTGCCCCGTCCTGCGTCAGCCGAGACACGACCTCCCAGCCCAGCCCCCCCACGTCGCGGCGTGGCGCGGCGCCGGGCGTGTAGAAGGCGTAGAAGGTGTCAAGGACCGCCGTCGACGTGCCGCCCATGAACGCCAGGCGGTCGATGAGCAGCGTGCGCGCCCCGGCCCGCGCGGCGCAGATGGCGGCGCTCGAGCCGGCCGCGCCGGCACCCACCACCACGACGTCGAAGCGCTCCTCGGCGGTCATCACGCCGGCTCCCCGGCGATGGCGAAGATGCGCGCCGGGTTGGCCCGCAGGATGGCCTCCGTCGCCTCGTCGCCGATGCGCCGCCGGAGGCGCGGCACGAACGAGGTCATCAGCGTGCGGAGGCCGGGCCCGCCGCCGTAGGCGCGGTAGTAGTCGTTCCGGCCGAGGTCCAGGCCGACCATGAGCCGGGCGCCGTGACCAGCCGCCAGCATCCCCTCCATGAGATCCAGCAGGATGCTGTCGGGGCGGTACTTGATCCGCCCGATCGTGTCGTAGACCAGGCTTGTGCCGCGGGCCACGATCTCGGTGTGGAGCTCCAGGTCCGGGTTGCGGTCCAGGTGCGCCAGGACGATGCGGTGTGGCGAGGCGCCGGCCGCCTCGAGGATGTCGATGATCTCGTGGCCGAACGTGCCGATCTCCGTGTGGACGACGATGGCCGCCCCGCAGGTGGCGCTGCCGATGGCGGCCGCCTCGAGCCGCCGGCGTTCGCCGGCCGAGACGTGCTGGTACGACGCGCCGACCTTGATCACCCCGGCCCGTGCCAGGTCCGGCGGGGCGTCACCTTCCCAGTCGTGGGGGTGCATCCCGTCGCGCAGGTCGGCGACGATCCGCTGGGCCAGCAGGTCCGTGGTCGCCTCGTGGACCCAGTGGCCCGGCGGGTAGTGCTCGTCGCGGTGGTAGCCCGTCGCGCCGATGACCACGGCGCCGGTCTCCGCGGCGACCCGCCGCATGAGCTCGGGCCGGCGCCCCAGGCCGATGGGGGTCAGCTCGACGAACGCGGTGAGGCCGCTCGCCTGCCCGTCGCGGATCTCCTGGAGGACGCGCCCCGTGTCCTGGATCTCGCCGCCCCGCATCGCCGGCGAGGCGATGAACAGGTGCTCGTGGGCGTCGACGGTCCCCATGGCGCGAGCGGGCATGGGGCCAAGGACGGTGACGACCCGCGGCTCGGCCGATCCGGCCGAGCTCGGCCCCGGCCGGTTCAGTAGCCCACCGACGGCATGTAGGCGCCGCGCGGCTCCTGGTAGATGCCGCGGGTCATGAGCGTGGTCACGAAGTAGACGCGCAGCCCGTGGGCCAGGCTCCATCGGAAGAGCTCACCATCGTCGAGCGGCACGAGGAAGCCCGGCGTGCCGAAGTCCTCGGCCGCGCCGACGAGCGCCTGCAGGTCGCGGGTCGTCTCGGCCACCGAGTGGTCCCAGTAGTCGATGCCGGCGGTATAGCCGGTGATGCGCCCGAGGTGCTCGACGACGCGCGCCGTGCCGCTCGCGACGGCCTCCCCGAGTTCGCCGGAGCGGTCGTGGCCGTGGACGCGGACGCACAGCGCGTCGCACGCCGCCAGGTCGTCGGGGTAGGCGCGGCGAACGCGGTAGCCCGGCATCGTCAGCCCGAGCGGTTCGCCGTGCAGCGCGGCGAATGTGGCGCGCACGTCGAAGCCCAGCTTCGTGTACAGGCAGAGGGACCGGTTGTGGTACGCGATCTGGACCAGCCGCACGCCGGGGGCGTGGCGGACGGCGACGCGCTCGAGCATTGCTTCCATCAGCAGGCGGCCGACGCCGTCGTCCTGGGCCGTCGGGTCGACGCTGACCGGGCCGATGGCCGAGATCAGGGATCGCTCGTCCAGGAAGCTGCTGCCCAGGATCCGGCCGTCGCACTCGGCGACCACGCCGTGGATCCGGGGGTGCTCGATGAGGTGGCGGATCGGTTCGGATGCCGCCTCCACGGTCGGGAAGTCGGGCGGGAAGCCATGGCGGTTGGCGAGGGTGGCGAAGGCCTCGTAGCAGATGCGCCCGCACTCGCGCCAGTCGGCCTCGGCCGCCTCCCGCACGGTGATCAAGGCGTGCTCCGGCGGCAGGGCGGGGATCGGCGCTCGTTCCAGGACGACCATCGGCGTGCTCCGATCGCGTGTCATGGATCGCCGCCGGACGCCCCGACGGTCGACCGATCGTAGCGTCGCCCCGCCGCGCCCGCACAGGGCCGAACGGCCTGCCGGGACGGGCGGGACGCCCGGTCGGGGCTTCAGCGCGAGAAGGTCAGGTGGGTCGTCCCGCTCGGGGCGACCTCCGACGTCACGCTGTAGCCGTCCTCGAACCCGCGGAGGTCGTCCCACAGCCGGACGCCCCGGCCGAGCAGGATCGGGGCGATCGCGACGTGCAGCCGGTCGACGAGTCCGGCCCTGAGGAACTCGCGCGCTACGGTCGCGCCGCCGCCGATCCGCACATCCTTGCCGCCCGCGGCCCCTGACGCGCGGTCGAGCGCCTCGCGCGGTGTCGCGGCGAGGAAGTGGAACGTCGTGCCGCCCGCCATCTCGAGCACCGGTCGTGGCCTGTGGGTCAGCACGAACACCGGGACGTGGAACGGAGGCTCGTCGCCCCACCAGCCGCGCCAGTCCGGATCGTCCCCGGCGGCGTGGAGCCCGAACATGCCGGCCCCCATGATCTCCGCCCCGACCTCGGCGAAGTACGCCTGCGCGTACTGGTCGTCGACGCCAATCGTGCCCTCGCCGGACGTCTCGTGCAGCACCCGGGCGCGGAACGTACGGGTCGCGACATAGGCCTCCACCAGCCGCGCCCAGTCGGGCCCGAACGGGTCCTCGGGCGTCTGGTCGGTCGTCGTCGCGAAACCGTCCAACGAGATGTTCAGGTCAACACGCACGGCCATCGATGTCCTCCGAGCTGACTGCTTGCCTGGTCATTTCAGCATGCCGATGGTCTCCGCCGATTCGCCGAGCCCCCTTGCGCGCCCGGATCCGTGAGAGCATACTGAACTGGATGGTTCAGTATTTGAACGGCCGGCTCGATGCCTCCTTCGCCGCGCTCTCGGACGCCACCCGACGCGGCGTGCTGGAGCAGCTCGGAGGTGGCGACGCGTCGATCACCGATCTGGCCCAGGCGTTCCACATGACCCTCACGGGCATGAGGAAGCACGTCGGTGTCCTGGAGCAGGCCGAGCTCGTCACCACGGAGAAGGTCGGGCGCGTGCGGACGTGCCGGCTTGGCCCGCGCCGCCTCGAAGCGGAGACGGCCTGGATCGAGCAGTACCGCCAGCACTGGGATTCGCGCTTCGACGAGCTGGACAAGGTCGTTGAGGAACTGGAGCGGAAGGAGAACGTGCGATGAAGAACGACACGACGGTGGAGCGGACGTCGGAGCGAGAGCTCGTCGTGACGCGAACCGTCAACGGCCCGCCGCGCCTCGTGTTCGAGGCGTGGACCAAGGCTGAGTTGCTCGAGCGCTGGTGGACGCCGAAGTCGTTTCCCATCACGCTGCTGTCCTGCGAGACGGATCCACGTGTCGGGGGCCGCTACCGCCTGGTGTTCGGCTACGAAGGCTCGACCCTCGAGTTCTTCGGTCGATACCTCGAAGTGACACCGCACTCGCGCCTGGTGTGGACCAACGACGAGGGCGATGACGGTGAGCAGATCACCACGGTGACCTTCGAGGAGATGGGGGACAGGACGCGGTTGACGGTGCACGATCTCTACCCCTCGAAGGAGGCGCTGGACGGTGCGATCGCATCCGGGTCCACGTCCGGGATGCCCGAGGCGCTGGGGCAACTGGACGAGCTTCTCGTCAGCCTGGGCGCGAGCGCCGGACGGTCATGAAGGCGTGGGTCGCGGCGACGATCGTGCTCACGCGCGTCCCGCGTCGACCTCGGCGGCTCGCGTCCGGCCGGCCAGCAGGATGAGCTCCTCGTGCAGCTCGAACCAGGCGCCGTGGTAGCTGTCCACGCGTGGCGAGGCCACGAACCGCAGGTCGCCTGCCAGGGCCCGCTCCAGGGCCGCGCCCAGGCGCTGGCGATACCGGCCGGCGCGCGGCCAGCCGGGCTCGAGGCCGGTGAGCCAGGCCGCGGCCTCCACGTGGAGCTCGGCCAGGCGCGCCACGACGGCCGCGTCGTAGGCCGCATCGGCGTGGTCGTTGAGGACCGGTCCGGCGTCCGCCTGGCGTAGCTGCAGGTCGGTCACCACAGCCTTCACGCGGCCGTCGAAGGTCAGCAGTCCATCCAGGGCGGCGACCGCCCCGTCCGCTCCGATGGCGGCCTGCTCGGCGGCCAGGAGCTCCGCGCGGCGGGCCCACCCGGCATCGGTGAGGCGGTACGTGCCGCCCGGCGCCGACGCGCTCCCGTCCACCACGAGGCGGTCCAGGAGCGGCTGGACCTCGGCGACCGGTGCCATCACCGCACGGGCCACCCCTTCAGCGGCGACCATGCCGATCACCGCCAGCGCCTGGATGCAGTCGTCGGTCGTGGCGGTCCCGCCGGGCTTGGCCGCCGGGGCCGGGGGCGTGGCTCCGGCCGCTGCCGCCTGGCCCGGTTCCGGGATGGCGACGCCGAGCTCCCTGGCCCAGTCGAGCAGCGTCCGCGCCTCGGGCGCGATATCGGTGGCTCCCGCCACGGCGCCACGGAAGACCTCGCCGGTGTCGCCATCGATCGTGATGACGTCCCCGGCCGCCAGCGTCAGGCCGGGGAAGCGCACGGTCCCGGCGCCGACCTCCACGTCCCGGGCGCCGACCACGGCCGGCAGGCCCCATCCGCGGGCCACCACCGCCGCGTGGCTCGCCAGGCCGCCACGGCTCGTCAGGATCCCCGCCGCGCGGGCCATGCCGCGGACGTCATCGGGCGAGGTCTCGGCCCGCACCAGGATCGGCGTTCGTCCCTCGTCGGCGGCCCCTTGGGCGGCCTCGGGGTTCGTGACGATCTCGCCGGTCGCCACGCCCGGCGACGCGGCCAGACCGATCGCCAGCGGCTGGGCATCCCGGTGCCGGCCGGTGGCGACCCGGGGCGGGGTCGCCAGCAGCGGCACGACCCGCTCGACGGCCTCGCGGCGCGAGAGCGGGAACTGCTCGTCGAGGGCCATCTCGAGGGCGATCCGCAGTGCCGCCCGCGGGCTGCGCTTGCCGACGCGCACCTGGAGGAGCCACAGGCGCCCCTCCTCGATGGTGAACTCGATGTCGCACAGGTCGCGGTAGTACGCCTCCAGGCGGGCGCCGTCGCGGCGCAGCTCCGCGGCGACCGCGGGCAGCCGTTCCTCCAGGGCGGCCAGCGGCTCCGTGCGATGCGTGCCCGAAACGACGTCCTCGCCCTGCGCCACGAACATCACGTCGCCGTAGAGGCCCGCTTCGCCGGTCGCCGGGTTGCGCGTGAAGACCACCCCGGTCGCGGAGGCCGAGCCGCGGTTGCCGAAGACCATGGCCTGGATGGTCACGCCGGTGCCGGCGTCATCGGGGATCCCCTCGCGCCGGCGGTACGCCCGGGCACGGTCGCTGTTCCACGACCGGAACACCGCCTCGACCGCGAGGCGGAGCTGCCGCCACGGGTCGTCGGGCGCGTCCTGCCCGACGATGTCGCGGAACATCGTCCGCAGGCGGTCGTGACAATCGCGCGCGAAGGCCGCATCACCGGACACCTGCGCCAGGCCGGCCTCCGTCGTGTCGGTCAGGCCCAGGTTAAGGATGGTGTCCATCATCCCTGGCATCGAGACCGCGGCGCCCGAACGCACGCTGACGAGCAGCGGGTCGTCCGCATCGCCGAAGCGGCGCCCGACCTGCCGCTCCACCTCCGCCATGCCGGCCCGGATCTCCTCGTCGAGGCCGGCCGGCCATCCGCCCGCCAGGTAGGCGCGGCAGGCCGCGGTGGTGATGACGAGGCCGGGCGGCACAGGCAGGTCGAGCTCCCGCGCCATGACCCCCAGGTTGGCCGCCTTGCCGCCGACCAGGGCGGTCACCTCGGGCAGGGGCCGGTCGTGGGGATGCGCCAGGGCGTAGACGAACGTCACCCGACCGGGTCCTGCAGGGCCCGCCAGACCGTCTCGGGCGTGAGCGGCAGCTCGCGGATGACGACCCCGGTCGCGTCGCGCACGGCCGCCGCGATGGCCGGGGCGATGGCCAGGAGGGCGCCCTCGCTCATGCCCTTCGCGCCGTACGGGCCCGGGCCGTCGCCGTTCTCCACGATGGCGCTCTCCATGGCGAGCGGCAGGTCCATGCTGGTGGGGATGCGGTAGTCGATGGCGCCCAGGTTCCGGATGCGACCCGCGTCATCCAGGATGTAGTGCTCCATCAGCGTGTGGCCCAGGCCCATGATGGCCGCGCCCTCGTCCTGGCCGCGGACCTGGCTGGGGTTGAGGGCCTTGCCCACGTCGGAGACCGTCACGTGGCGGGCGATGACGATATCGCCCGTGGCGCGGTCGACCTCCACCTCCACCGCCGTGCAGTTGAACTCGTAGAACGCGGCGGTGCCGCCCAGGGGGTGCTCGGCGAGCGCCTCCTTGCGCATCTCGCCCACGCCGATGAGCTCGCCGCCGAGCCGCCCCAGCCCACGGGCCAGGACCTCGCCGATCGGCCAGTGGCGCTCCCCGATCGCCACCGTGCCGCCGTCCACGACCACCGCCGACGCCTCGACCTGCTCCAGCCGCGCGGCCATGGCGCGCAGCTGGTCTTGGACTTTGCGACAGGCAAGCAGGACGGCGTTGCCCATCAGGACGGATGAGCGGCTGGCCGACGTCTGCTGGTCGTACGGCACGACGGCCGTGTCGCCCATCACGACCGTCACGGCCTCCATGGGCGCCCCCAGCTCCTGGGCCGCGATCTGGGCGAAGATCGTGCGCGCCCCCTGGCCCATGTCGGACGTGCCGGCGTAGACGATCACGCTGCCGTCGGCCAGGAGGCGCACGATGGAGTACGACAGGCCCGTCGTGGGCCCTTCCTTGAGGCCGACGGCGAGGCCGCGGCCGCGGCCGGGAGCCGTGGGCTTGCGCCAGTCGATGAGGCGCGCCGCGAGCTCGACCGACTCGGCCCAGCGGCCGTCGGCAGGCGTGTCACCGGGGATGAACGTCTCACCCCGCTCGGCCAGGTTGCGCAGGCGCAGGTCCAGCGGGTCCAGGCCCAGGGTCCGCGCCGCCTCGTCCATGTTCGACTCGCCGGCCCAGATCTGCTGCGGGTTGCCGAAGCCGCGGAAGGCCGTCGAGGGCACCGTGTGGGACAGCACGCTGCGGGCGACGATGCGGACCGCCGGCACCCGGTATGGCCCGGCCGAGGTGTAGCTGCCCTTGGCCACCGTCCGGTCGGCGATGTCGGCGTACGCGCCGATGAGGTAGTCGGCCCGGATGTCGCGGAAGACGAGGGTGCCGTCGCGCCGGAAGCCCGAGCGCACGTGGACGTCGGACGCGCCTCGGCGAACCGCCTGGAACGTCTCTTCCAGGGTCAGCACGAGGCGGACCGGCCGGCCCAGACGGCGGGCCATGAACGCCAGCAGCGGCTCGTACTTGGCGTGCTGCTTGCCGCCGAACGCGCCGCCCGGATCGGGAGCGATGACCCGGACCCTGGCCAGGGGCAGGTCCAGGAGCGAGGCGATGACCCGCTGGAGCCAGTTGGGATGCTGGATGGCGCTCCAGACCACGATCCCGTCGCCGTCGGGCGCGGCCATGAACGCATGCGGCTCGATGGCGAACTGGGTGACCATGGGGAAGGTGTACGAACCTTCGACGACCACCTCCGCCTGGGCCTCGGCGGCGGCCAGGTCGCCCCATGCGTAGTGGTGCTCGCGCAGGACGTTGCGGCCGGCAAGCGCGTCGCCTGGTCGGAGCGCGGCGTCCTGCACCAGCGGCGCGGCCGGGTCCAGGGCCGCGTGGATCGAGGTGACTGCGGGCAACTCCTCGTAGGTGACCCGCACGGCCGCCACGCCGGCCTCGGCCGCATCGAGCGTCTCGGCCGCGACCGCGGCCACCGGATCGCCGTGGTACTTGGTCTCGCCCGTGGCGAGCACCGGCCGGTCCCTGAGCTGCGGCCCGAAGCGCGGCGCCGGCTGCGGCAGGTCGGCAGCCGTGAACACAAGGCGCACGCCGGGCACCTGCAGCGCCTCGGTGGCATCGATGCCCAGGATCCTCGCCCTCGCGCAGGGGAGGGCCACGAGCTTGACGTGAAGGACGTCCTCGAGGCGGATGTCGGCGGCGTACACCTGGTGGCCGGTGACGCGGTCGCGGCCGCCGCCCCGTGCCGGTGAGCTGCCGACGGGGCCGGTCATTGCGGCGCCACGCTCGCGTCCGGCGTGGCCGCCGGATCCGACGTCGTCTGGCGCACCATCGGCTGCTCGACCGCCCGGGCGCCGCCCGCCGGCTCGTCGGCCGCCCGCAGCACGGCCTCGATGATCTGCTCGTAGCCGGCGCAGCGGCACAGGTTCCCGGCGAGGCCCTCTTCCACCTCGGCCCGATCGGGATGCGGCGTGAGCGCCAGGAGGGCGTGCGCGGCCAGGAGCTGGCCGGGGATGCAGAAGCCGCACTGGGCGGCCCCCGTGTCAAGGAAGGCCTGCTGCAGGGCGCTCAGGCGGCCGTCCACGGCCAGCCCCTCGACCGTGAGGATCGTGCCGCCATCGGCCTCGGCGGCCAGGACGAGGCACGAATCGACGCTCCGGCCGTTGAGGATCACGGTGCAGGCGCCGCACTCCCCGACGAGGCAGCACTCCTTGGTGCCGGTCAGGCCAAGGTCGTCGCGCAGCGCGTCGAGCAGCGTGTGATGGGCGACCACGACCAGCTCCCGCGGCCGGCCGTTCACGGTGCAGCGGATGGGGACGGTGGCGGTCACGCAGCGGCACCTCCGGCGACACGCCGGGCGGCGATGTCGGCCGCCCGGAGGGCCAGGACGCGCAGCATCGCCAGGCGGTAGGCGGGGCTGGCGCGCATCGACTTCGGCGAGGGGCTGGCCGCCCCCAGCAGCCGGTCGAGCAGGCGGTCGCGCGCCTCGGCCGGGGCCGTGCTATCGGCCAGGACCCCGCTCTCGTCGGTGACCAGGAGCGGCCGCGGCCCGACACTGCCGTAGGCCAGTCGGGCGCGCCCGTCGTCCATCACCGCGCAGGCGAGCGTCACGGACGCCAGGTCGTGCCCGCGGCGGCGCGTGCGTCGGAGGTGGACGCCACCTCGTCGGCCGGGCGGCAGCGGCAGCTCGATGGACGTGACGATCTCGCCGGCGCCGAGCGCGGTCCGCCCGGGGCCGACGAAGAAGTCGTCGATGGGGACGCGCCGGGTCCCGCCCGAGCCGGTGGCCACGACCTCCGCGCCGTACACCAGCAGGGCCGGCGCCGTGTCGGCCGCCGGCGAGGCGTTGCAGATGTTGCCGGCGAGCGTCGCCCGGTTGCGGATCTGGGCCGAGCCCACGACCTGGGCCGCCTCCGCGAGGGCCGTGAAGTCGCGGCGCACGCGCGCGTCGGCGGCGATGTCGGTCATGACCGCCCAGCCGCCGATGACGAGGCGGCCGTCGCGCTCGTGGAGGCCGTCGTCACGCTCCTTGATGGCCTTGAGGTCGACCACGACCTCCGGCCGGACCGTGCCGTCACGCAACCGGATGATGAGGTCGGTCCCGCCGGCGAGGATCGAGGCGGCCGCGCCGTGCGCCTCCAGGATGCGGAACGCCTCCGCCAGGCTGGTGGGGCGTTCGTAGGTGAACGGCCGCATCCGGCCTACAGCACCCGATCCACCTCGTCCAGGAGCACCTGCGGCGTGGCGGCGCGGACGAAGTAGTAGGGACGGGTGGCGAAGCGTTCCACGAAGCCGGCCCGGGCCTTCCGCAGGGCCTCGGTATCGACCATGGGCATGGGGGCGCCGGGGGCGAGCAGCTCGTTGAGCAGGAAGTAATTCTGCAGCGAGTGGAAGGTCTGGAACTGGCGCTCGAAGGGGATCATCGGGCTGAGCGACGGCTCGAAGTTGCCGTCGATGGCCGGCACGACGACGACATCCACGTTGCTCGGCTCCAGGTAGAGCTCCCACGTGGGCATGGCGCCGAAGAACTTCTCCACGCCCCGGTCCGGCGAAGCCTTGTCGGCCCGCTCGGTGCCTTCCGTGCGGCGCTTGATAAAGGGCTCCTTGGAGCCGAGCACGGCGCGGCCGCCCTCGTCGATGACCGTCGTCTCCGTCGAGACCAGCAGGGCGCCGCGGCGGCAGGCCTCGATCTGGCCCATCGACTTGCCGTGGTTGGACTCGCCGCCCAGGAAGAGCACCGTGCGGTCGTGGTAGCGGACGGCCGAGGCGTGGAAGGGGTGCAGGCCGGCCGCCTCCATGCGCAGGGCGAGCATCGCCACGACGACCTTCTGGATGGGCCCGGCCGGCCACGAGCCGCGGAAGGTCATGCGTCGGCCGTCGTAGGTGACCGCCTTGTCGCCGTCGTGGAGCCACACGATGTCCGGCTCGGCGAGCGTCACCTGCGGCGCGATCCGCACGTCGGCCAGGCGGTAGTTCATGAAGCTCATGTCGTCGAGGACGTGGGCGCGCGGTTCCCCGCCATGGACGTCGATGCGGAGACGGGCGCCCCCGGCCGACATCTCCTCCGAGAGCTGCAGCTGCGAGGTCATGCTCTCCCTTGTGCTCCGACGGCGTCCCCGGCCGGATCGCCGGCCTCGGCGAGGCGCCCGGCCATGTTCTCACGTGCCTCGACGAAGTGGGTCTCCAGCGCCTGCACGACGGCCTCCACGTCCCGCGCCCGCAACCCGTCGAGGATCGGCGCGTGCAGGTGGGCCGACCATTCGGGGTCGGCGCCCGGCCCGACCAGGCTCATGTAGGTGCGCGAGAACGGCGCGAGTGACTGCCACATGCCGAGCAGGGTCGGATTGGCGGCCAGCTCGACGATGCGGCCGTGGAAGGCGGCGTCGGCCTCCGCCACGGCCCGCCCGTCGCCCGCCCGGGCGGCGGTCTCCATGGCCTCGCCAAAGCCGAGCAACTCGGCCACGTCGGTGTCGGTCATGCGCGGCACGGCCTGGCGGGCCCCCAGCACCTCCAGGGCGGCCCGGACGCTGTAGGCCCCCAGCAGCTCCTGCCGGCTGGGCCGCCGCACCCGCGCGCCGCGGAAGGGTGAGATCTGCACGACACCGATCCCCTCCAGGGCGCGCAACGCCTCGCGGACGGGGGCCTGGCTCGTGCCGAGCTCACGGGCCACCTGCGTCTCCACGATGCGCGAGTGGGGCGGGAAGCGGCCGCTCAGGATGCCCTCGAGCAGGTGGTCGCGGATCTGGTCCGCCAGCACGCTGCGCGACACGACGCCGGCCATCGTGACCAGCCTCCTAGGTGGCGAGCCGCGCGCGGGCCAGGATCTCCACCACGCCCGCCGACCCGTCCAGGCGGAGGCGGTCGCCGGTGGAGATGCGGTGGGTGGCGATCGACGTGCCGATGACGGCCGGGATGCCGAACTCGCGCGACAGGACGGCCGGGTGCGAGGTCAGGCCGCCGGTGTCGGTGACGAGCCCGGCGATCTTGGTGAACAGCACGACCCAGGCCGGGTTGGTCATCTGGCAGACGAGGATGTCGCCCTCGCGGACCTCGTCGAACTCCTCCACCGTGAGGACGACCCGCGCGGTGCCCTCGATCGTGCCGGGTGACGCCCCGATGCCGGTGATGCGGCGGTCGTCGGCCGACTGCTGCTGGTAGAACCGGTCGGGGTAGCCCCAGTTGACGAGGTAGGGGAAGGCCAGCTGCGACGGGGTGACGGTGCCGACCCAGTCACGCGGATGGATGGCCTCGGCGACCTTGCGCTCCGCCCGTCGCGTGCCGATGAGGCCGCGCGCGTCGATGGACCCGGCCGCCCCGATGAGCGCTCGCAGCTCGTTGTAGCGCAGGAACATGACGTCGTCGGGCTGGTCCAGCCGGCCGTCGGCGACGAGCTTGCGGCCGATGGCCATGAGCACCAGGCGCACGTGCGCGTTGGCGCCCTGGTCGATGTAGAAGTGGTGGTCCGGCGTCAGCGGCGCCATGCGCAGGTTGACCTCGTTGGCCGCGCGCATCGCCTCCAGGGCCTCGCCGCTGAGTCCAGCCAGGATCTCCTGTGAGGCGGCGGCGATGTCGCGCCGCATGGCCTCGATAGCCGAGGGGTAGTCGTAGTCGGTGTCCAGGTAGCCCCGCACCAACTCCAGGACCGGGCCCATGTCCTCGCGCGCGGTGGGGTAGATGAACTCGTGGCTCCACACGGCGTGCCAGCCGAACTCGCGCTGGTACGGCTCGACTCGCTCGCTGATGAAGCGGCGGCCCCGTTCGGAGGCCTGCAGGGCCCGGCCGATCTCGCCCGGCCCGGTCGCCCCGAACGCGGCCCGCAGCAACGCGTCGTCGCGGACCTCGTTCTTCAGGCGCCAGAGGGCCTCGATGGAGTCCCAGTTGCGATCCGAGGCCGAGTTCTGCAGTCGCCCCAGCAGGCTCTCGTCGACGCTGCCCCGGGTGCGCTCCATGACCGCCCGCAGGTTGAGCGTGGCCGACAGCTGGGCGAAGTTGAGCATCCAGTGGATCTTCCAGTGGCGGTCGTGGATGTCGATGGCGTCCTCCAGGACGCAGGCCATCTCGGGCAGGCTCAGCCGCTCGGCCTCATCCAGGCGACCCTCCAGGAAGGCGAAGTTGCGCTCCATCTCCGGGCGCAGCCGCTCGCGCCACCAGTCGGCGAAGTGCTGGCCGTACACGGGCAGCACGGCGTCCAGATACGGCCCGATCGTCGAGGCGTAGGTGGCATCGCGCGGCACCCGTGCCCCGTAGCGGGCGCTGTACTCGGTGGCGTCGATGCGCAGGTCGGGATCGGCCGGGATGGCCGTGGTGTAGACGTAGCCGTTGACGTTCTTGGCCAGCCAGTCGACCGCGAACGGCGTGCCGAAGCGGCGGAACATGTGATCGCAGCTCAGCCACCAGCCCCCGATGTCGAAGAACATGGGGCTGATGGGGTGGGGGCAGTGGAGGTCGTCGAAGACCCAGAAGAAGCCCTTCTCGACGTCGGAAGCCCAGGCGACGGGGAACGACGCGTCGCCCAGGAACTGGCCCAGGATCTCCTCCGTCTCCGCCATGGCCGGGGCCTCCTTCAGAGCGTCTCGAAGAACTCGCGCTGCCGGACGGCCAGCCGGGCGACGGCGTCGTCCAGGACGATGTCCCGGACGTGAGCCGACGCCGCATGCTCCCGGAAGGCCTGCTCGGACGTGTACTGCTCGTAGAGGAAGAACGTGCCGCGCTCGGCCACGGACCGGTGGGCCCAGAAGGCCAGGCAGCCCGGCTCTTCCCGCGAGGCGGCGGCGATGCGGCCCAGGAGCTCGCGGACGGCCTCTTCCTCGCCGGGCTTCGCTTTCCAGGTGGCCGTGACGACGTATGACATGTGACCTGCCGGTACGGATAATCGATTATCGATGATGATGATACCATCCCCATATGACCCAGGCAGAGGCGCCGGCCCGCAGCCCGCTCGCGGCGATGGTCAGGGACACACCCACCGACTACTGGAACGACTCCTGCGCGGTGGAGGAGCTGCAGTACGCCGTCGCGCGCGGCGCGACCGGTGCCACCTCCAACCCCACGATCGTCCTCGAGGTCATGCGCAAGGAGAAGGCGCACTGGCTGCCGCGGCTGGCCCAGCTCATCGCCGGGAACCCGTCCTGGACCGAGGTGGACCTGACCTGGGCGCTGGTCGAGGAGATGGCGGTCAGCGGCGCCGCGGTCCTGGAACCGGTCTTCCGCGCCACGGGCGGACGCAAGGGCCGCCTGTCGCTGCAGACCGACCCGGCCAACTACCGCAACGCCGACCGGATGCTGAGCCAGGGCCGCCACTTCGCCGGCCTCGCCCCGAACATCCAGGTCAAGTTCCCGGCCACCAGCGCCGGCCTGCAGGCCCTGGAGCGGGCGACCGCCGAAGGCGTGAACATCAACGCCACGGTCAGCTTCACCGTCGCCCAGGCCCTGGCGGTGGGGGAGGCGGTGGAGCGGGGGCTCGAGACGCGGACGGCGTCGGGCGGCGATGTCTCGGCCATGTCGCCGGTGTGCACGATGATGATCGGCCGGCTGGATGACTGGATGCGCGTGCTGGTCGAGCGGGACGGCGTCGCCATCGACCCCGATGCGCTCGACTGGGCCGGCATCGCGGCCTTCAAGCGCGCCGTCAGCATCTACCGGGAGCGGGGCTACCGGACGCGCCTGCTCGCGGCGGCGTATCGCCACCGGCTCCACTGGACGGAGCTCGTCGGCGGCGACGTCATCCTGACCATGCCGCACGCCTGGCAGGTCCGCTTCAACGAGAGCGGCATCGACCCGCAGCCGCGCATCGACGTGCCGGTCGACCCGGACCTCGTGGCCGACCTGGCCGCCCGGATCCCCGACTTCGGGCGAGCCTGCGAGCCCGACGGCCTCTCGATCCCCGAGTTCGACACGTACGGCGCGACGGTGCGCACCCTGCGCGGCTTCATCCGGTCGTACCACGACCTCGTCGGCGCCGTCCGCGACGTGATGCTGCCGGACCCCGACGTGCGGCCGGCATGAGCGAGCAGGGTATGGCCGGCCTCGACGTCTTCAGCCTGGCCGGACGGGTCGCTATCGTGACCGGCGGCGGGGGCGGCATCGGAGCGGCCCTGGCCGAGGCCCTGGCCGGGGCCGGTGCGCGCATCGCGGTCGTGGGACGGACGGCGGAGACGCTCGATGTCGCGGTGCAGCGGGTGAAGGGCGTCGGCGGGGAGGCCGTGGCGGTGCTCGCCGACGTGACCGACGAGGCCTCGGCGGAGGCCGCGGTGGCCCATGTGGTCGATCACTTCGGCGCGATCGACATCCTGGTCAACGCCGTCGGTGGCGGCGCCGGCAAGGTCCTCCATCCGGCCGAGGCCTACCCGCGCCAGGACTGGGACTGGATCATGGAGCTCAACCTGCGCAGCACGATCGTGCCCACCCAGCCGGTCGTGCGCCACATGATCGAGCGCGGCCATGGCGGCGCCGTCCTCAACATCTCGTCGGTGCGGGCCAACCTGGGCATCAACGCCGGCTACTCCGCCTATGTCGCGGCCAAGGGCGCCATCAGCTCGCTGACGCGCCAGTGGGCGACCGAATGGGCCCGTTACGCCATCCGGGTGAACGCCATCATGCCCACCTTCGTCGACACGCCGCAGGTGGCCACGCTCCTGGCCGATCCCGCCTTCAAGGCGGGCATCGTCGGCCGCATCCCCCTGGGCCGGGTGGGCGAGACCCGCGACCTGGCGGGGCCGGCCATCTTCCTGTGCTCGGACGCGGCGTCCTTCATCACCGGCCAGGTGCTGGGGATCGACGGCGGCCTGACGGCGACCCAATAGCCGGATCGGAGGACCCAGCATGGAACAGGCGGCCTCGATGATGGAGCGAGTGACGCCCCACGTCTTCACGACGACCCGCCTCCGGGGCTGCAATCCCAGCTTCGTCGCGACCTCCGAGGGCGTCGTCGTCATCGACACGCCGCAGTTGCCGACGCGCGCCGTGGCGATGCGCCGCGAGGCGGAGAGCCACGGCCCGATCCGCTACCTCATCAACACCGAGCACCACGTCGACCACATCTTCGGCAACTACTTCTTCAAGGGCGCCGGCACGGTCGTCGAGCACCGCGGCCTGTTCGACAACTTCATGGTCCCCACGCCCGACCTGGACCCCTACGCCTACGCCCTGGAGGCGATCCCGACCGACGACCCCGAGGCGGCCCGCATCGTGCCCGACCGGGAGACGTACTACGCCGACCCCAACAAGGGCACGGTCGTCTTCACCGGCGACCTGACGCTCCGCGTCGGCGACCACACCTTCAACCTGCTGTACACGCCCGGCCACACCCCCGGCCAGGTCGCCGTCCACGTGCCGGAGGAGCGGGTCGTCTTCACCGGCGACACGATCTTCTGCGAGTGCCAGACCTGGCTCATGACCTCCAACGTGGACCAGTGGCTGGAGTCGCTCGAGCGCATCCGCCAGCTGGACGTGGACATCCTGGTGCCGGGGCACGGGCCGGTCACGACGCTGCGGTACATCGAGACGCAGCGCTCGGTCCTGCTCGACTGGAAGGCCGCCGTCGCCGCGGCCGTGGCCAAGGGCTGGACGCGCGAGGAGACGATCGCGCGCGTCCGCTTCGACGAGCGCTACCCGGTCGACGTGGGTCAGGGCTACATGATGGATCACATCCAGACCCTCAACGCCGCGTCGCTGTGGGACAAGCTGACCGCGCTGGGTTACGCCAAGGGGCGCTGAGGGCTGCTGGATCGGCCGCGAGAGCCCCATAGATAAGGTTTACTATCCGTCGCGGAAGGAGTCACCCTCTTGGCGACGGAACCCGCGGATGTCCTGATCGTCGGTGCCGGCGCGTCGGGCGGCGTCGTGGCGCGACGGCTCACCGAGGCCGGCTTCCGCGTCGTCTGCCTGGAGCAGGGTGACTGGCACGACAAGGCCGAGTACCGCGGCCCCGAGCTGGACTGGGAGCTGACCATGCGCAAGCAGTGGTCGACCAGCCCGAACGTCCGCGGCCTGGCCCAGGACTACCCCATCGACGAGACGGACGCCGAGATCTCGCCGCTCATGTACTCGGCCGTCGGCGGCTCGATGCTCATCTTCGCCGGGGCCTGGCCACGCATGCTGCCCTCCGACTTCCGCGTCCGCTCCCTTGACGGCATCGCCGACGACTGGCCGCTCGACTACCAGGAGCTGCGGCCCTACTACGAGCGGACCGACCGCGAGTTCGGCGTCTCGGGCATGGGTGGTGACCCGGCCTACCCGGCCGGCGGCGAGGATCCGCCGCTGCCGCCGCTGCCCATCGGCGCGGGCGGCCTGAAGGTCGCGCGTGCCCACGCCCGCCTGGGCTGGCACTGGTGGCCCGAGCCCAACTCCATCTTGTCGGTGCCCTACGACGGGCGCCGCCCCTGCGTCCAGCGCGGCACCTGCCAGCAGGGCTGCAACGAGGGCGCCAAGGCCTCCACCGACCTGACCCACTGGCCCAAGGCCATCGCCGCCGGCGCCCGGCTCGTGACCGGCGCCCGCGTGCGGCGGCTGGAGACCGACAAGGCCGGGCTGGTCACGGGCGCCACGTGGCTCGATCGCGAGGGCCTGGAGCACTTCGAGCCGGCCCGGGTCGTGGTCCTCGCCGCGAACGCCATCGGCACGCCGCGCCTGCTGCTGCTCTCGGCCTCGCCGGCTCATCCGGACGGCCTGGCCAACTCGTCCGGGCTCGTCGGGCGGCGGCTGATGATGCATCCCTTCGCCAACGTGGGCGGGCTCTTCGACGAGGACCTGGAGAGCTGGCAGGGCCAGTTCGGCTGCTCCATCGAGTCCTTCCAGTTCTACGAGACGGACGAGCGGCGGGGCTTCCTGCGGGGCGCCAAGTGGGGCCTCGCGCCCACCTTCGGGCCGATCAACGCGGCCCTGCCCAGCCGCGCCGGGACGCAGGTCTGGGGCCCCGACCACCACCTACACGTCCGCTCGCACCTGGGCCGGGGCGCGAACTGGGGCCTCTTCGGCGAGGACCTGCCCGATCCGGCCAACCAGGTCGCGCTGTCGCCCACCCTGACCGACGCGTCCGGCATCCCCGCCCCCGAGATCCATTACAAGGTCTCCGAGAACTCGCGGCGCTTGCTGGACTTCCACATCGAGATGGCCACGCAGTCGCTCAAGGAGGCCGGCGCCCACACGGTCGAGGTCGACCGCCTGATGCGCTACTCGGGCTGGCACCTGCTGGGCACCGCGCGCATGGGCGACGATCCGAAGACGTCCGTGCTGGACCGCTGGAACCGCGCCCACGATGTGCCCAACCTGTACGTCGTCGACGGCAGCTGCTTCGTGACCTCCGCCGGCGTCAATCCGACCTCCTCCATCGTCTCACTGGCGCTGCGGGCGGCCGACCACATGGTCGAGACGCGGGCCGACCAGCAGGTGCCGGCGTGAGCGACGCCCTGGACCGTTTCGATGCCGGCCAGCGGGCGACGCTGACCGCGCTGGCGGCACATCTCATCCCCGCGGCGCACGGCATGCCCTCGGCCGGGGACGTCATCGACGACAAGCGCCTGCGCTTCGCGCTCGAGGCCCGCCCCGACCTCGTCGAGCCGCTCCGGACCGCGCTCGTGACAGGCTTGCCGGAGGATCCCGCCGCGCGGCTGGCGGGCCTGGAGCGCGACCAGCCAGACGCCCACGCGGCGCTCCTGCTGGTGGTCGTGGGCGCCTACTACACCGACAAGGTCGTCCGGGAACGCCTGGGCTATCCCGGCCAGGAGGCCAAGGTGCTGCAGTCCTGGAAGTACCCCGTCTACCTGGAGGAGGGCCTCCTTGACGGGGTGCAGGCCCGTGGGGCGATCTGGCGCGACCCCGCGACCGGCCGGACCGCGATCGAAGCACGGCCCGCGCCCGCGGCGCCGACGCAGCGCCCGGCATAGGGGAGATCGACATGGCTGTGACCGCACCGGCACGATGGCTCGACCCGTTCCTCGACGACTGGCGACCGGGCAGCGGTGAGCCGGTCGAGAAGCGCGAGCCGGCCACCGGCATCCCGCTCACGACCCTCCACCAGTCGACGCCCGACGACGTCGCCCGGGCCGCGGCGGCCGCCGCGTCGGCGCAGCCGGCCTGGGCGGAGACGAACCACCAGGAGCGGGCCCGCATCCTGCGCCGGGCAGCGGACATCTACGAGGCCCATCGGCCGGAGTTCGGGACGTGGACGCAGCGGGAGACGGGCGCTCACCGCAACAAGATGCACCACGAACAGGACTTCACCGTGCAGGAGCTCCTGAACGCCTCGTCGATGCCCTCCCAGCCGTACGGGTCGCTGCTGCCGTCGGCGCAGACCGACCGCCTCTCGATGGTCCGCCGCGTGCCGGTCGGCGTCGTCGGTGCCATCACGCCGTGGAACTCGCCGAGCGTCCTCGGCATGCGGGTCGTCGCGCCGGCACTCGCGCTGGGCAACGCCGTCATCCTCAAGCCCGATCCGCAGACCCCGGTGTGCGGCGGGGCCGTCTTCGCCGCGATCTTCCGCGAGGCGGGCCTGCCCGAGGGGCTCCTGCAGATCGTCATCGGCGGGGCCGAGGCCGGCGAGGCCCTGGTCACCGACCCCCACGTGGACATGGTGTCGTTCACCGGTTCGACGGCGGCCGGGCGGCGCGTCGGCACCCTCGCCGGGGGCCTGCTCAAGAAGGTCTCGCTCGAACTCGGCGGCAACAACGCCTTGGTGGTCCTGGACGACGCCGACCTGGAGGCGGCGGCGTCGGCCGGGGCCTACTCGTCCTTCCAGTTCCAGGGCCAGGTCTGCTTCGCGGTGGGCCGCCACATCGTCCATCGCTCGGTCGCCGACGAGTACATCGAGTTGCTGGCGACCAAGGCCAAGAGGCTGCGCCTTGGTGATCCCTATCGCGAGGACGTGGACCTGGGCCCGATCGTCAACGAGAAGCAGCTCGCCCGCGTCGACGCCATCGTCCAGCGCTCCGTGGCGGGTGGCGCACGCCTCGTGGCCGGCGGCACGCACGAGGGGCTCTTCTACCGGCCGACCGTGCTGGCCGAGGTCACGACCGGGCTGCCGGTGTGGACCGACGAGACGTTCGGCCCGGTCGCGCCGGTGGTCGGCTTCGACTCCGACGACGAGGCGGTCGCACTGGCCAACGACAGCGAGTACGGCCTGGCCGCGGGCGTGTATTCGCGCTCGATCTCGCGGGGGCTGGCCATCGCCAACCGCATCCGGGCGGGCATGGTCCACGTCAACGACCAGACCATCAACGACGAGGCGATCATCCCGTTCGGCGGCATGGGCATCTCCGGCAACGGCGGCCGTTTCGGCGGCGAGGCTAGCCTGGAGGCGTTCACCGAGTGGCAGTGGCTGACCGTCCGCGACAAGCCGCGCTCGTTCGGCCCCACCTACTGAGCCCGGCGAGGTGACATCCATCACCGAGGTCGCGCGCCTCGCGGGCGTCTCCACGGCGACCGTTTCGCGGGTCGTCTCAGCGGCCGACTACGCCGTCCGGCCAGCCACCCGTGAGCGCGTCCTTGACGCGGCCCGGGCCCTGGATTATGTGCCCAACGCCCTCGCTCGCGGCCTGCTCAAGAGCCACGTCCCGGTGGTCGGCGTCATCGTCCACGACATCACCGACCCCTACTTCGCCGAGGTGGTGCGGGGCGTGGAAGACGCCGCCGCGCCGGGCGGCTACCTGGTCATCACCTGCAGCTCGGAGCGCATCCCCGAGCGCGAGAACGCCTACGTCCGGCTGCTGCGCTCGATGCGCGCCGCGGCCGTGATCTTCGCCGGCAGCGGCCTTGACGACCCGGCCCTGAACGAGGAGCTGCCCAAGCACGTCCGGGCCATGCGGGCCTACGGCGCCGGCGTCGTCCACCTGTCGCCGCACGCGCATGGCGGGCCGGAGGTCGGTGTGGACAACGCGGGCGGGGTCGCGGCGATGGTGGCCGCCATCGTCGGGCTGGGCCACCGGCGGATCGCCTTCCTGGCCGGGCCGGTGACCCTCTACGTGGCGCGCGACCGGCTTGCCGGCTACCGCCGGGGCCTGGCCGGCGCCGGCGTCCCGTTCGACGAGCGGCTCGTCCTGACCGCCACCTTCGACCAGGAAGGCGGCGCGCAGGGCGTGGATCGGCTGCTCGCCTTCGGGCTGCCCTTCACCGCCATCTGCTGTGCCAACGACCTGCTGGCCCTGGGTGCCATGCGGCGGCTCCGCGAGCTCGGGATCGCCGTCCCGGACCAGGTCTCGGTGGCCGGTTTCGACGACATCGCGGTCGCGGCGATGACCACGCCGAGCCTCTCCACGGTGCGGATGCCGCTCCGCGAGATGGGGCGCCGCGGCTTCGAATACGCGGCCGGCCTGCTGGCCGGGCGACATCCCCGGCGTGACCTCATGCCGACCACGGTCGTCCTGCGTGGCTCGACCGCCCCGCCGCCCGCCACCGCGACCGATCCAGCCCGAGCCACCACCGCGAGGGGAGCACCAGCATGAGCCTCGATCTCCACGGCATCATCCCCGCCTGCGTCATCACCTTCGACGCCGACGGCCGCTTCGACGAGGCGGCCTATCGCCGCTACCTGCAGTGGCTGCTGCCGCAGGGCCCGGTCGCGTTGGCCATCAACGCCGACACCGGCGAGGGGCCGCACCTCTGGCCGGACGAGCGCGAGCGCGTCCTCCGCGTCGCGGTCGACGAGGCGGGTGCGGTCCCGGTGATCGCCGGGCTCAGCGCCTCGTTCACCGCCCAGGCCGTGGAGGAGGCCAAGCGGGCCGAAGGCGCGGGCGCCCGCGGCCTCCTGGTCTTCCCCATCCCGGCCTACCAGGGTACGCCGCTGGATCCCGCGCTCCCGGTGGCCTACCACGAGGCCATCGCGTCGGGCTGCGGCCTGCCGCTCGTCGCCTTCCAGCTCCAGCCGGCCCTTGGCGGGGTGATCTTCTCGGAGGAGATCCTGGTGCGGATCGCCGCCATCAACAGCGTCGTGGCGCTCAAGGAGGCCTCCTTCGACGCGCGGCTCTACCTGGCCACGCGGCGCATGATCGAGCGCCTCGAGCGCCCCATCGACCTGCTGACCGGCGACGACAACTTCGTGTACGAGTCGTTCGTCATGGGCGCCGAGGGCGCCCTCATCGGCTTCGGGACGCTGGCCACCGACCTCCAGGTGCAGATGTACCGCCTCACCCGTGACGCCCGCTGGGCGGAGGCCCGTGCCATCTGGGAACGCATCCTGCCGCTGGAGGAGGCCGTCTACGCCCAGCCGGTGCGTGACTACCGCGCCCGCACCAAGATCGCCCTCAAGCACCTCGGCGTCATCGACAGCACGGTCATGCGCCCGCCGCTCCTGCCCGCCTCGACGGACGCCTCGGCCGCCATCCGCGCCGCCCTGGAGGCCGCGAACCTGCTCACGCCGGCCGGCGTCGCCTGATGGCGGACGCCCTGGCGGGCCGGGTCGTGCTCGTCACCGGCAGCAGCCGCGGCATCGGGGCGGAGGTGGCCGTCAAGGCGGCCGCGGCCGGGGCGACCGTGGCCGTCCACTTCAACCTGTCGGCGGACGGTGCGGCCCGGACCGTGGCCCGCGCCCGCGGCGAGGGCGCCGAGGCCGAGAGCTTCGCCGCGGACATCGCCGACGGGGCGCAGGCGGAGGACCTGGTGGCGCGCGTGCTCGACCGCTTCGGGCGCCTGGACGGGCTGGTCAACAACGCCGGGCGCACGCAGGTCGGGCCGTTCCTGGCCATCGAGCCGGCCGAATGGGAGGCCCTCATCCGCACCGACCTGACCGCTGCGTTCCACACGTGCCGCGCGGCACTGCCGTCGATGCTGGAGCGAGGCAGCGGATCGATCGTCAACGTGGCCTCGCGGCTTGGCCAGATGGGCGTCGCCGAGACGGCCGCCTACAGTGCCGCCAAGGCGGGCCTGATCGGCCTGACCCGCGCGCTTGCCCGGGAGTTCGGCGCGCGCGGCATCCGCGTCAACGCCGTCGCCCCCGCCGTCGTGGAGACCGGCATGACCACCGACCTCGTCGACGGCGAGGAAGGCCGCCGGCGCCTGCGCGACATGGCCCTGGGCCGCTTCGGACGACCGGAAGAGGTGGCCGAGGCGGTCATCTTCCTGCTCTCCGACGCGTCCAGCCTGTTCCTTGGCCAGACGCTCAACCCCAACGCCGGGGGCTACATGCCGTGACGAAGGTGGTCGAGGTCCGTGAGGCGGTCGGCCTGGTCCGCGACGGCAGCACCCTGTTGATCGGCGGCTCCGGGGCCGGCCACGCCGTGCCGCAGCGCTTCATCGACGAGCTGGCCGCGGTCTTCACCGCGGAGGGCCACCCGCGGGACCTGACGACCGTGCGCGTGGTGGGCATCGGCGATTTCGCCGACCGCGGCTTCTCCCAGCTGGCCCTGCCCGGCCTGGCGCGGCGCACGATCGGCAGCAACATCGGCAACGAGCCGCGCCTTGGTGCGCTCGTGGAAGCCAACGAGATCCAGGCCTACTCGTTCCCCCAGGGCGTGCTGTCGCAGCTGATGCGGGAGATCGCGGCCGGGCGGCCCGGGCTGGTCACGCACGTGGGCCTCGGCACGTACGTGGATCCCCGGGAGACCGGCGGCAAGCAGAACGCCGCCACCACGGAGGACCTCGTCGAGCTGGTCAACCTGCGCGGCCGCGAGTGGCTCCTGTACCACGCCTTCCCCATCGACGTGGCCGTCATCCGCGGCACGACCGCGGACGAGGACGGCAACCTCTCCATGGAGGGCGAGGCGGTCCAGGGCGAGATGCTGGCCATGGCGATGGCCGCCCGCAACAGCGGCGGCCTCGTCATCGCCCAGGTCCGGCAGCTCGCCCGTCGGGGCAGCCTGCCCCTGCGGAACGTGAAGGTCCCCGCCGCGCTCATCGACTACGTGTACGTCGACGCGGACCAGTGGCAGACGTACATCACGCAGGACTCGCCGTACTACGCCGGGGCTCTCCGCAGGCCGGCCACGCCGGAGGCGCCACTGCCGCTCGACGTGCGCAAGATCATCGCCCGCCGCTCCCTGCTCGAGTTCCCCCGCGGCGCCATCTGCAACCTGGGCTTCGGCATCAGCCAGCTGATCGGCCGCGTGGCCTGGGAGGAGGGCATCACCGACCAGCTGGTCCTGACCGTGGAGCAGGGCATCTTCGGCGGCGTGCCGGTCGCGGGCAATGAGGGCGGGGCGGGGTTCAACTACCAGGCCATGATCGACCAGCCCTACATGTTCGACTTCTACGACGGCGGCGGGCTCGACGTGGCGAGCCTCTCGTTCGCCGAGGTAGACGCCGAGGGCAACGTCAACGTCCATGCCTTCGAGGGCCGCGTCCGCGGCCCGGGCGGGTTCCCCAACATCAGCGCGCGGACAGGCCGCCTCAACTTCGTCGGCACGCTCACGGCGCAGGGCCTGCGCCTCGAGATCGAGGACGGGGTGCGCATCGTCCACGAGGGCGGCCTCCAGAAGTTCGTGCCCCACGTCCGGCAGGTCTCGTTCAACGGCCACCTGGCCCGCCAGCGCGGCCAGCAGGTCCGCTACATCACCGATCGGGCGGTCTTCGCCCTGGCCGACGACGGGCTCGTGCTGACGGAGGTGGCGCCCGGCATCGACGTCGAGCGTGACGTGCTGGGCCGGATGGGCTTCCGCCCCCGCGTCGCCGAGCAGCTGCAGACGATGGATCGCCGCCTCTACGCCAGGGGCCCGATGGGCCTGGCGGCCGACTTCGGGGTGTCCACATGAGCGGGCTTGTCACCCTGGAGCTGGGGCTCGTCGCCTACCTGGAGCTGGTCAACCCGCCGCTCAACCTCGTGACGCGCGAGCTTCTGGACGAGCTCGAACTGGCCCTCGCGACGCTCGGCGCGGCCCCGGCCGGCGACGTCCGCGCGGTGGTCCTGACGGGCGCCGGCGAGCGGGCGTTCTGCGCCGGCTCGCACGTCGGCGAATTCGAGGTCCAGCGGGGCCCGGCCGGCCGAGAGCGCCGGGAGCTGGACGAACGCGTCGCCAGCCGCCTGGCCGGCCTGCCCATGCCCACCATCGCCGCCATCGAGGGCGACGCGCTGGGTGGCGGCCTGGAGCTGGCGCTGTGCTGCGACATCCGCATCGCCTCCGCGCGCGCCCGCCTGGGCCTGCCCGAGGTCCGCCTGGCGGTGACACCCGGCGGCGGCGGCACACAGCGGCTGCCGCGCCTCGTGGGACCGGCCTTGGCCAAGGAGTTGATCCTCAGCGGCCGCCTCGTCGACGCGGAGGAGGCGGTGCGGATCGGGCTGGTCAACCGGGTCGTGCCGGCGGGCCAGGCGCGTCACGCCGCCGACGAGCTGGCGGCCGACATCGCGGCCCGCGGGCCGCTCGCCGTCCGGGAGGCCAAGCGCCTCATCGACCGGGCCCTGGACGTGGATCTCGACGCCGGTCTCGCCGCCGAGCTGGACGCCTCCGACCGCATCTTCGCCACCGACGACATGCTGGAGGGAGCCCGCGCCTTCCTCGGCAAGCGCGACCCCGTCTACCGGGGTCGGTGAATGCACGAGGGACGCATCGCATGAGTGAGATCGGACGCTTCGGGGTCTTCCTGCCCTCGTACATCTGGGCCGGTGACGGCCCCGAACGGGCCCGTGGCATCCGGACCTTCGCGCGGGCGGTGGAGGACCTGGGCTTCGACTCCCTCTTCATCACGGACCATCTGCTGGCCGCGAAGCGCTTCTACTCGGTCTCGTTCCTGGAGCCGCTGGCGGCGCTGGCCGTGGCGGCCGGGGTGACCGAGCGGGTCCGCCTTGGCACCTCGATCCTGATCATGCCGCTGCGCAATCCGGTGCTCCTGGCCAAAGAGCTGGCCACGCTCCAGTTCCTGTCGGAGAACCGCGTCATCCTGGGGGCGGGGGTCGGCTGGAACGACGCCGAGTACGAGGCGGTCGGCGTCCACAAGTCGGAGCGTGGCAAACGCACCGACGAGATGCTCGACATCATCACGCCGCTCCTCGAGGGGCAGACGGTCACCTATCACGGCCGCTACTACTCGGTCGACGACGTCTTCATCGAACCCACCGCCTCGCGGCGGCCGGAGATCTGGATCGGCGGCGGTTCGCAGCTGGCCGACCCCAAGTCGCCCGACCTGCCCCGCTTCGTCGAGTCGGTCAAGGCCCGGGTCCTCCGCACCGACGGCTGGATCCCCCGGCCCACCTGCCCGCCGGAGGACATCGCCCGCGACTGGGTGGAGCTGCAGGCGTACTACCGGGAGCACGGCCGCGATCCCGACGAGTGCGTGGTGGCGCACGAGAACTTCCTGCACCTGGTGCTGACCGACGACCCTGCCAGGGCGCGCGAGGAGCAGCATCGGGCGTTCCTGAAGGTCATGAGCGCCGAGCGCGGTCCCAAGTACCTTGAGTCGGTCTACCTGTTCGGGACGCCCGACGAGGTCATCGCTTCCCTGCAGGCGCGGGTCGACGCCGGGGTGGAGTACTTCGTCCTCCACACCATGACGCCCGACCCGGCGCAGCTGCAGGCGTGGGTGGACGAGATCATCCCCCACGTGACGTTCCCCGCCACGGCCGGACCGGTGCGGCGCATGGCACCGGCCCTGCGGTGACGCAGCGGGTCGCGCTCCTTGGCAAGCCGCTCCGGCGGCGTCATTCGCAGGTCATGCACGACGCAGCGTTCGTGGCGGCCGGCATCGACGCCCGCTACGAGCTCCTGGAGCTGGACGAGCCGGACGTGCCGGCGGCCGTGGCCCAGGCGCGAGGCCCGGCCTGGCTGGGCCTGCAGGTCACGGCCCCCTACAAGCGCCTCGTGGCCGGCCTGTGCGACCAGGTGGAGGCCGACGCGGCGGCCATCGGCGCGGTCAACAGCGTGGCCCGGACGGCCGCCGGGGAGCTGGCGGGCTTCAACACGGATGCGCCGGGCTTCCGCGCCGGCGTCGAACTGGCCATGGGCCGTCCGCTGGCCGGCCGGCGAGTCGTCGTGGCCGGCGCCGGCGGCGCCGCGCACGCCGTCGTCTTCACCTGCCTCAGCGCCGGCGCCGAGCGGGTGACGATCGGCAATCGCACGCTGGCGTCCGCGGCGGCCCTCGCCGAGCGCTTCGGCGGCGTCGGGTCAGGCGCCGTGGCCGCGGTCGCGCTGGACGATCCGGCCTTCACGGACGCGCTGCGATCGGCCGACCTGGCCGTCAACGCGACGACCGTCGGGATGCTTCACGCCGGCACCACGATCGATGTCGCGGCGTTGCGGGCAGACGCGACCGTCTTCGACCTGGTCTATGTGCCGAGCGAAACGCCCCTGCTGCGGGCCGCCCGGGCGCGCGGGCTGCGTGCGGCGAACGGGTCCGAGATGCTCATCCAGCAGGCGGCCATCGCCTTCGAGCGCTGGACGGGCGTGGGCGGGATGGCGGACGTGATGCGGGCGGCGGTCGCGCCGCTCCTCGCCGACGTCGCGGCCGGGGCCTGACGCATGCGCTTCGCCACGGTCATCGATGACGGTGGCGCGATCGCGGTGGTGCTGGTGGACGATCGGCACGTCCTGCCGCTGGCCGCGGCAGGCCCGGGCCTGGGCACGATGCGCGGCCTCGCCGCGAGCGGCCAGGCGGGCCTCCGGCGCGTCGGTGACTGGGCGCGGCAGCAGCCTCCGCGGCTGTACCGGTCGCTCGACGACATCCGACTCGGACCCGCCGTACCCGACCCGGGGGCCATCTACACCATCGGCCTCAATTACGCGCCGCCCGACGACCCTGCCGCCGGGCCGGTGCGGCCGCTCGTCTACGCCAAGCTGCCCACCTCGGTGATCGGGCACGGCGCAACGGTCTCGTGGGACCGGTCGCTGACGGCCAACGTGGACCCCGAGGTGGAGCTCGGCGTGGTCATCGGAGAGACGGCCGCGGCCGTGCGGCCGGAGGATGCCCTGCAGCACGTCTTCGGCTACACCTGCATCGACGATATCTCGTCACGCGACCCGTGGCTCGACGGCGACCAGTGGCTGCTGGGCAAGTCGTTCGCCGGCTTCTGCCCCGTGGGGCCCTGGGTCGTCACGCCCGACGAGGTGGAGGCGCAGGATACGAGCCTCGGCTGCACCATCAACGGCACGCCGATCCAGGCCGGCACCACGGGCCACATGCGCCACTCGATCGCCGAGGTGATCGCCTACCTCAGCCGCCACACGGTGCTGCGGCCTGGGGACCTGATCGCCACCGGCACGCCCGCCAGGCTCGCCGGGCCGCTCGGGCCGGAGCGCCACCTCCAGCCCGGCGACCTGGTCACGTGCCGGATCGGGGGGATCGGGGAGCTCACGACGACGATCGGCTAGACCGGGACGCAAGCAGGAGGCAAGGATCCGATGAAGCCACCGACCGTAGCCCTCGGCGAGATGACGACCCTGGAGGTCGAGGCGTTCCTGACGCACGACCACACCGTCATCGTGCCGGTCGGCTCCACCGAGCAGCACGGCCCGCATGGCCCGCTCCTGACCGACGCCCTGGTGGCCCAGGAAGTCGCCCGCCGCATCGCGCCGCCGGTGGGGGCTGTCGTCGCGCCGACCGTCAACTACGGCCTCTCGTACCCGCACGTCGGCTTCACCGGCCTCGTCCACATCCGGATCCCGACCTTCATGACGCTTATCGAGGACATCGCCGTATCGCTCGCCACGGCGGGCTTCCGCCGGATCGTCTTCCTCAACGGCCACTACGACAACACCTACGCCATCGCCTATGCCTGCGCCAACGCGGCGGACCGCCTGCCCAAAGGCGTGCGGGCCTTCCCGGTCAACTACTGGGACGGCCTGTCGGCCGAGGAATCGGCCGAGTTCTTCAGCTCCACGACCGGCCTCCACGCCAACCAGGCGGAAACGTCGGCCATCCTGGCGATCGCGCCGTCACTCGTCGACATGGACCGCGCCAACGATGAGATGCCGCCCTTCCCGCCGGTGACCAACGCCGGCGCGGTGCATACGGCGTTCTTCTTCTCGTCGCCCGGTTCGGTCCACCGCGCGACTCACTCGGGGACGTGGGGCGACGCGCGTGGCTCGACAGCCGAGTTCGGGGAGCGCTACCTGGCGGCCGTGGCGGCAGCGACCGTCCGCCAGATCGACGACATCGAGCGGACCTTCGCCGCGATGCCCGACCGCTGACCGCCGTCGGCGGCGGCCCATCGGGTCTAGCATCTCCGAGGAAGCGAGGTGCAGCGCCCATGACGACTGACGAGAGCCACGACTTCAGCGGCCTGGGCGTCTTCCTCACCGGGGCCACGTCGGGCATCGGCCACGAGGCCGCGTCCCGCTTCCTTGCCGCCGGCGCGACCGTGGCCTGCGTCGGGCGGCGGACGGCGGAGCTGGCGCCGCTGGTGGGCGAATTCGGCCCGCGCTGCGTGCCGCTGGTGGCCGACCTGGCCGATGCTGGAGCGGTCGGCGCGGTCGCCACAGAGGCGATGGAGCGCCTGGGCAAGGTCGACGTGCTGGTGAACGGCGCCGGGGTCGGCTTCCGGGCCGATGTCCTTGACACGACCCTGGCCCAGTGGAGCGAGACGTTCGCCGTCAACGTCACGGCCGCCTTCCTCTTGTGCCAGGCATTCCTGCCCCATTTCCTGGCCAACGGCCGCGGGACCATCGTCAACGTCGCATCCGTCGGTGGCCTCATCGGCATCCCCAACCGGGCCGCGTACTGCGCCTCCAAGGCCGCCCTCATCTCGCTGACCCGCAGCCTCACCGTCGAGTTCGCCGAGCGGGGCATCCGCGCCAACTGCGTCGCCCCCGGCACGACCGACACGCCGTGGGTGGACCGCATCCTCGCCGGCGCGGACGACGTGGCCACGTTGCGCCGCCAGATGGAGGACCGGCAGGTCATCCGGCGGCTGGCCCGGCCGGAGGAGATCGCCGACGCGATCCTGTTCCTGGCCTCACCTCGTGCTTCGTTCTTCCACGGTTCCACCGTCGTCGTCGACGGTGGCTACACCGCGCGTTGAGGCCGCGACCCGTGGACCTTGGGGCGACCCTGACCCGGGCGGGCGTGCTGCCGGTGGTGACGGTCATGAGCCCCGAGCAGGCCGTTCCCCTGGCGAGGGCGCTCCTGGCCGGGGGCCTGGCGTGCGTGGAGATCACGTTCCGCTCGGATGCCGCGGTCGACGCCATCCGGGCCATCCGGTCCGGTGTGCCGGAGATGCTGGTGGGGGCCGGCACGGTCCTCACGACAGCCCAGGCCGACGCCGCGATCGACGCCGGCGCCACGTTCCTGGTGAGCCCCGGCTTCGGTCCCGACGTGGTCGACCACGCGCTGGCCCGCGGCGTGGCGGTGCTGCCCGGGGTCGCCACGCCGACCGAGCTCCAGGCCGTGCTCGCCCGCGGCCTGCGGGTCGTCAAGGTCTTCCCCGCGGCGGTGCTCGGCGGGCCCGCGTTCCTGCAGGCCCTGCAGGCCCCCTATCCCATGATGCGGTTCGTGCCGACGGGCGGGGTCACCCCGGCCAGCCTGCCCGAGTACCTCGCCCTGGACTGTGTCGCGGCCGTCGGCGGGACCTGGCTGGCAAGGCCCGGCACAGTCGCGTCGGGCGCGTGGGACGAGGTCGAACGGCTGGCTCGTGAGGCGGCCGCCATCGTCGGGCGGGTCCGCGGCGCTCCGGCCGGGGCCGTGGTCTAGCGATGGCGCTTGCGGTCAAGGGCGCGGACGAAGCCCGCTGGGACCTCGTGGCTCTTGGCGAGGTCATGCTGCGGCTGGATCCCGGCGAGGACCGCATCCATACCGCGCGCCAGTTCCGCGTCTGGGAGGGCGGCGGTGAGTACAACGTGGCCCGCGGCTTGCGGCGCTGTTTCGGCCTGCGGACGGCGATCGTCACGGCCCTCGCCGACAACCCGGTCGGGCGCCTGGTCGAGGACATGATGCTGGCTGGCGGCGTGGACCTGCGCCACGTCTCCTGGATGCCCTATGACGGGGTCGGGCGGACGGTTCGCAACGGCCTCAACTTTACCGAACGCGGCTTCGGCGTCCGCGGCGCGGTCGGCGTCTCTGACCGCGGCCACACGGCGGTCAGCCAGCTGCGGCCTGGCGAGGTGGACTGGGACGCGATCTTCGGGGCGGAAGGCGCACGCTGGTTCCACACCGGGGGCATCTTCGCCGCGCTCTCGCCGTCGACCGCGGAGGTGGCCGCGGAGGCCATGGCCGCCGCCCGGCGGCACGGGACGATCGTGAGCTACGACCTCAACTATCGCCCCAGCCTGTGGAAGGGCATCGGCGGCAAGGAGCAGGCGCAGGCCGTGAATCGGTCGCTGGCCCCGCTCGTCGACGTGATGCTGGGCAACGAGGAGGACTTCAGCGCCGCCCTGGGCTTCGCCCCGGCCACCGGCGACCCGGACCTGGCCGAGCTGGACCCCACCGGGTACGGCGAGATGATGGCCACCGTCATGGACACGTACGCGAACCTGGCCGTCGTGGCCACGACGCTGCGCGTGGCGCGGACGGCGACCCGCAACGACTGGGGCGCGGCGTGCTTCGCCGACGGACGGCTGACCGTGGCGACACCCCACCCCGACCTGGAGATCCTGGACCGCGTGGGGGGCGGTGACTCGTTCGCCTCGGGACTCATCTACGGGCTCCTGACCGGTCTGCCGCTGGAGCGCGCGCTGGAGTACGGCGTGGCCCACGGGGCCCTGGCCATGACGACGCCGGGCGATACGTCGATGGCAACGCTGGCGGAGGTCGAGGCGCTCGTGGCGGGGCGGCCGCCGCGGGTAGCGAGATGACCGGAGGGCCGACTGGTCCCCTCGAGAGGGCCGACCGGCCCATCCCGCCTCTCGCGGCGCGTGACATCATGGCCGGGCCATGATCGAACGCCATATCACGTTCACCGTGAGCCCCGACAAGTCGAGCGCTTTCGAGCGCTTCTTCACCGAACGCTACCGGCCGGCCATGGCCGCCTCCCCCGGGTACGTGCGCGTGGACCTGCTCCGCGAGGCGGAGGACGCCACCACGTACCAGATGGTGCTGCGGTTCCTGGATCTCGAGGCATCCGTGGGCTGGCGGACGTCGCCGGTGCACCAGGGCCTCCAGCCCGACCTCAACGCGCTCGTCTCGAGCAGCGTGGTCCAGGCGTACGAAGTGGTCGCGTGACCGACACGCGATGAAGGTGCGCGGCTCGGCCACGCTGGCGGCCCCGCCCGGGGCGGTGTTCGCGGCGATCTGTGACCCCGGGGCGCTGCTGGAGGTCATCCCGGGCTGCCAGGAGATCCACCAGGTCTCGGCCGACGAGTACCACGGCCGCATCGCCATCCGCCTGCCGGCCGTCGTCGGCACCTATGACATGGTCGTGCGGCTCGTCACCGCCGAGGCCCCGACCTCCGGCGAGCTGGAGGGCCGCCTCGAGGGTCGGGTGGGGACGATCACCGGCCGGGCCACGTTCCACCTCCGCGGAGCAGACGTGGGGACGGTCGTCGAATACGACGGGTCCGGCGTGGTCGGCGGCCCGCTGGCCCGCCTCGACTCGCGGTTCCTGGAGGGCTTCGCCCGGTCGCTCGTGAACGAGGGGCTGGCGCGGCTCGGCCGGCGCCTTCAGGCCGCCGCGGTCGAAAGCGCCGCCGCCCGATGAGCGTCCGCGAATACCTCATGCCCCGGTCGGTGCCGGAGGCGATCGGCCTGCTCGAGCGCCATGGGCCGGAGCTGCTGGTCATGGCCGGCGGCACGGTCGTCATGCCCCTCATCAATGACGGCATCTCGCTGCCCGAGCGGGTCATGAGCCTGCGTCACGCGGGCCTGGACCGCCTGGAGCGACGGGGCGATGGCCTCGCCGTCGGCGCCGCCGTGACGCTCTCCCAACTCCTGGCGCAGGATGCCGTGCCGCTGCTCAGCGAGGCCGCCCGCCACACGGCGAGCTGGTCCATCCGCAACATGGGCACGGTCGGCGGCAACCTGTTCACCCCGCCGCCGGGGGGTGACGTGGCGGTCGCCCTCCTCGCCCTGGACGCGCACGTGCGCGTGGCCGGCCCGCGAGGAGAGCGGGTCCTCCCGCTGGCCCACTTCTTCACCGGCTTCATGACCAATGCCCTGGCCCCCGACGAGCTGCTCGTGGAGATCACGGTCCCCAGGGCCGCCCGCGAGACGGCGTTCCTCAAGTTCGGCCGCAAGCACAGCAACACGCCTGCCGTGGTGACCGTGGCCGTCGCCGTTGAGCGCCGCGACGGCCGTGTCGGCACGGCGCGCATCGCCCTCGGTGCGGCCGGGCCACACGCCATCCGGGCCGCGAGCGCAGAGGCCGTGCTCACCGGTGCCGTGCTGGATGCCGCGGTCATCCAGCAGGCGGCCAAGGCCGCCGCGGCCGAGTGCCAGCCGTCCACC
Organism: Candidatus Limnocylindrales bacterium; assembly: GCA_036561685.1. Classification (GTDB taxonomy): domain Bacteria; phylum Chloroflexota; class Limnocylindria; order Limnocylindrales; family CSP1-4; genus DASPUH01. The sequence continues at coordinate 3,264 of DATBOX010000162.1, read as the reverse complement.
GATGGCATCGCCACCGAGTGGTACCGCCGGCGGATGGTCGGAGTCTTCGTGCGGCGCGCGCTGGAGGCCCTATAGATGGCCTCGACGATCGTCGCCTTCGAGCTGGGTGACCGCGACGTGGAGGTCATGGTCGGGCCCATGACCACGCTCCAGGCGGTCCTGCGCTACCAGCTCGGCCAGACGGCCGTCAAGGAAGGCTGCCGCCAGGGCGGCTGCGGCAGCTGCACCGTCCTCGTCGACGGCGAGCCGGTCATGTCGTGCCTCTTGCCCGTGGAGGAGGTGGCCGGCCGCCGCGTGGACACCCTCGAGACCGCCATGCCGGCCAGCGGGGCCGACCCCCTCCAGCGGGCCTTCATCGAGCAGGGCGCGTTCCAGTGCGGCTACTGCACGCCGGGCATGCTCATGGTCTCGAAGGCGCTTCTGGACCACGATCCACACCCGACGCGTGAGACGATCGTCGACGCCCTGGCCGGCAACATCTGCCGCTGCACGGGCTACGCGCCGATCACCGCCGCCGTCGAAGCGGCCGCGCGGGCCGTCGCGAGCAAGGACGGGCAGCCCCGATGAGCCCCGCCCGCCACGTCGTCGGGAGATCGGTCCCACGTGCCGATGGGATCGGCCACGTCACCGGGCGCACCGTCTTCACGACCGACCGGGCGTTCCCCGGCCTCCTCCATCTCAAGGTCGTGCGCAGCCCCGTCCACCACGCGCGGATCCGCGGCGTGGACCTGTCGGAGGCCGAGCGCGTGCCGGGATTCGTGCGGGCCCTCACGCACGCGGACGTGCCCCACAACGTCTACACCATCCTGGGGCTCATCGGGGTCGAGCCGGAGGAGGAGTTCGTCCTGGCGGTCGATCGCGTCCGCTACAAGGGCGAGCCCATCGTGGCCATCGTGGCCGAGTCCGAGCAGGCCGCCAATGACGCGGTGGCACGGGTGAAGCTGGATCTGGAGGAGCTGCCCGCCGTCTTCGACGTGGAAGAGGCCCTCAAGCCGGGCGCGCCCATCGTGACCCACTGGGGCAACAACACCTTCATGTACGAGGGCCACCCCTGCCGGCGGGTCCGTTTCGGGGACGTGGAGGCGGCCTTCGCGCGCGCCGACCACATCGTCGAGGGCGTCTACGACACCAAGCCCATCGAGCAGGCGCCGACCGAGACGACCGCCGCCATCGCCATCCCGGAAGCCAACGGCCGCTACACCGTCTACACCAACACCCAGGCCTTGTACTTCAGCCTGGACAACACCTCGATCATCCTGCAGGTCCCGGGCAACCAGCTGCACTTCATCGGCGGCACGGTCGGGGGCGGCTTCGGCGGCAAGGTCGACGTCATCGTGGAGCCGTTGGCCACGCTCGCGGCGATGAAGACGAACCGGCCCGTGCGGTATGCCTTCAGCCGGTCGGAGGAGATGCAGGTGTCGTCGACGCGCAGCGCGTGGCGCATCTACATGAAGGACGGCGTCATGGCCGACGGACGGCTCATCGCCCGCAAGGTGACGAGCTACGCCGACTCGGGCGCCTACAGCCGCCAGACGCCGTACGCCCTCACCAAGCACGCGGCGAACGCCGCCGGTCCGTACGCCATCCCCAACGTCTCGATCGACGCCTACTGCGTCTACACCAACCGCCAGCCGACCAGCGCCATGCGCGGCTTCGGCATCACCATGGCCTCGTTCGCCATCGAGGTCCAGATGGACAAGATCGCCGAGGTCGTGGGGCTCGACCCATGGTCGGTGCGGTTCATCAACGCCTACCACGATGGCGACATGAAGCCCCACCGCAAGCTCGTCGAGGACGCCACGCTCATCGAGACGATGCAGGCCGCGGCGAAGCTCGTGGACCACGAGCTGCCGGAGGCGTTCCGGACGATGACCTCGGCTCCACGGCCGGACGGAGGCGCCTGACGTGGCCAAGCTGCGCGGCACGGGCATGTCGGCCGTCAACTACCCGACCGGCATGAACCTCGGCGGCGACCCCTCGCAGGCGCTCATCCACGCCACGACCAGTGGCTCGTTCGTCGTCTCGCTCTCCGCCACGGACCTGGGCCAGGGCCTGCGCACGGTCATCGGCCAGATCGCCGCGGAGACGCTGGGCGTACGCATGGAGGACGTCGTCGTCGACACAGCCGACACCGACACCGGTCCGCATGACATGGGCACCTTCGCCAGCCGCGCCACGCATCGCGTCGGCAATGCCGTCATCGCGGCGGCGATCGAGACCCGCGAGGCGCTGCTGGACGTGGCGGTCGACGAGTTCGAGGCCGCGCGCAGCGACCTCGTCTTCGACGGGCAGGGCAACCTGATGGTCCGCGGCGCCCCCGATCGCTCGCTGAAGATCGCCGATATCGCCGCCGCGGCCCAGTTCAAGTACGGCAAGACGATCGCCGGGCGCGGCGCGTACATGAAGGCCAAGAGTCCCGTCGATCCCGAGACCGGGGCGATGGACCCCGACTCGACCGAAGCTCACGCCTGCACCGTGGCGGAGGTGGAGGTGGACACCGAGACCGGCGAGGTCACCGTCCTCAGCATCAGGAGCGCCTACGAGGTCGGCCAGCAGGTCAACCCGGCCCTGGTCAAGGGCCAGATCGTCGGCGGTGCCTGGATGGGCATGTCGCACGCCCTGTACGAGACGACCCAGCCCTACTACCCCGACCCCGAGCACGCGGCCAAGGACTTCAGCGAGTACGTCATGCCCGGCGCCTACGAGATGCCCGAGATCGAGTGCGTCGTGCTGGAGTACCCGTCGTCGAACGGCCCGTACGGGGTCAAAGGCGTGGGCGAGATGACCGCCAACTCGCCCATCCCCGCCATCGTCAACGCCATCTACCATGCCACCGGCGTGCGCATCGATGAGCTGCCGGTGACCCCCGAGCTGATCCTTCGCGGCCTTGACGCGAAGGCGCGCGCCGTGGGCGACTGAGGAGGGATCCGGGATGCGCCAGATCACGACGTGGGACGAGTTCCCGACCGTCGAGTACATCCCCGGCGTCTATCGGCAGGCCGTCTCGGGCGAGAAGACGATGCTCACCCGCATCGTCTATCGGGGCGGCGTGACCATCCCCGATCACACCCACGAGGCTGAGCAGATCATGCTCGTGGAGCAGGGCCGCCTGTGGGCCAAGGTGGGCGATGAGGAGTCGGAGGTCGGCCCTGGCTCGCTGCTCGTCATCCCCTCGAACTGGGTCCACGCCTTTCGCCAGCTGGGCGAGGCGGACGTCGTCTTCTACGAGTGCTTCGCCCCGATCCGCCTGGAGTACCTCGTCGG